>NZ_CAJYES010000046.1 GCF_913773995.1 uncultured Pseudacidovorax sp.
CTTTTTCAGAAATCGCCCGCGGCCCCCAGGCCCCGACCCCGCCGCGCGGGAGACGTGGGGGTGCACTGCGAGAGCCGGTGCAAGACGGCCGCCCACCAGCAAACGCCCTCCTGAGATTGCAGGGCGCTCATGCCAGCCGATCGACCATCACGCCCTCACCGGCACCAGGGCCGGACCATCGTCCACGACGAAACCTGCCCGGCCCTTGTTGAAGCGGCGCCTCAAAGCCAGAAAGCCAGAAAGCCAGAAAGCCAGGAGGCCAGGAGGCTAGGAGGCCCCAGGCACATCCAGGACCCTGAGCCCCCAACCTCAAGCCACCGGATACGTCCCCGGCAACAGAATGCTCCGGTCCACGTTCTGCAACTGCGTGTGCCCGCAGAAGGCCATGGTCGTGTCCAGCTCCTTGTGGATGATCTGCAGCGCGCGCGTCACGCCCGCCTCGCCCATCGCGCCCAGACCATAGACCATCGAGCGGCCGATCATCGTGCCGCGCGCGCCCAGGGCCCAGGCCTTGAGCACGTCCTGGCCGCTGCGGATGCCGCCGTCCATCCACACCTCCAGCCGGTGGGCGACCGCGTCCACGATGGCCGGCAGGGCCGAGATGCTGCTGGGCGCGCCGTCGAGCTGGCGGCCGCCGTGGTTGCTCACCACGATGGCGTCGGCGCCGGTGTCGGCGGCCATGCGGGCGTCTTCCTCGACCATGATCCCCTTCAGGATCAGCTTGCCGCCCCACTGCCGCTTGACCCATTCGATGTCGGCCCACGACAGGCGCGGATCGAACTGCTCGTTGGTCCAGGCGGCCAGCGAGCTCATGTCGCTCACGCCCTTCACATGGCCCACCAGGTTGCGGAAGGTGCGACGCTTCGTCTGTGCCATGCCCATGACCCAGCGCGGCTTCGTCGCCAGGTTGAGGATGTTCTTCAGCGTCGGCCGTGGCGGCGCCGTCAGGCCGTTCTTGAGGTCCTTGTGGCGCTGGCCGATCACCTGCAGGTCGAGCGTGAGCACCAGCGCGCTGCACTTCGCGGCCTTGCAGCGGTCGATCATGCGCGCCATGGCGTCGCGGTCGCGCATCATGTACAGCTGGAACCAGAAGGGCGCCGACGTGTTCTGGGCGATGTCCTCGATGGAGCAGATGCTCATGGTCGAGAGCGTGAACGGAATGCCGAACTTCTCGGCCGCACGTGCCGCGTGGATCTCGCCATCGGCATGCTGCATGCCCGTCAGGCCCACCGGCGCAATGGCCACCGGCATCTTCACGGGCGCGCCGACCATGGAGGTGGCGGTGCTGCGGTTCTCCAGGTTGACGGCCACGCGCTGGCGCAGCTTGATCTTGTGGAAGTCCTCCTCGTTGGCGCGGTAGGTGCCTTCGGTCCAGGCGCCGGAGTCGGCGTAGTCGTAGAACATGCGCGGCACGCGCTTTTGCGCCAGCACGCGCAGGTCTTCGATGTTGGTGATGACGGTCATGGATTGTTCGCAGGGACGGGTCCGGTACGCGACGCGCGCGCCGGGCCGGCTTGTTCAGTGGACCACGGTCAGGGTGAAGGGCCAGACGTACGCCTGCAGCGTCACGTACAGGCCCACCAGCGCCGCGAGCGCGATCGAGTGGAAGAAAACGTAGCGCAGGATATCGCCTTCATGATTGAACCAGCGGGTGGCGGTGGAGGCCACGACGATGGACTGCGCGTCGATCATCTTGCCCATCACGCCGCCCGAGCTGTTGGCCGCGCCCATCAGGTTGGCCGACAGGCCCAACTGCTCGGCCGCCACTTTCTGCATGCCGCCGAAGAGCACGTTCGACGCTGTGTCCGACCCCGTGAGCGCCACGCCGATCCAGCCCATCAGCGTGCCGAAGAAGGGATACAGCACGCCGGTGTTGGCAAAGGCCAGGCCCAGCGTGGTGTCGGTGCCCGAGAAGCGCGTCAGCGTGCCCAGCGCCAGCATCAGCACGATGGTCAGCAGCGAGTAGCGCACCATCCACAGCGTGCGGAAGAAGGTGCCGACGATGGCCACCGGGCTGTATTTCATCAGCAGGGCGCTGAGCACCGCCGCCAGCAGGATGCCGCTGCCGGTGGCCGACAGCAGGTTCAGCACGTAGACGGCCGCCTCCTTGTGGGGCGTGGTCACCACGGGCGGCATCTTGTCGATCATGTTGTGCAGGCCCGGCATTGGGAAGCTGGGCGCGAACAGGCCGTTGAGCCAGGTCTTGACCGCCGGCAGGCCCCAGACGAAGACGAACACCGACAGGATCAGCCACGGCATCCAGGCCCGCACCAGCGCGGCGCGGCTGTGCTGACGCACCGGTTGCGGCGGCTTGGCCTCGGCGGCGCTGGGGTCGTTGCCGCGCATCGAGGGCGAGGTCCAGATGCGCTTGGGCTGCCACACCCGCAGGAAGGCCACCAGGCTCAGCATCGAGACAACTGCCGCGATGATGTCCACCAGCTCCGGCCCGATGAAGTTGGACACCAGGAACTGCGGCACCGCGAAGCTCACGCCCGTGACCAGGATGGCGGGCCAGATCTCCATCATGGCCTTGCGGCCGGCAAAGGCCCAGATCAGCCAGAAGGGCACCATCAGCGAGAAGAAGGGCAGTTGCCGGCCGATCATGGCCGTCACCTCCATCAGGTCGTAGCCGTGCACCTTGGCCAGCGTGATCACCGGCGTGCCCAGCGCGCCGAAGGCCACCGGCGCCGTGTTGGCGATCAGCGAGAGGCCCGAGGCCGCCAGCGGCGAGAAGCCCAGCCCGATCAGGATGGCCGCCGTCACCGCCACCGGCGTGCCGAAGCCGGCCGCGCCCTCGAAGAAGGCGCCGAAGCAGAAGGCGATCAGCAGCAGCTGGATGCGCCGGTCCTCGGTGATGCCCGAGAGCGAATCCTGCAGCACCGCGAAACTGCCGTTCTGCTCGGTCAGCTGATGCAGGAAGATGATGTTCAGCACGATCCAGCCGATGGGCAGCAGGCCGGTGAAGGCACCGAAGAGCGCCGCGCGGCCGGCCAGGTCGGCGGGCATGCCGTAGGCGAAGACGGCCACCAGCAGCGCGGCGACGAGGCCCATGCCGGCGGCGATGTGCGCCTTGATGTGGAAGAAGCCGAGTGCGGCCAGCATCACCACCACCGGGATCGCCGCGAGGGCGGTGGAGATGAACATGTTGCCGAAGGGGTCGTAGATCTGCTGCCAGGGCATGGCTGTGTCTCCTTGCGTGTTGTTGTGGACGGTGCGCTGCGTGCGGCGGCCCACTGGGGCGGCCGTGCGACGTGACGCCAATGTAGGAGCGGGCGGCGGGCGCGGGCCTGAAAACGACGCGCGGCGGGCATGAATCTTTTTCACGGCTTGCCGCGGCGCAAGGCTGCGCGACGGGGCTTCGACAGTCTCAGCCCGAACGGTCGTGGGTTTGGCCCAACCCGAACGGTCCTAGACGTGGTTCGACAGGTTCAGCCTGCGCTGAGAAGGGCGCAGGTCGGCTCAGTCCCGCATCGCCTGCCGGATCCAGTCCACGAAGGCGGCGCATTCCCAGCGCTCCAATGTGCCCGGCTTCCAGCAGAGAAAGTAGTCGTGCGGCGAGCGCACGCTGCGCCGCGACAGGCGCACCAGCCGGCCGCTGTCCAGCCAGCCCTGGCCCAGCTTGAGCCGCATCAAGGCCACGCCGAAGCCGGCGACAGCGGCGTCCAGCACCAGGCCCAGGTCGTTGAACTGGTTGCCGGAAGCGGGCTCGGGCAGGCCGATGCCGCAGGCGCGGAACCAGGTGCGCCAGGGCTCCAGCGGCGAGCGGATCAGGTGCGCGCGGCCGATCTCGGCCTCGGTGTCGAAGTCGCCGTCGAACGGACCGGCCTCGCCCAGGTACTCGGGGCTGCAGACGGGGCACACCTCGTCGGAAAGCAGATGCATCGACTCCCGGTCCGGGAAGGGGCCGACGCCGAATCGCAGCTCGATGTCGGCCTCCTCGGCCGTCACGTTGTGGATGGGTATGGCCACCTGCAGCATCAGCTCGATGTCCGGGTAGGCATGCCGGAACAGCGCCAGCCGGGGCAGCAGCAACTGGCGCGAGAAGGTGGGCGTGACGGCCACCCGCAGTCGTGTGGCGGCAGGCGCCGGGCGGGCCGGGCGGGGCGCGTCCTGCAGCGCCGCCATGGCCTCGCGCACCCGCAGCAGGTAGGCCGCGCCTTCGGGCGAGGGCAGGAACTCGCCGCGCGCGGCGAAGAGCTTCAGGCCCAGCTGCGTCTCCAGCTGACGGATGCGGTGGCTCACGGCGCTGGGCGTGACCGACAGTTCGGCCGCCGCCTGCGTCACGCTGCGCAGGCGCGCCACGGCCTCGAAGGCCAGGAGGGACTGGATGGGCGGGATGCGGACGGAGGTCATGGGCGCGCGCGGGACCGGAGCGGGTCGCCGGAGGGTCGATCACGATCCCGCATTGTGGGGGCAGGCACAGGCCGCCCGCGGCCCGGGTGGCCTGCTCCCGCCGCAAGGCGCCTCAGCGTCCCCAGGCGCAGCCGCCGTCCACCACCAGCGTGGAGCCCACCACGTAGTCACCCGCCCGCGAGGCCAGGAAGATGGCGGCGCCGGCCATGTCCTCCGGTGTGCCCACGCGGCGCAGCGGCACGCGGTCGGCCACCTCCTCGGCGTGGTCGCGGGCCTCCTTGTTCATGCTGGAGGCGAAGGGGCCGGGGGCGATGGCGCTGACCACGATGCGCTGCGGCGCCAGATGCAGCGCCATGCGCTTGGTCAGGTGGATCAGGCCGGCCTTGCTGGCGGCGTAGGAGTAGGTTTCCCACGGGTTGACCGAGATGCCGTCGATGGAGGCGATGTGGATCACCTTGGCCAGGTGGTCGGTGGCCGCCTTCTTGAGCAGGGGCGTCAGCGCCTGCGTCAGGAAGAAGGGCGACTTCATGTTGAGGTCCACCACCTTGTCCCAGCCGCTTTCCGGAAACTCCTCGTACGGCGCGCCCCAGGCCGCGCCCGCGTTGTTGACCAGGATGTCCAGCGAATCCTCGTGCTTCGCATAGGCGGCGACCAGCGCCTGCACGCCCTCCATCGTCGACACGTCCGCCGGCAGCGAGACGCAGTGGCCCAGCGCCGAAAGCTCCTTCGCCGTCTGGTCGCAGGCATCGGCCTTTCGGGCCGAGATGTAGACCCGGGCGCCCTGCGCCAGGTAGCCCTCGGCGATCATGCGGCCGATGCCGCGCGAGCCGCCGGTGACGAGGGCCGTGCGGCCCTTGAGCGAGAAGAGGTTCGAGGTGTCCATGTGCGTGTCTGTCTCCTTCGGTGGCGCAGCTTAAGAGCGCCTGCCGCGCGGGACCGTCGCCAAGGCGCCAAACGCAACCGGATGCATCGAAGCGCATTTCCGACATAAGGGGAATCCCGGAGCGCGGTATGGTTACGACCTTTAAAAGAACAACGACCTTCCTTGCCTATGCTCGATCGACGCTCCTTCGTCTCTTCCGGCGCCGCCGCTTTCGCCCTGGGTCTTCTGGGCCGGCCCGCCTCCGCACAGAACGCCAAGGCCCTGCAGCTGAGCCAGCCGCGACCCTTCTCATGGGATGACCTTGTGGCCGACGCGCAGGCGCTGGCTGGCCGCCCCTATGCGCAGGAGAATCGCCTGCCGCGTGAGGTGCTGGAGCGCATCGACTACGACGCCCACGGCAAGATCCGCTTCGACACCGACTACGCGCTGTTCAAGGACGGGCCGGGCGCCTTCCCGGTCACCTTCTTCCACCTGGGCCGCTTCTTCCAGGTGCCGGTGCACATGCATGTGCTGGAGAACGCGGGCGGCGATGTGTTCTCGCGCGAGATCGTCTACGACACCGCCTATTTCGACATGCCGGCCGACAGTCCCGCCAGGCAACTGCCCGACGGCGCAGGTTTTGCCGGCTTCCGCTTCCAGGAAAGCCGCCTGGGCGACCAGGCCAAGCTGGACTGGCGCAAGAACGATTGGGTCGCCTTTCTGGGCGCCTCCTACTTCCGCGCCATCGGCGAGCTCTACCAGTACGGCCTCTCGGCCCGCGGCATCGCGCTGGACGTGGCCCTGCCCGACCGGCCGGAGGAATTCCCCAACTTCACCCGCTTCTGGTTCGAGCCGCCGAAGGACGACACCACGGTGGTCGTCTATGCATTGCTCGAAGGTCCGAGCGTCACCGGCGCCTTCCGCTTCGTCATGCAGCGCAAGGCGGCGGTCACCATGGACATCGAGCAGCGCCTATTCCTGCGCCGCGACGTGGGCCGGCTGGGCCTGGTGCCACTGACCTCGATGTACTGGTACTCCGAGACGCTGGGCGCCCGCGGCATCGACTGGCGGCCCGAGGTGCACGACTCCGACGGCCTGGCCTTGTGGACGGGCGGTGGCGAGCGCATCTGGCGCCCGCTCAACAATCCGGCCGTCACGCGCGCCTCGCAGTTCAACGACCGCGCGCCCAAGGGCTTCGGCCTGCTGCAGCGCGACCGCGCATTCGACCATTACCAGGACGGCGTGATGTACGACAAGCGCCCAAGCCTGTGGGTGGAGCCGCTCGGCGACTGGGGCGATGGTTCGGTGCAGCTGATCGAGATCCCGACCGACGACGAGATCCACGACAACATCGTCGCCTTCTGGGTGCCGGCCGCGCCCGCCACCAAGGGCAGCAGCTACAGCCTGCGCTACCGCCTGTATTGGCAGGCGGAAGAGCCCTTCCCCAGCCCGCTGGCGCGCTGCGTGGCGACGCGAATCGGCCGCGGCGGCCAGCCGGGCCAGCCGCGTCCGCAGGGCGTGCGCAAGTTCATGGTGGAGTTCGTCGGCGGCACGCTCAAGGACATTCCCTTCGGCGTCAAGCCCGAGGCCGTGCTCACGGCATCGAGCGGCAGCTTTTCTTACGTCTTCACCGAGGCCGTGCCCAACGGCGTGCCCGGCCACTGGCGTGCGCAGTTCGACTTCACGCCCGCGGCCGGCAACAACGAGCCGGTGGACATGCGCCTCTACCTGCGCAACGGCGGCGTCACGCTGACGGAGACCTGGCTGTACCAGCTGCAGCCGGGCTGATCGCGGCCCAGCGGGCCGTGGCGGCAACCAGGTCCGCCGCGGTGGGCCGTCGAGCGGCCTCTGCGTGCATGCACGCCCGAGCACAGATTCGGGCCGCCTCGGCCCCGGTTTGGTCTTGCGCGTCCGGGCCCGCTGCGTGCGCCAGCAGTTCGGACAGCAGGACGCCGAAGGCACGCACGTCCATGCGCCGGAGAACTTCACCCATCTCACCCTCTGGCGCGAAGGCGGCAGCGCCGAAATCGCCGAGCAGCGCGGCCGCTTCACCGGCGGGTGCATCGGGGCGCCACAGCAGGTTGTGGGCATACAGGTCGCCGTGCACCAGGCCGCGCGCATGCAGGTGGGCCAACGCCGAGGCCACGTCGGCCGCGATGCGCAGGGCCACTTCGACAGTCAGCTGAAGATCGGCCGGGTACACGTCGCGCGTGCAGCTGTCGAAGCTGGGCGGGCCGGCCAGCGTGCGGTAGTGCGGCGCGATGCGCGCCATCACCAGACCCTGCGTGCCGCCGGGATGGCCCTGCAGGCGCCCGAGCACCGGGATCAGCCGCGGATGTGTGCCTGCGGCCAGGCTGGCTGCCATCTCGGTCAGCGGCCAGCCGTCGCTGGTGACCTCACCCTTGAAGAGCTTGACCGCCACGGCCTGCGCGGACGCGCCGGTGCCCAGCACGCCGGCATGGATGCGGCCGGAGGCGCCTTCTCCCAGCAATTCGCCCATCTGCAAGGTCGACCACCCGATGGCGGTCGACGCCCGGCCCCCGCGCGCTGCTTCCTCGACCGCGGCGTTGAAGGCATTGCCGCCGATCGCCAGCCATGACAGCGTCGGCAACTCGGCCAGCCAGGCAGGCAGCGCCTGGAAGCGATTGGCCGCGAGCCGCAGCAACTCCAGCGCCTGGCAATGCCGCAGGTCGGGCAGGGCGGTGAGCCGGTTGCCGGCGAGCATCAGCTTCTGCAGCCTGGGCCGCGCGCCGAGTTCGGCGGGCAGCTCGGCCAAATCGTTGTCGGTGAGGATCAGCCAGCGCAGCCGCGCGGGCAGCGCCTCTGCGGGGACATGCGCGATGCGGTTGGCCTTGAAGCCCACCATCTCCAACTGCGGGCAGCGGCCCAGCGCGGCCGGCAATTCGGTGAAGCGGTTGGACGAGGCGAAGAAGACGCGCAGCCGGTGCAGGCGGTGCAGGTCGTCGGGCAAGGTGCTCAGGCGGTTGCCGGAGAGGTCCAGCACCTCCAGGGTGTCGGCCAGGTCGAAGATCTCGCGGGGAAAGGTGTCGAGGTCGGCGGCGATGCGCAGCCGGCGCGCGCCAGCCAGTTCGCCCGCGCGCAGCCGTTGGAGGTCGTCGGTCATCGGGGCAGTTTAGGGGCCGCCACACCCCGCGACGCTCAGGCCAGGCGGAAGCGGTAGACCTTGTCCTCGCCGAGCTCGCGCCGCAGCTGGCCGGCGAACCAGAGGCAGTGCAGGTGGGCGATGGTCTCGCCCAGGGCGAAGGTCATCTGGTGCAGATCGAGTTCGCGTTTGAAGAGGATGGGCAGGGCCTCGGCCGCCGTGTGCGGCTTCTGCGCGCAGGCGGCCTGCAGTTCGGCCAGACGGTCGCGGTGGTGCTCGTGCAACTGCTCCACGCGGCGGTGGATGCCGCGGAAGGGCTTGCCGTGAGCCGGCAGGCCCAGCGTCTCGGCGGGCAGGGCGTTGAAGCGTTCGATGCTGTCGAGGAAGAGGCGCAGCGAATTGGCTTCGGGCTCGCCCGCATGCACGCTCACGTTGGTGGAGATGCGCGGCAGCATCATGTCGCCGCCCAGCAGCACGCCCGCATGGCGGCCGGCCTCGTCCTGCCATTCCAGCGATTCGCAGAACAGCGAGATGTGTTCGGGCGCGTGGCCGTAGCCTGCGATGCAGCGCCAGTCGTGGTCGCCGATGCGGATCACGTCGCCGTCCATCATGCGCACGAAGCGGTCCGGCACGGCCGGCACCATGCTGCTGTAGTAGCTGGTGCGGGCGCGCAGCTTGGCCAGTGCTTCGGGATCGGTGAAGCCGTGCGTGGCGAAGAAGGCGGCGGCGGCCTCGCCGCCGGCCAGCGTATCGCCGGCGGTGCTGAGCACGCGGGCGACGTGGTAGTCGGTGGAGCTGATCCACAGCGGCGCGTTCCAGCGCTCGCACAGCCAGTGCGCCAGGCCGATGTGGTCCGGGTGCATGTGGGTGACGATCACGCGCAGGATCGGCAGGCCCTGGAGTTCGGTCTCGAACACCTGCGCCCACTGCTGGCGCGCCTCGTCGCGGGCGATGCAGCAGTCCACCACGCTCCAGCCCTCGCGGCCGTCGATGCGGTCGCGCAGCAGCCAGAGGTTGATGTGGTCCAGCGCGAAGGGCAGGCGCATGCGGATCCAGCGCACGCCGGGTGCGACCTCGATGGTCTTGCCGGGCTCGGGCAGGGCGTCGCCCAGGGGGTAGTGGAGTTCGCGTTCGAGGAGGTTCATGCGGCATTGCCGGTGGGGGCCGGCTCGGCTAGTATTGACGTTTACGTCAACGTAAGAGTTGCGGTCATTGTAGGCAGCGCCTTCAGATGGCGCTGTCACCGGTGCGCGACCCTTTGCCGGGCGCGGCAATCCCCCTCGCATGTCCAACACCACCTTCACCATCGGCGAACTGGCCAAGGAATTCGACCTCACGACGCGGGCCATCCGCTTCTACGAGGACATGGGCCTGCTCGCGCCGGAGCGCCAGGGCCGCAACCGCGTCTACACCGCGCGCGACCGGGCGCGGCTGCTGCTCACGCTGCGCGCCAAGCGCCTCGGCCTGAGCCTGACCGAGGCGCGCGACGTGCTCGACATGTACGACAGCCCGCGCGACACCGTCCCCCAGCTCGAAGCCTTCCTGCGCGTGCTGGGCGCCCACCGCGAGCGGCTGGAGGCGCAGATGGCCGAACTGCAGGCCAACCTAGCCGAGGTGCGCGCGCAGGAGACCGCCAGCCGCTCGGCGCTGGCCCGCGCCCGCAAGGCCGCCACCAAGGTCGCCGCGTAGGACAGCGCGCCGCCCACTGACACAATGCCCGACATGACCGACCCGATCCAAGAACTGTTCGCCCACAACCGCGCCTGGTCTGCCCAGATGGAGCGCGACCGCCCCGGCTTCTTCACCAGCCTGGTGAAGCAGCAGACGCCCAAGTTCATGTGGATCGGCTGCTCCGACAGCCGCGTGCCCGCGAACCAGATCACCGGCCTGGAGCCGGGCGAGGTGTTCGTGCACCGCAACGTGGCCAACGTGGTGGTGCATTCCGACCTCAACGCGCTGTCCACCATCCAGTTCGCGGTCGACCTGCTGAAGGTGGAGCACATCATGGTGGTGGGCCACTACGGCTGTGCCGGCGTCAAGGCGGCCATGAAGGGCACCCGCGTGGGGCTGGCCGACAACTGGATCCGCCACATCCAGGACGTGCGCGACCGCCATCACGTCATGCTGGAGAGCCTGCCCGAGGCCGTGCGCGACGACGCGCTGTGCGAGCTCAATGTGGCCGAGCAGGTGGTCAACGTGGCGGTGAGCACCGTTATGGTCGACGCCTGGAGCCGCGGCCAGAAGGTCACCATCCACGGCTGGGCCTTCGGTGTGCACGACGGCCTGCTGCAGGACCTGGGCATCAGCGTCGACGGTGCCAAGCCGCTCGACGGCATCTACAAGGCGGCGGTTCAGCGAATCCGTGCCAAGTGGAGTGCACCGGCCGCCGCCACGCCGCAGCCGCGCGCACAGGCGGTGCTACAGGACAAGTAAGCCCGCACGGGCGAGCGACGGAGCCGGCATGTTTCCCCCTCAGCGCCTGGATTCGCCGCTCGCCCACGACATCGCCAAGGCGCTGATCGACGGCTTCAACCGGCATTACCGGCTGTTCCGCGCCGAGTCGGCCCGCGCCAAGCACCGCTTCGAGACCGCCGACTGGGCCGGCCAGCAGCGCGCCCAGCGCGAGCGCATCGAGTTCTACGCCCTGCGCGTGGCGGAGGCCGTGGCCCGGCTCGAGAAGGAGTTCAGCGCCGGCACCCAGCCCATGGACGTGTGGCAGCAGGTCAAGCTGCACTACATCGGCCTGCTGGTGGACCATCACCAGCCCGAGCTGGCCGAAAGTTTCTTCAACTCGGTCACCATCAAGATCCTGCACCGGGCCTACTTCCAGAACGACTTCATCTTCGTGCGCCCGGCCATCAGTACCGAGTACATCGAGCCGCAGGGCGCGCCCACCTACCGCGCCTACTACCCGCGGGACGGCTCGCTGGCCGGCAGCGTGATGCGCCTGGTGACGGACTTCGGCCTGGTGGTGCCCTTCTCCGACCTGGCCGGCGATGCGCAGCAGGTGGCGAAGGCGGTGCTGGCGGCGCTGGGACCGGTGCGGCTGCGGGCCAACTTCCAGCTGCAGGTGCTGTCGGGGCTGTTCTTCCGCAACAAGGGCGCCTACGTGGTGGGCCGTGTGCTCAACGGCTTCACCGAACTGCCTTTCGCCCTGCCCATCCTGCACGGTGCGGACGGGCGCCTGGTGATCGATGCGGCCCTGTTCGGCGAGGACGAGCTGCAGATGCTGTTCTCCTTCGCGCGCGCCTATTTCATGGTCGACATGGAAGTGCCCAGCGCCTGGGTGCGCTTCCTGCGCGCGCTCATGCCGCACAAGCCGCGCGCCGAGCTCTACAGCGCCCTGGGCCTGGCCAAGCAGGGCAAGACGCTGTTCTACCGCGACTTCCTCTCGCACCTGAACTACAGCAGCGACCGCTTCCGCATCGCGCCGGGCATCCCCGGCATGGTGATGCTGGTGTTCGACCTGCCGTCGTTTCCGTACGTCTTCAAGGTCATCAAGGACTTCTACCCGCCGCCCAAGGAGACCACGCGCGAGCAGGTCAAGCGCAAGTACCAGCTGGTCAAACAGCACGACCGGGTGGGCCGCATGGCCGACACGCTGGAGTACAGCGAGGTGGGCTTTCCGCTCGACCGCTTCGAGCCCGCGCTGGTCGATGAGCTGCAGCGCTTCGCGCCCAGCCAGGTCGAGATCGGCGACCGCGACGGCAATGGCGAGATGGAACTGGTGATCCGGCACGTCTACATCGAGCGGCGCATGATCCCGCTGAACATCCTGCTGGCCGAATGCCTGGAGCAGATCGCGCAGCCCGAGTCGCCGGCCGCGGCCGAGCGGGCCCAGCAGCAGCTGACGCAGGCGGTGGTCGAGTACGGCCACGCCATCAAGGACATGGTGGCCGCCAACATCTTTCCCGGCGACATGCTGTGGAAGAACTTCGGCCTCACGCGTGGCGGCAAGGTGGTGTTCTACGACTACGACGAGATCGAGTACCTCACCGACTGCCAGTTCCGCCGTGTGCCGCCGCCGCGCTGCGAGGAGGACGAGCTCAGTGGCGAGCCCTGGTACAGCGTGGGCCCGCGCGACGTGTTCCCCGAGACCTTCGAGCCCTTCCTGCTGGCCAACGACCATGTGCGTGCCGCCTTCATGGCGCACCACGCCGACCTGCTCGACGCGGCCTTCTGGCAGCGCCACAAGGAGCGCATCCTGGCCGGCCACATGCTGGACGTGTTTCCCTACGACGAGCGGCGGCGCTTCAGTCGTGCCCAGGGCGGCGGGAACGTCGGTGCGAGCGATGACCATGAAGCCGCCGTGATGCCCGTCGTTGCTGCTGCCGATCCGGCCCCGGCACCGAACGCCCTCGGCGCTGCCGCCGCCGCAACGCCCTGATCCTTTCCACCCCCACTTGCACAAGGAGACTCCCGTCATGTCCGACTCCATCGTCATCCTCGGCGCCGCCCGCACGCCCATGGGCGCCTTCCAGGGCGACTTCGCCTCGCTCGCCGCCCACGACCTGGGCGGCGTCGCCATCAAGGCGGCCGTCGAGCGCGCCGGCATCGCGCCCGATGCCGTGGGCGAGGTGCTGTTCGGCAACTGCCTGATGGCCGGCCAGGGCCAGGCGCCGGCCCGCCAGGCGGCCTACAAGGGTGGCCTGCCCGACAGCGCCGGCGCCGTGACGCTCAGCAAGATGTGCGGCTCGGCCATGAAGGCGGCCATGCTGGCGCATGACCTGCTGCTGGCCGGCACGCACGACGTGATGGTGGCCGGCGGCATGGAGAGCATGACCAACGCGCCCTACCTGATGCTCAAGGGCCGTGGCGGCTACCGCATGGGCCACGACCGCATCTTCGACCACATGATGCTCGACGGCCTGGAAGACGCCTACCAGCCTGGCCGCAGCATGGGCACCTTCGGCGAGGACTGCGCCGCCAAATACCACTTCACCCGCGAGCAGCAGGACGCCTTCGCCATCGCCAGCGTGCAACGTGCCCAGCATGCGAGCCGCGACGGCCTGTTCCAGGCCGAGATCGCGCCGGTCACCGTCAAGGGCCGCGGCGGCGAAACCGTGATCGCGCTGGACGAAGGCCCGGGCAAGGTCAAGCTGGACAAGATCCCCACGCTCAAGCCCGCCTTCAAGAAGGAGGGCGGCACCATCACCGCCGCCTCCAGCTCTTCCATCAACGACGGTGCCGCCGCGCTCGTGATGAGCACCGAGGCGCATGCGAAAAAGATCGGTGCCAAACCCATCGCCCGCCTGGTGGCCCATGCCACGCATGCGCAGCAGCCCGAGTGGTTCTCCACCGCACCGGTGGGGGCCGTGCAGAAGCTCTTCGCCAAGACTGGCTGGTCGGTGAAGGACGTGGACCTGTGGGAGGTCAACGAGGCCTTCGCCGTGGTGCCCATGGCGCTGATGCACGAGCTGGGCGTGTCGCACGACATCGTCAACGTCCACGGCGGCGCCTGCGCGCTGGGTCACCCCATCGGCGCCAGCGGGGCGCGCATCATGGTCACGCTGATCCATGCACTGCAGCAGCGCGGCAAGAAGCGTGGCGTGGCCACCTTGTGCATCGGTGGCGGCGAGGGCACCGCCGTGGCACTCGAACTGCTGTGACAGTTGGGGCGGCGCGCGAGCCGCCCTCCGCTTGCGTTTTCTCTTCTCTCGAACGACTACTTCCTGTGACTTCTTCTTCCTTCAAGCTCCGCCCCCTGCTCGCCGGCCTGCTGGCTGCCTCTTTCCTCGCCGCCGCGCCGGCCCATGCCCGCGACGAGGCGCTGCTCAAGGCCGCGACGGCCGAGCAGCCGGCCGTGGTCCAGACGCTCGAGAAGCTCGTCAACATCGAGACCGGCACCGGCAATGCCGACGGCATGGCGGTGGCCGGTGCCTACCTCGAAGAGCGGCTCAAGGCCCTGGGCTTCACCGTCACGCGCAGCGCGGCGGCCGGGCCGGTGGTAGGCGACAACATCGTCGGCACGCTCAAGGGCAAGGGTGGCAAGCGACTGCTGCTCATCTCGCACATGGACACCGTGTATCCCAAGGGCACGCTGGCCAAGTCGCCGTTCAAGATCGAAGGCGACAAGGCCTATGGCCCGGGCATTGCCGACGACAAGGGCGGCAACGCGGTCATCCTGCATGCGCTGCAGCTGCTCAAGGCGCGCGGCTTCCAGGACTTCGGCAGCATCACGGTGCTGTTCAACACCGACGAGGAGAAAGGCTCCTTCGGCTCGCGCGACCTGATCCAGCAGGAGGCGGCCAAGGCCGACTACGTGCTGTCCTTCGAGCCCTCGTCGGCCATCAAGGAAGGCTTCACGCTGGGCACCTCGGGCATCGCCTATGTGCAGGTCAACATCAAGGGCAAGGCCTCGCACGCGGGCGCCGCGCCCGAGCTGGGCGTCAATGCGCTGGTGGAGGCCTCGGACCTGGTGCTGCGCACCATGGACATCGACGACAAGGCCCGCGGCCTGCGCTTCAACTGGACCATCGCCAAGGCCGGCGCCGTGTCCAACATCATTCCCGACAGCGCCACGCTCAATGCCGACGTGCGCTACGCCCGCAACGAGGACTTCGAGGCGGCCATGAAGGAGCTGGAGGCCCGCGCGCAGAAGAAGAAGCTGCCCAATGCCGAGGTGCAGGTGCTGGTCACCCGCGGCCGGCCGGCCTTCAACGCCGGCGAGGCGGGCAAGGTGTTGATCGACAAGGCCATGGGCTACTACACCGAGGCCGGCGGCAGCCTCGTGGTCGAGGAACGCTCCGGCGGCGGTACCGATGCGGCCTACGCCGCGCTGGCCGGCAAGCCGGTGATCGAGAGCCTGGGCCTGCCGGGCTTCAACTACCACAGCGACAAGGCCGAGTACGTGCAGATCGACGCGATCCCGCGCCGCCTGTACATGGCGACCCGGCTCATCATGGACCTTGGCGCAGGCCGCTGAAGCGCACGCCGCCATGATCCAGAACGCCGAACAACTCCGCGCGCTCTATGCCGCCCCCGGCGAGCGCGCGCTGCGCAAGCAGCTCGATCACCTGGACGTGCACGGCCGGCGCTTCGTGTCCTTGTCGCCCTTCTGCGTGCTGGCCAGCGGCGGCGTGCATGGCGCGCTGCTCGATGCCTCGCCGCGCGGTGGCGCACCCGGCTTCGTCAAGACGAGTGAGGACGGACGCACGCTGCTGCTGCCCGACTCGGGCGGCAACAACCGGCTCGACACCTTCGAGAACCTGCTGGCCGATCCGCGCATCGCGCTGATCTTCCTGGTGCCCGGCGTGGACGAGACGCTGCGCGTCAACGGGCGCGCGCGCCTGCGTGACGAGCCCGAGTTCACCGGCCTGTTCGACACCGAACGCCAGCGGCCCAGGCTGGTGGTCGAGGTTCAGGTGCACGAGGCCTACCTGCACTGCCCGAAGGCCTTCATGCGCTCCCAGCTGTGGGATGCGAGCACATGGGGACCGCGCTCGGCCCTGCCCACGCTCAACCAGATGATCCACGACCAGATGAGCAATGCGGCCGCGGCCGAGTCGCAGGAGCAGATGCTGGCCCGCTACCGCACCCAGCTCGACGAGGAAGGCCGGCCCGGCCCCTGACCCGCCGGGCACCGGGCCCTACGCACACGACAACGACAGGAGACACGACCCATGCTGCTCACCCCCGACCAGGAAGCCATCCGCAACGCGGTGCGCGAGTTCGCCCAGGCCGAGCTGTGGCCTCATGCCGCGCAGTGGGACCGCGACCACCACTTCCCCAAGGACGTGCACCAGGGCCTGGCGCAACTGGGCGCCTATGGCATCTGCGTGCCGGAAGAGCACGGCGGCGCCGGCCTGGACTACCTCACGCTCGCGCTGGTGCTGGAAGAGATCGCCGCCGGTGACGGCGGGACCAGCACGGCCATCAGCGTCACCAACTGCCCGGTCAACGCCATCCTGATGCGCTACGGCAACGCGCAGCAGAAGAGGCAATGGCTGGAGCCCCTGGCCCAGGGCCGCATGCTGGGCGCCTTCTGCCTGACAGAACCGCAGGCGGGCAGCGATGCCAGCAGCCTGCGTACCACGGCCAGGAAGGATGGTGAATGTTGGGTGATCGACGGCACCAAGCAGTTCATCACCAGCGGCAAGAACGGCCAGGTGGCCATCGTCATCGCCATGACCGACAAGGCTGCCGGCAAGCGCGGCATGAGCGCCTTCCTCGTGCCCACCGACACGCCCGGCTACACGGTGGCCCGGCTGGAGGACAAGCTGGGCCAGCACAGCAGCGACACCGCGCTGATCCAGTTCGACGGCTGCCGCATCCCGGCCGAGAACCTCATCGGGGCCGAGGGCGAGGGCTACAAGATCGCCCTGGGCGCGCTGGAAGGCGGGCGCATCGGCATCGCCGCGCAGAGCGTGGGCATGGCCCGCAGCGCCTTCGAATTCGCGCTGCAGTACGCCAAGGACCGCACCGCCTTCGGCGGACCGATCTTCGACCAGCAGGCCGTGGGCTTTCGCCTGGCCGACTGCGCCACGCAACTGGAGGCCGCGCGCCAGCTCATCTGGCATGCGGCCAGCCTGCGCGATGCGGGCCAGCCCTGCCTCAAGGAGGCGGCGATGGCCAAGCTCTTCGCCAGCGAAATGGCCGAGCGCGTGTGCAGCGCCGCCATCCAGACGCTGGGCGGCTATGGCTACGTGAAGGACTTTCCGCTGGAGCGCATCTACCGCGACGTGCGCGTGTGCCAGATCTACGAAGGCACCTCGGACATCCAGAAGCTGCTGATCCAGCGCGCGCTGGCCTGAGCATCGCAGCGTCGTCGCAGGCCGCTGCTATCCTGCCCGGATGACGGGCGACAGGCTTCAACGGCTGCGGCGATGGTGGGGCGATGCGCCCCATGCCGATGCGCGCGTGGACCTCACGCTGGCGCGGGCCTACATCCTCGACACGCGGGACACGCCCTTCGTGGCGGCGCTCACGGCGGCCGTCTTCTGGATCAGCTTCGCGGTGCTCACGCGCCAGACCGGCGTCTATGTCTGGGCCGCGATGGTCCACGGCATGCAGTGGCACATGTACCGCCACTTGCACGGCGTGGACCCGGCCACCTTCCGGACCGCGGACGCGGCACGCTGGCGCCGCCGGCTGGAGTGGCGCATGCTGCTGCCGGGGCTCGTCTGGGCCGCGGCGCCGTGGCTGTTCTTTCCGCGCGGCGACCTGGCGCTCATCCTGCTGCAGTACTTCTTCATCAGTGGCGTGGCGAGCGTCTCCATCGCCGCGCTGGCGCAATGGTGGCTGGCCACGCTGTGCTTCGGCGTGCCGCTGTACCTGAGCATTGCCGTCCGGCTGATGACGGCTGGCGAGGGCGGCCCGGCCGTGCTGATGGGCGTGCTCGCGCTGTCGCAGTTGCTGGCCACGCTGCACTACGCCCGCAAGCAGAACCTGCTGATCGTCGGCGCCATCGAGTCCGGCCTGGAGAACGCGCGTCTGGCCGAGGCGCTGCAGACCGAGCTCGACCGCGTGGCCCAGCTGGCGGCGCAGCGTGCGCGCATCTTTGCCGCAGCCAACCACGACCTGCGCCAGCCCATGCATGCCCTGGCCGTCTTCATCGATGCGCTGGAAGGCGGCCGGCCCGCCGCGCCGGCCGCCGTGCGCCATATGCAGGGCAGCATCGAGGCCCTGCGCGGCTCGGTCGATGCGCTGCTCGACATCGCGCAACTGGACCGCGGTGCCGTGGCCGTGCAACTGGCGCCGGTGGACCTGGGCGAATTGTTCGACGCGCTCCATGGGCGCTTCGCGACGGCGGCCGCGGCCAAGGGGCTGCGGCTGCGGGCGCGCCCCACCGCGGCCCGCGTGAAGGCCGATGCGCAGATGCTCTCCCGCCTGCTCGCCAACCTGGTGGACAACGCGCTCAAGTACACCGCCCAGGGCAGCGTGCTGATGGCGGCGCGTGCGTGCATGCAGGACGGCGAGGCAGGCTGGCGCATCGAGGTGCGCGACAGCGGCATCGGCATTGCGCTGGAGCACCGCGAGCAGGTCTTCGAGGAGTTCTTCCAGGTCGACAACCCGGGGCGCGACCGCTCGCGCGGCCTGGGGCTCGGACTGGCGCTCGTGGCCAGCATGGCGCGCACGCTGGGCAGCCGCATCGCACTGCGCAGCGCGCCCGGGCGGGGCAGCACCTTCTCGCTGTGGCTGGCGGCCGCGGCGCCGCTGCCCGAGGCGCCCGCCGCCGAAGCGCTGCCGCCCTGTGCACCGGCACGCATCCTGGTGCTGGACGACGAGGCGCCGGTGCGCGAGGGCATGCGTGCGCTGCTGGGCGGCTGGGGCCACGACGTGGTGGTCGCCGCCTCGCCTGGCGAGGCATTGGCGCTGCCCGGTCGCTTCGACCTGCTGCTGAGCGACCTTCGCCTGGGCGAGGGCCTGTCGGGCCTGGCCGCGGCACGCACGCTCCATGGCCTGGGCAAGGTGCGCGAGGTGGTCGTGGTGACCGGCGAGACCGCGCAGGCCGACCGCGCGCAGGTCGAGGCGGCCGGCTTCCAGCTGCTGTACAAGCCCGTGCCATCGGCTGCGCTGCGGGCCGCCATCGTGCGCGCCGTCGGCCCCTGCCTGGAGGCCGGTGGTGCCGCCGCCGGCCCTGTCTATTCCTGATTCTTCCGACCATGCCCGCGTCCTCGCAACCCTGCCCCTGCGGCCGCAAGGCGCGAGGCCGTGGGATCACCTTCGCCGACTGCTGCGGTCGCTTCCTGGCCGATGCGCAGGCGCCTGCCGACGAGCGCGCCGCGCGCGTGTCCGATGCCGAGACGCTCATGCGCTCGCGCTACACCGCCTATGGCCTGGGCGATGAGGCCTACCTGCTGGCCACCTGGCATCCGCGAACACGGCCAGCCACGCTGCAGCTGGCCGAATCGCCCCCGGTGCAATGGCTGGGACTGGATGTGCGGGCGCACCTGCCGATGGGCGCAGACCGGGCCGAGGTGGAGTTCGTTGCCCGCTCGCGCGATGCCTCCGGCCGGGCTTCGCGCCTGCACGAGCGCAGCCGCTTCGTGCACGAAGACGGCCGCTGGTATTACGTGGACGGCGACCTGCGCTGATCCAGCTCAACCGGCGCGTCCGGCTGCGTACCTGCCGGAGCCACCCGCCGCATGGCGATGGCATGGAAAGGACACACCACCGCGCAGTCGCTGCAGCCGGTGCAGGCGGGCGCGCCGTGCAGCACCGCCTGCTTCTTCCAGTCGCGGCGATCGAGACTGAGCACATGCGGTGGGCAGGCCGCCACGCACCAGCCGCAGCCGGTGCAGCGCGCGGGGTCGACCACGGGCAGCCAGCCGGGGCGGTGGCGGCTGTCGCGCGAGGAAGCGGGAGGGGCGTCGCTGGCCATGGTGTTCCTGGCCCAGTCTACGTTCGCTCGCCGAGGCAGGGCCGCGCCCTATACTGAAAAAATGAACGAACTCGTCCATTCGCGTGTGCGCCGCAGTGCCGCCGCGAAGCCTGCCGCCAAGGCGGCCGCCAGCCGCACCAACGATCCGGAGCGCACGCGCGCCAACATCCTTGAAGTGGCGGCCGAGGAGTTTGCCGAGAAGGGCCTGGCCGGGGCCCGCATCGACGAGATCGCCGCGCTGACGCAGACGAGCAAGCGGATGATCTACTACTACTTCGGCAGCAAGGAGGGCCTGTACCTTGCCGTGCTGGAAGAGTCGTACCGGCAGGTCCGCGAGATCGAGGCCGACCTGCGCCTGGAGGACCTGGAGCCCGAGACCGCACTGCGCCGCCTGGTGGCCTTCACCTTCGACCACCACCTCCAGCACGAACGCTTCATCCGCCTGGTGATGAGCGAGAACATCCACCGCGGCCAGTACATTGCCGCCTCGCAGCGCATCCAGGAACTGAACGTGCCGGCCATTGCGGCCATCGAGCGGCTATATGCGAGGGGCCTCGCCAGCGGCGTCTTCCGGCCCGGGCTCGACGCGGTGGACATCCATGCCTCGATTTCCGCGCTGAGCTTCTTCAACGTCTCGAACCGGCATACATTCGGGGCTCTGTTCAAGCTCGACACCACCTCCGCCGCCTACATGGCGCACCGCCGGGAAAGCGTGATCGACATGGTGGTGCGCTTCGTCAGCGCGCCCTGACCGCCGCCCCCTGCCCCCGGGTTTCTCCGGGAGCGCAAAACTAACCAGTTCGTACAAACTCCGCCCTTCTTCAAGGAGCGTGTATGTGGGGGAACTGTCTCGATCGGCTGTGCCGGTTTTTCTCCTTCGCCATGGTCGTCTGCCTCGCGCTGATGGTGGTGATGGTGTTCGGCAACGTAGTGCTGCGCTATGGCTTCAACGATGGCCTGCTGATCTCCGAGGAGCTCTCCCGCTGGCTCTTCGTGTGGATGACCTTTCTGGGCGCGCTGGTGGCGCTGCGCTCGCACCAGCACCTGGGCACCGACACGCTGGTGTCGCGGCTGCCGCGGCTGGGCAAGAAGCTGTGCCTGGGCGCCAGCCACCTGCTGATGCTGATGCTGTGCTTCTTCATGCTGCAGGGCTCCTGGACGCAGATGCAGATCAACCGCGAGAGCACCAGTGCCGTCATGGAGGTCTCCATGGCCTGGTTCTACGGCGCGGGCGTGTTCTTCTCGGCCATCGCCATGGTCTTCATCGCGACCGAGTTCGTGGCGCTGCTGGCAGGCCGGCTTGCCGAGTCCGAGCTCATCGGCGTGACCGAATCCGAAGACGCGCCGCACGAGGCCGCCTCCCAACCCTCGCGCTGAAAGGACGGCCATGACCATCGCGATCTTCCTCGGCGCCCTGCTCGGCGCCATGGCGCTGGGCGTGCCCATTGCGTTCTCGCTGCTGGCCTGCGGCGCGGCGCTGATGTGGCACATGGACATGTTCGATCCGCAGATCCTGGCGCAGAACACGCTGGAGGGCGCCAACAGCTTCCCGCTGCTGGCCGTGCCCTTCTTCATGCTGGCCGGCGAAATCATGAACGCCGGCGGCCTGTCGCGGCGCATCGTCAACTTCGCCATGACGCTGGTGGGCCATGTGCGCGGCGGCCTGGGCTACGTGGGCATCATGGCGGCCATCATCATGGCCTCGCTGTCGGGCTCGGCCGTGGCCGATGCCGCGGCGCTGGCGGCCCTGCTGCTGCCCATGATGAACCGTGCCGGCTACGACAAGGCGCGCTCGGCCGGCCTGCTGTCGGCGGCCTCGATCATCGCGCCCATCATCCCGCCCTCCATCGGCTTCGTGGTCTTCGGCGTGGCGGCCAACGTGTCGATCTCCAAGCTCTTCATGGCCGGCATCGCGCCCGGCATCATGCTCGGTGGTGCGCTGTGGGTCACCTGGTGGTGGCTGGTGCGCAAGGAGAACATCCAGCCCGCCCCGCGCGCCAGCCGGGCCGAGGTGGTCACGGCCCTCAAGGACGCCACCTTCGCGCTCGTGCTGCCGGTGATCGTGATCGTGGGCCTCAAATTCGGCGTGTTCACGCCCACCGAGGCGGCGGTGGTGGCCGCGGTGTATGCGCTCTTCGTCTCCACCGTCATCTACAAGGAGCTCAAGCTCTCGCAGCTCTATGGCCTGTTCGAGGCCGCGGCGCGCACCACGGCCGTGATCATGTTCCTGGTCGCCGCCGCGATGGTGTCGGCCTGGATGATCACCGTCGCCAACCTGCCCGCCGAACTGGTGGCCGTGCTGCAGCCCTTGCTCGACCGCCCGATCCTGCTGATGTTCGTGATCATGGTCATCACCATGCTGGTGGGTACGGCCATGGACATGACGCCCACCATCCTGATCCTCACGCCGGTGTTCATGCCCATCATCAAGGCCGCCGGCATCGATCCGGTGTACTTCGGCGTGCTGTTCATCATCAACAACGCCATCGGGCTGATCACGCCGCCGGTGGGCACGGTGCTCAGCACCGTGGCCGGCGTGGGCAAGGTCAGCATGGACGAGGTCACCAAGGGCGTGTGGCCCTTCATGGTGGCGCAGTTCGGCGTGATGTTCCTGATGGTGTTCTTCCCCGCGCTGGTGATCGTGCCCGCGCGCTGGTTCCACGGCTGAGCGACCGCTCCTTTCTTCTTTCCGTTTTTCTTCTCGCGACCCAGGAGACCCCCGACATGAAGCGACTCTTCCTCAAGACCATCGTGGCCGCCGTGGCCCTCGCCGCCGCCGGCATGGCGCCCGCGCAGACGCGCACCATCAAGTTCGCCAACCAGAACGCCAAGGGCCACCCCATCGTGCTGGGCATGGAGAAGTTCGCCGATCTGGTCGACAAGAAGTCCGCCGGTCGCCTGAAGGTGCAGGTCTTCCCCGGCGGCGTGCTGGGCAGCGACCAGGCCAACGTGTCGGCCCTGCAGGGCGGCACGCTCGAGATGGCCTCGATGAACTCGGGCATCTTCTCCAGCCTGGTGAAGGACTTCGCGATCTACGACTTCCCCTTCCTGTTCGGCAACGCGCGCGAGGCCGACGCGGTGGTGGACGGCCCCTTCGGCCAGAACCTGCACAAGAAGCTGGAAGACAAGGGCCTGGTCGGCCTGGCCTACTACGAGCTGGGCTTCCGCCAGATCACCAACAGCAAGCGCCCGATCCAGAAGGTGGAGGACGTCGCGGGCCTCAAGCTGCGCGTGATCCCCAGCCCGATCAATGTGGACTGGGTCAAGGCGCTGGGTGCCAACCCCACGCCGCTGCCCTTCCCGGAGGTGTACGCCGCGCTGGAGCAGAAGGCCGTGGACGGCCAGGAGAACCCGGTGGCCACCATCAAGGCCGCCAAGCTCTACGAGGTCCAGAAGTACATGACGATCACCAACCACCAGTACAACCCGCAGTCGGTGGTGATCAGCAAGAAGTTCTGGGACCAGTTGCCGCCGGCAGACCAGAAGATCCTGAAGGAGGCCGCGGTCGAGTCGGCCCAGTACGAGCGCACCCAGTCGCGCGCCATTCTGCAGAGCGGCCTGGAAGACCTGAAGAAGGCCGGCATGGAAGTGAACGAGTTGTCCCCCGCCGAGGTGACCAAGCTGCGCGAGAAGATGAAGCCCGTGATCGACAAGAACTCGGCCAGCGTGGGCGAGGGCACCGTGCAGGCCATGATGGCCGAGCTGGCCAAGCTGCGGAAGTGATGGCGGCGGGGCCGCGCGTGCGGCCCTGCCCTGTGCATCGGGGCGGCCTGCGGGCCGCCTTTTTCTTTGGGCCAGCGTGGCGGCGTGTCCGTGTTTTCTATGATCCCGCCCATGGCCACTCTCTACGACCTCGCCCTCCACGCCATCCGCAAGCACTGGGCCGAGCACGACAACGCTTACCCGCAGAAGCTGCTGCTCACGCCGGCTCAGTACGACGAACTGATCGAGGCCCGGCGCAACGGCCGCATCGCCATCAACATGGGCGACGATGGACTGGACAAGGAACGCTTCATGGGCGTGCCGCTGGCGCAGAGCGACACCACCCTCGGCGTGCTGGTGACGGTGGACGGGCAGGAGTGGCCACTGGTCGGCGGCTAAGGCCGCAGCGCGCGGCGCGCATGGCCCGGTGCACCCCAAGCCGTCCGGGTTGAGCAGCAACACGCAGCAGCGTGGCTCAGTGTCCCAACAGCCGTTCGGGCTGAGCCTGTCGAAGCCGGGGCACGCCTTCTCCTGCGCGCTCTTCAGCCCGCCGCCGGCGCCTGCACCATCAACCGCTCCAGTACCTCGATGCGGTGGCGGTGCGGCGTGGTGATGGCATAGAAGCGCTCCTGCAGCGCATCGGAGCGAGCCACGATCACCAGCGTGCCGTTGCGCAGCTCGTCCTGCACCACCACCTCGGGCAGCACCGTGAGCCAGCCGCTGTCGCGCGCGATCAGGCGCAGCATGGCCATGTCGTCCACCTCGGCGCGCAGCCGGGGCGTCACGCCGGCCGAGGCGCACAGGCCGTCGAACTGGCCGCGCAGCGCATGGCGCGGGCCGGGGAGGGCGATCTCCAGCCCGTCGAGGTCCTCCGGAATGCGCAGCGGCCGGCCCTGCCAGCGGCTGGCCGGGCCCACCAGCGAGATCGACTGGCTGCCGAGCAGCCGGCAGTGCAGCGGCCGGTCGGGGTCGGCGGGCACCGTCTCGGTGGCCAGCACCACGTCGAGCTGATGCTGCACCAGGCGCTCGACCAGGCCTTCGAGCAGGCCCGACTCCAGCGTCAGCACCACCGCCGGATCGGCTAGCAGCGGGCGCAGCCAGTTCTCCTGGTAGTTGCGCGACAGCGTGGCCACGGCGCCGACACGCAGGCGTGTGACGCCGGCGCTGCGGCCCTGCAATCGGCCCAGCATCTCCTGCCCCAACCCGAAGATGTTCTCGGCATAGGCCAGCACCAGCTGCCCGGTGTCGGTGAGCGCCAGCCGCCGGCCCTCGCGCGTGAACAGCGCCTCGCCCAGCCGGTCCTCCAGCTGCCGGATCTGCGCCGATACCGCCGACTGCGAGGTGTGCAGTTCCTCTGCCGCCCGCGTCAGGTGGCCCAGCGTGGCCACGCGCCAGAAATAGAACAGGTGGTGGAAGTTGAGCTGCTCCAGCTGCATTGTTCTTTTTTTAAGATTGATTGGTTCGTATCAATGTAATTTACAGAACGAAACCTGCCAAGCATCATCGCGCCCAGTTTTTCTTCGGAGGGTTCGCGATGGACTTCGCACACATTCCAGGGCCGGCCCTGTCGCTGCTGCCGCCCCTCGCCATGGCGCTGGCCGCGGCGCTCGCCCTGTCCGGCCGGCTGGCCGTGGCGGCCAGCTGGCGCGGCTTCCAGGCGCTGTGCGGCCTGGCGCTGGCGGCTGCGGCGCTGGCGCTGCTCGCGGGCCCGTCGCGGCTGCAGGGCCTGCCTGGCCTGCAGCCCACGGCGCTGGGCCTCGTGCTGGCGCTGCTGGTGCAGGGCCTGGGCATGGTGATCGCCGGCTTCTCGGCCCGCTACCTGGAAGGCGAGGCCGGCCAGCGCCGCTACGTGGCCGCGCTCGGCAGCGTGCTGGCGGCCGTGCACCTGCTGCTGATGGCCGACCATTGGCTGGTGCTGATCGCGGCCTGGGCGGCGGTGGGGGCGGTGCTGCAGCGGCTGCTGTGCTTCTACCCGGACCGTCCCTTCGCGCTGCTGGCCGCGCACAAGAAGCGGATCGCCGACCGGATTGCCGACGGGCTGCTGCTGCTGGCCGCGGGCCTGGCCTGGCGCGAGGTGGGCAGCGGCTCGCTGTCGGCGCTGTGGGCGCATGTCGCGCAGCAGGGCCTGTCCACGCCGCTGCAGTGGGCCGCCGTGGCGCTGGTCCTGGCGGTCGTGCTGCGCACCGCTTTGATGCCGGTGCATGGCTGGCTCATCCAGGTGATGGAGGCGCCGACGCCCGTGTCGGCCCTGCTGCATGCGGGCGTGGTCAACCTCGGCGGCTTCGTGCTGATCCGCTTTGCGCCGCTGCTGGATGCGGCGGCGCCGGCGCGGTGGCTGCTGCTGGCCTTCGGCGTGGCCACGGCGGTGCTGGCGGGCCTGGTCATGCTCACGCGCATCAGCATCAAGGTGCGGCTGGCCTGGTCAACCGTGGCGCAGATGGGCTTCATGCTGCTGGAGTGCGCGGTGGGCCTGTACACGCTGGCGGCATTGCACCTCATCGGCCACTCGCTCTACAAGGCCCATGCCTTCCTGTCGGCCTCGGGCGTGGTGCGCGATACGCGGCGGCAGGCGCTGCATGCGGCGGCCACGCCGACATCGCTCAGTCTGCTGCTGGCGCCGGTGCTGGGCATCGGCACGGTGCTGGGGGTGCTGGCTGCCGTGGGCGGCCCGGCCTGGCCGCTGTGGTGGAGCGCGCTGCTGGGTCTGACCTGGGCGCCGATGCTGTGGCTGCCGGCCGCGCCGGCGGCGGTCGGTGCCCGCGTGCGGGCCCTGCTCTGGGGCCTGCTGATGGTCGGCGGTCTTGCCCTGGCCGCGCGCCTGATGCATGCGCTGCCGCTGGGGCTCAAGGATGCCCCGCAGGCCCTCGCCGGCCCCGTGGCGCTGCTGGGCATGGCGCTGCTCTACCTCGGCCTCGCCACGCTGCAATGGCGGCCCCAGGCCCTGGCACGCGCGCGGCGCTGGAGCTATGCCGGCTTCTATGTCGACGAGGTCTACACGCGCGTGGCGCTGCGGCTGTGGCCGGCACGGTGGACACCCGAGACGCACCGCGGTGCCCAGACCGGGCGGCTGCCTGCACCCGCTGCCTGATCCTCCATTCCTGCACGGAGAACACCATGACGGATGTCCTGAACCCCACGCGCCCCGCCGCCACGGCGGCGCCGCTCGATGCGGCGACGCGGCCCCATCCCGCCGGCCTGCAGGCCGACCGGATCGACGCCGCCTGCCGCCGCGCCTGCGAGGCCATCGCGCCCGCCTGGCCGCTGGACAGCGCCATCGCCGTCAACCCACACTGGTCGCGCATCGGCATGCCGGTGCGCCGGGTGGCTGCGCGCATGGCGGTGCTGGCGGGCATCCACGTCTTCCCGCCGCGCGAGCGGCAGGCGCAGGCCTGGGCCGAAGGTCGCATCACGGCCACCGACCTGCAAGAGGCCCTGCAGCAGATGCACGAGACCGCACTCACGCCCGCGGCCTGCGTTGACGCGCTGGCCCGGCCCCTGCCGGTTCAACCGCTGCCGCTCTTGATCGACGTGCTCGACAACGACCCGCAGCGCCACACCCGCCTGGCCTGGCGGCAGGCCATCACCCATCAGGTCAGCCAGACCTGCGCCGCCTGGTTCGACCGGCACCAGGCCGACTGGCAGCCGGCGCGGGCGCAAGGCCTCTATGCCTTCTGGCGCGAGACGCTGCAGCACGACCACGGCATCGGCCTGCTCATGGGGCTGCCGCACATCGGCCGCAGCATCGACGCCCTGCCGGCCACGGCGCGCGAGGCCGAGCACTGGGTGATCGCGCGCCTGGGCCTCCCGCCGGCGGTGTGGGCCGACTACCTGGAGTCGGTGCTGCTCACCGTCAATGGCTGGGCGTCGTGGTGCGCCTACCTGGGTTGGCAGGCCCGGCTGACGGGTCGCGACGATCCGCACCTGCGCGAGCTGCTGGCCATCCGGCTGGCCTGGGGCGCGTTGCTGCTGGACTGCAAGGACGACCTGGCCGCCCGGCAGGCCTTCGCCGCGGTGCAGCGGGAATGGGGCCGCGCCGCAGAGGTGCTGGCGCAGGCCGAGCAGGACCTGCGCGTGGACGAGGTCTGGCAGACCGCGCTCGAAGCCGGCTATCAGCGCGGCCTCGCCGCCTCGCTGATCGGCCGCACGCCCCCGGCCGCAGCCGCGGCGCCCGAGGTGCAGGCCGCCTTCTGCATCGACGTGCGCAGCGAGCCCTTGCGCCGCGCGCTGGAGGCTGCCTGCCCCGGCATGCAGACGCTGGGCGTGGCTGGCTTCTTCGGCCTGCCGCTTGCCTACACGCCGCTGGGCACTGCGGCGCAGCGGCCGCAGCTGCCCGGGCTCCTGGCACCGGCGGTGACGGTGGGCGATG
>NZ_CAJYES010000047.1 GCF_913773995.1 uncultured Pseudacidovorax sp.
CGGTCCAGACCCTCGAAGGGTGTGGCGACAGGCTCGCCCAGCGCCTGCACCAGCCGGCTGCCCAGCGTGCGGGCGGCGGCCACCGTGATCTGCTGGCCCAGCACGGCGCGCACCGCCAGTTCGAAGCCGTCGAGCGTGCCGGGCACGCGCAGGCCTTCGGCGGCTGGGAAGTAGGGGCCGAGCACGGCATGGATGGCGGCCGGGTCGGCATCCAGGTCCAGCAGCGCCCGCACACGGCTGGTCAGGATCGGCAGCACGGGCGCCAGCGATTCGCCGAGCGTCAATCGCACCTGCGAGGCCGGCAGGTCGAAGCCCAGTGTCAGCCAGCCGGTGTGCGCGCCGATGCGTACCGTGCGCGCGAAGCGGCCATCTACATCGAGCCGCTCCACGCCGGCCAGGGCGCGGCGGCCCATGAATTCGCGCAAGGTCGCCAGGTCGTAGGGGGGGCGGAAGCCCAGCCGCACCGTGAGCGAGGCGCCGTCGGGGTCGCCCGGGTCCTCATCCTCGCGGGCGCGGCGCAGGTTGCGCGGGTTCAGACCGTAGCGCTCGGCAAAGGCGGCATTGAAGCGCCGCACGCTGCCGAAGCCGCTGGCCCGTGCCACCTCGGCCACCGGCAGACGCGTATCGGCCAGCAGCTGCTTGGCGGCCAGCAGGCGCCGCGTCTGCAGGTACTGCAGGGGCGAGACGCCGAACTCGGCTTCGAACAGACGGCGCAGGTGCCGGTCGCTCACCCCCAGGCGCTCGGCCATGCGGGCCACCATGCGGCCGGGCTGCGCGTCGTCGGCATCGTCCGCCCACAGTTCGGGCTCGTCCATCAAGCGGGCGGCCTGGCGCGCCAGGATGTGCGAGGCGTCCTCGGTGCTCCAGGCGGGCGCGTCGCCACCGCGCGGCGCCAGCTCGGGCCGGCAGCGCAGGCAGGGTCGGAAGCCTGCCGCCTCGGCTTGCGCCGCATGGCGGAAAAAGCGGCAGTTCTCGCGCCGCGGCAGGCGCACGCGGCACACCGGCCGGCAGTAGATGCCGGTGCTGGTTACGGCCGTGAAGAAGGCGCCGTCGAAGCGCGCATCGCGCGTCTTCAACGCCAGGTAACAGGCGTCGCCTTCGGTATCCGTCAAGGCGTCGGGCCGGGTGTTCATGCGGGGCATGCTACCTGTGCGAAGCCGCCCGAATGCGCCATTTCCGGACATGTGAGCCGCAAGGGGCGGTGCCTACAATCGCCGCCGTCACTTTTGTTGTCATTTCCCTCCATCTCCCAGCCATGCAACTCAGCCCCTCGATCTTCAAGGCGTACGACATCCGCGGCATCGTGCCGAGCACCCTGGATGCGGAGGTGGCCGAGGCGCTGGGACGCGCATTCGGCAGCGCCGCGCGCGCCGCTGGCGAGCGCGCAGTGGCCGTGGGCCGCGACGGCCGCCTGTCGGGCCCGAGCCTGGCCGAGGCGCTGATCCGCGGCCTCGTGGCCACGGGGGTGGAAGTGATCGACATCGGCGCCGTGACGACGCCCATGCTGTACTTCGCGGCCAACACGCTGTGCACCTCGGGCATCCAGGTCACGGGCAGCCACAACCCCAAGGACTACAACGGCTTCAAGATGGTGCTGGCCGGCCGCGCGATCTACGGCGACGAGATCCAGGGGCTGCGCAAGGTCATGGAGGACGGCAGCGCCCAACTGGCCGAAGGCGGAAGCGTCCGCAAGGTCGATGTGCTGCCGGCCTATGTCGAGCGCATCACCGGCGACATCAAGCTGCAGCGCCCGCTGAAGATCGTGGTGGACTCGGGCAACGGCATCGCCGGCGCCTCGGCCCCGGCGATCTACCGCGCCATCGGCTGCGAGGTGATCGAACTGTTTAGCGAGGTGGACGGCAACTTCCCCAACCATCACCCGGACCCCAGCAAGCCCGACAACCTCAAGGACCTCATCAAGGCCCTGCAGACCACCGATGCCGAACTGGGCCTGGCCTTCGACGGCGACGGCGACCGCCTGGGCATCGTCACCAAGGACGGCAACAACATCTTCCCCGACCGCCAGATGATGCTCTTCGCCAAGGACGTGCTCTCGCGCGTGCCGGGCGGCACGATCGTCTACGACGTCAAGTGCACGCAGCGCCTGGCACCGGCCATCGAGGCCGCGGGCGGCCAGCCGCTGATCTACAAGACCGGCCATTCGCTCATCAAGGCCAAGATGAAGGAGCTCGACTCCCCGCTGGGCGGCGAAATGAGCGGCCACATCTTCTTCAAGGAGCGCTGGTTCGGCTTCGACGATGGGACCTACGCCGGCTGCCGCCTGCTGGAGATCCTGTCGGCGCATCCCAACGCCAGCGACGTGCTGAACGCGCTGCCCACCAGCTTCTCCACGCCCGAACTCAACGTGCAGTGCAAGGAAGGTGAGCCGCACAAGCTGGTCGAGGAGATGAAGGCCAAGGCGAAGTTCGATGCCGACGCCAAGGTCTCGACCATCGACGGCATCCGCGTCGACTGGGCCGACGGCTTCGGCCTGGTGCGCGCCTCCAACACCACGCCGGTGCTGGTGCTGCGCTTCGAGGGCCAGACGCAGGAAGCCCTGCATCGCATCGAAGCCACCATGACGGCGCTGCTCAAGTCGGTCAAGCCCGACGCGAGCTTCGCGGAGGCGGCGCACTGAGCGTGCCTCGCGTTTCCCGTTCCCCCGCGCTGCGCCTCTACGGGCTGTTCACCCGTCTCGCGCAGCCCCTTCTCAGACGCAAGCTGCGCAAGCGCGCCAAGGCCGAGCCGGGCTATGCCCACGCGGTTGCTGAGCGCTTCGGCGTCTACGACCCCGCGCTGCAGATCCGCGACGCCTGCTGGGTGCATGCCGTCTCGCTCGGCGAGACGCGCGCCGCCGCCATCCTGATCGCCGAACTGCGCCGTCAGCTGCCGGGCGTACCCATCCTGCTGACCCATGGCACTGCCACGGGCCGGGAGGAGGGCGCCAAGCTCTTGCAGGAAGGCGACGTGCAGGTCTGGCAGCCCTGGGACACGCCGAAGGCCGTGGCCGCCTTCCTCGACCGCTTCCGTCCACGCATCGGCGTGCTGATGGAGACCGAGGTCTGGCCCGAGCTCACAGCGGCCTGCGCGCAGCGGGGCATCCCGCTCACGCTGGCCAACGCCCGCCTGTCCGAGAAGTCGCTGGCCAAGGCCGAGCGCTGGTCCTCGCTGGCGAGGCCGGCCTATGCCTCGCTCGCGGCCGTGTGGGCCCAGAGCGAGGCCGATGCGCACCGTCTGGTGTCGCTGGGCGCCAAGCTGGGCGGCGTGTTCGGCAACCTCAAGTTCGATGCGCAGCCCGATGCGCGGCAACTGGTGCATGCGCAGGCCCTGCGCGCGCGCCTGCCCAAGCCGGTGGTGGTGTTCGCCAGCTCCCGCGACGGCGAGGAGGCGATGCTGCTCGACGCATTGCGCCACTTCTGGACCACGGCGCCTTCGAGCGACGACTTCGGTCCGGCTGCGGCGGCAGACGGCAACCCCGGCCGCCCGCGTGGCGAGCGGGCGCGTCATCTGCCGAGGCTGCGTGCCTGCGATGTGCAGTGGCTGATCGTGCCGAGGCACCCTCAGCGCTTCGATGCGGTGGCAGAGCTTATCGCGCAACGCGGCTTCGCCTGCGTGCGGCGGTCCACCGCGGAGGGTGCGCCCGAGGGCGAGGAGATCTGGCTGGGCGATTCGCTGGGCGAGATGGCGCTGTACTACGGCCTCTCCGAAGCTGCGCTGCTGGGTGGGAGCTTCGCGCCGCTGGGCGGACAGAACCTGATCGAGGCGGCCGCCTGCGCCTGCCCCATCGTGATGGGCCCGTCCACCTTCAACTTCGCCGAGGCGGCCGAACTGGCCATTGCCGCCGGCGGTGCATTGCGTGTCGACGACATGATGAAGGCCGTGGTGCACGCGCTGTCGCTGGTGGCGGACAAGGGCCGCTGCGCTGCGATGTCGCAGGCGGCGTTGGGCTTTGCCGGCAGTCACCGCGGCGCTGCCGAGCGCACGGCGGCGGCCATCCTGGCGCTGGGGCAATCGGTGCCCGATCCGGAGCCGGTCGCACTGGCTGAGGGGTCCGACACGACGGCGGCGTCTGCCGACCCGTCGTTGGCGGCGCGGACGGAGCCCCCACTGCAGACATCGTCGCTGGCGCCGGAGCCGATGACGGAACCGATGGCGCAGCCGGGGACAGTGGTCGCATCGGCCTCGAATACCGTTCCGCCGACGGGCCATGCCCCGGGCGAGCGCGCCGAGCCGGTGTTCGACCCCGAGGCACCGCTTGGCGTGCCTGAAGAGCGCAGGGGCTGATCGGAGCGGGCCCTCTCCCGCAAGGGGAGAGGGCGCCATGCGCGGCCCTTGACTCTGCCGCCTCTCAGCGTTGCATCGTGCGCTCGTTCAGCCGGCTCTGGCTCGGTCGGGGCAGCGTTCAGCCTGCCGCGCCGCCCACGTACACCCGCGGCACGCGCCGCACATGGCACAGCAGTTCGTAGCTGATCGTCCCGGCCGCGGCGGCCACGGTATTGATCGGCACGCGTGGCCCCCACAGCTCCACCCGGCTGCCGATGCCTTCGCCCGGCAGGGCCGTCAGGTCGACCGTCAGCATGTCCATCGACACGCGGCCCACGATGCGACTCGCGCGTTCGCCGACGAGGACCGGCGTCCCCGTGGGCACCACGCGCGGATAGCCATCCGCATAGCCGATCGCGACCAGCCCCACGCGGCAGGGCGCATCGGCCACGAAGCGGGCGCCGTAGCCCAGCGCGTCGCCGGGCTGAAGCTCGCGCACCGCGAAGACCTCGCTCTCCAGCGTCATCACCGCGCGAAGCGCCGGAT
>NZ_CAJYES010000048.1 GCF_913773995.1 uncultured Pseudacidovorax sp.
GCTGACCTTGCGCTTCGCGATGGAGCAGGGCGTGGGCATCGGCTTCCTGCCCGACTACCTGTGCCGCGAGGCCGTCCAGTCCGGCGCTTTGTTGAAGGTGGTGCCCGACTGGCAGCCGCCGCTGGGCATCGTGCACGCCATGTTCCCGCCGCGCCGGGCCCTGGTGCCCGCCGTGCGCGCGGTGCTGGACTTCCTGACAGAGGTGCTGGGGACGGGTGAGCCGCCAGCGTGAATCAGCTTATGTGCCGGGCCGCATAACCAAACAAGAAGATATTCGTTTGTGATCGAAGCGCGGCTCTCCAGAATGCAGCATCCCTTCACTTTCCCTGCCAAAGGAAGACGCCATGGCCACGCTGCGACTCGGTGACACCGCCCCCGACTTCACCCAGGATTCCTCCGAAGGTGCGATTCATTTCTATGACTGGGCAGGCGACTCGTGGGTGGTGCTGTTCTCGCACCCCGCCGATTTCACGCCGGTGTGCACCACCGAACTGGGCAAGACGGCCGCCCTGGGCGGCGAATTCGCCAAGCGTGGCGTCAAGCCCATCGCGATCAGCGTCGATCCGGCCGACAAGCACAAGGAATGGATCGGCGACATCAACGAGACGCAGAACACCACCATCAACTTCCCGATCCTGGCCGATGCGGATCGCAAGGTGGCCGAGCTGTATGACCTCATTCACCCGAACGCGTCGGCCACCGCCACGGTGCGCAGCGTTTTCATCATCGACCCGAAGAAGGTGGTGCGCGCCACCATCACCTATCCAGCGAGCACGGGCCGCAACTTTGACGAGATCCTGCGCGTGATCGACTCGCTGCAGCTCACCGACAGCCACAAGGTCGCCACCCCCGCCAACTGGAAGGACGGCGACGACGTGGTGATCGTGCCCAGCATCCAGGACCCGGAAGAGCTGAAGACGCGCTTCCCCAAGGGTTGGAATGCCGTGCGTCCCTATCTGCGCCTGACGCCGCAACCCAACAAGTGAGCCGCGCGCGGCCATGACGCAGCGCATCATCATCGTGCCGGGCTGGCGCGACTCCGGCCCCGGCCACTGGCAGAGCCTGTGGGCGGAACGGCTGCAGGACGCCGAGCGCGTGGTGCAGGACGACTGGGTCTCGCCCCGGCGCGAGGCCTGGGTCGGCACGCTGGAGCGGCTGATCCTGTCGCGGCCCGAACCGGTGGTGATCGCCGCCCACAGCCTGGGCTGCATCGCGGCCAGCCACCTGGGCGCGGAGGCCGCCGCCCACGTGCGGGGCGCGCTGCTGGTGGCGCCCGCCGACCCGGAGCGCCGGGCGGCGCTGGTCGACTTCGCGCCCGTGCCGTATGCGCGCCTGCCCTACCGCAGCATCGTCGTGGCCAGCACCACCGACCCCTTCTGCCCGGTGCGCCTGGCCGGCGCCTATGCCCGGGCCTGGGGCAGCGAATTCGTCCGCATCCAGAATGCGGGCCACATCAATGTGGATTCGGGCCACGGCGATTGGCCGCTGGGCCTCGCGCTGCTCGAATCCCTCACCGATGCCCCCAGCCGTCTGACGGCGGGTGCTCGGTCTTCCGTGCAACACTCCGCGACCTTATGAATTCCAAGATCAAGACCTTCGCCGCGGCCCTGACGGTGGCCGCCTCGGCCTTCGCCGGCAATGCCTTCGCCCAGAACCAGCTGCTCAACGCCTCCTACGACGTGGCGCGCGAGTTCTACAAGGACTACAACGCCGCCTTCGTCGCCCACTACAAGAAGACCACGGGCAAGGACGTCAAGATCGACCAGTCGCATGGCGGCTCCAGCGCGCAGGCCCGTTCGGTGGCCGACGGCCTCGATGCGGACGTCGTGACGATGAACACCAGCACCGACATCGACTTCCTCGCCGACAAGGGCGTGGTGGCCAAGGACTGGACCAAGAAATTCCCCGACAACGCCTCGCCCACCACCTCGACCATGCTGTTCCTGGTGCGTAACGGCAATCCCAAGGGCATCAAGGACTGGGACGACCTGATCAAGCCCGGCGTGCAGGTCGTGGTCGTCAACCCCAAGACGGGCGGCAACGGCCGCTATGCCTACTTGGCCGCCTGGGGCTACGTGAAGAAGAAGGGTGGCACCGACGCCCAGGCCGCCGAGTTTGTCGGCAAGCTGTTCAAGAACGTGCCGGTGCTGGCCCGCGGCGGCCGCGACGCCACCACGGCCTTCCTGCAGCGCAGCATCGGCGATGCGCTGATCACCTTCGAATCGGAAGTGGTCTCCATCGACCGCGAGTTCGGCGCCGGCAAGGTCGACGCCGTCTACCCGAGCATCAGCATCCTGGCCGAGAACCCGGTGGCGGTGGTCGAGCGCACGGTCGCCAAGAAGGGCACCGGGGAGCTGGCCAAGGCCTACCTGGACTACCTGTACTCGGACGAGGCGCAGGAGATCGCCGCCAAGCATGCGCTGCGCCCGCGCTCGCAGGCCGTGCTGAAGAAGAACGCCGCGACCTTCAAGCCGCTGCAGCTGTTCACCGTGCAGGAACTCTTCGGCAGCCTGGGCGAGGCGCAGAAGGTGCACTTCAACGACGGCGGCCAGTTCGACAAGCTCTACACCCCCGGCGCGCGCTGATTCCATGGCTGGTGTGACTTCACCGGCGCTGCCGACTCCGGCAGCGCCGGTTTCACGTTCAAGGGCCGGCGGCGCCAAGCGGGTGCTGCCGGGCTTTCACCTGACGCTCGGGTACACGATCTTCTATCTGTGCCTGATCGTGCTGATTCCGCTCAGCACGCTGGTCTTCAAGACCTTCACCATGAGCTGGGACCAGTTCTGGGTGGCCGTCAGCGCGCCGCGCGTGCTGGCCTCGTACCGGCTCACCTTCGGCGCGTCCTTCCTGGCCGCGCTGGTCAACCTGTTCGCCGGCCTGCTCGTGGCCTGGGTGCTGGTGCGCTACAAGTTTCCGGGCAAGAAGCTCGTCGACGCGCTCGTGGACCTGCCGTTTGCGCTGCCCACCGCCGTCGCTGGCATCTCGCTTACGGCGCTTCTGGCGGGCAATGGCTGGATCGGCCAATACCTGGAGCCGCTGGGCATCAAGCTCGCCTTCACGCCGGCCGGCGTGGTGATCGCGCTGATCTTCATCGGGCTGCCTTTCGTGGTCCGCACGGTGCAGCCGGTGCTCGAGGACACCGAGAAGGAACTGGAGGAAGCCGCCACCTCCCTCGGCGCCACGCGCTGGCAGACCTTCCGGCTCGTGATCCTGCCTTCGATCACGCCGGCGCTGCTCACCGGCTTCGCCATGGCCTTCGCCCGCGCCATCGGCGAGTACGGCTCCGTCATCTTCATCGCCGGCAACATGCCCATGATTTCCGAGATCACGCCGCTCATCATCATCGGCAAGCTCGAGCAGTACGACTACCAGGGCGCCACCGCCGTGGCGCTGGTCATGCTGGTCTTCTCCTTCCTGATGCTGCTGGTCATCAACGCGTTGCAGGCCTGGCAGCGCAAGCGGGGGGTGTCGGCATGAGTGGTACCACGGGAATGCGCGCCGGCAGTGGCCGCGTGCGCGCGGGCACCACCGAATCGCCCGCCGTGCGCTGGACGCTGATCGCGCTGGCGCTGGTCTTCATGTTCTTCTTCCTGGTGCTGCCGCTGGCCGCCGTCGCCACCGAGGCGCTGCGCAAGGGCTGGGGCGCTTATGTGGAGGCGCTGAAGGAGCCGGACGCCTGGTCCGCCATCGAGCTGACCCTGATCACGGCCGCCATCTCGGTGCCGCTGAACCTGGTGTTCGGCGTGGCGGCGGCCTGGGCCATCGCCAAGTACGAGTTCAAGGGCAAGGCCTTCCTCACCACGCTGGTGGATCTGCCCTTCGCCGTCTCACCCGTGGTGGCCGGCCTGATCTACGTGCTGGTGTTCGGCGCCCAGGGCTGGCTCGGTCCGTGGCTGTCGGAGCACAACATCAAGATCATCTTCGCCGTGCCCGGCATCGTGCTGGCGACCGTGTTCGTGACCTTTCCGTTCATCGCGCGGGAGCTGATTCCGCTGATGCAGGCGCAGGGCACCGAGGAGGAGCAGGCCGCCACCGTGCTGGGCGCGAGCGGCTGGCAGACCTTCTGGCATGTGACGCTGCCTAACATCAAGTGGGGCCTGCTGTATGGCGTGATCCTATGCAACGCGCGCGCCATGGGCGAGTTCGGCGCGGTGTCGGTGGTGTCGGGCCACATCCGCGGCCAGACCAACACCATGCCGCTGCATGTGGAGGTGCTCTACAACGAGTACCAGTCCGTCGCCGCCTTCGCCGTCGCCTCGCTGCTGGCGGTGCTGGCGCTGGTCACGCTGGTGATCAAGACGGTGGCCGAATGGCGTCACGAGCGCGAGATGAAGGCGCTGTCCGAACTGCCGCCGGAGCGGCCCGCGCCGGCTGCCTGAGACGGCCTTCCAGAGTGGCCCTGCCGCCCGCGCGGCGCGGCCCCCGAACAGAACAAGAGTTAGCCAAACCATGAGCATCGAAATCCGCAACGTCAGCAAGCGCTTCGGCGACTTCCATGCGCTGCGCGACGTCAGCCTGAACATCGATTCGGGCGAACTGTTCGCGCTGCTGGGCCCCTCGGGCTGCGGCAAGACCACGCTGCTGCGCATCATCGCCGGCCTGGAGACGGCCGACACCGGCAGCATCCTGTTCAGCGGCGAGGACACCACCGACGTGCACGTGCGCGAGCGGCAGGTGGGCTTCGTCTTCCAGCACTACGCGCTGTTCCGCCACATGACGGTCTTCGAGAACGTCGCCTTCGGCCTGCGCATCCGCCCCCGTCGCGAGCGGCCCAGCGACGCGCAGATCAAGGCCAAGGTGCTCGACCTGCTCAAGCTGGTGCAGCTCGACTGGCTGGCCGACCGCTACCCGGCGCAGTTGTCGGGCGGTCAGCGCCAGCGCATCGCCCTGGCGCGCGCGCTGGCAGTCGAGCCCAAGGTGCTGCTGCTCGACGAGCCCTTCGGCGCACTGGACGCCAAGGTGCGCAAGGAACTGCGCCGCTGGCTGCGCCGGCTGCACGACGAGCTGCATGTCACCTCCATCTTCGTGACGCACGATCAGGAAGAGGCGCTGGAGGTGGCCGACCGCGTGGTGCTGATGAACAGCGGCCACATCGAACAGGTCGGCTCGCCGCAGGAGGTGTGGGACCATCCGGCCAGCCCTTTCGTCTACGGATTCCTGGGCGACGTGAACCTGTTCCATGGGCGCGCCCACGAGGGCGAGGTCGAACTCCAGCAGGGCATGCGCTTCGCCGCCACCGAGGCCGACCGTGCGCAGGACGCCAAGGCGCTGGCGTATGTGCGCCCGCATGACTTCGACATCGCCCCGTACGCGGGCGGCCAGTCGCAGGCGCACGGCATCGTGGCCCGCATCACGCGCGCCATCGTCGTCGGTCCGATCGCGCGCATGGAACTCGAACCGATGGAAACGAATCCGGATAATCCGGGCGCTGGAACGGTGATCGAAGTGCAGATTCCTGCCCAGCAGTTCCGCGAGTTGGGTCTGCGCGAGGGCGACACGGTGATCGCGAGCCCGCGCCGGGCCCGCGTTTTCGTCGACCAAGGATCAGGGATTTGAACCAACTATTCGGCGCGCCCCGGCGCATTCACGGGCTCATCGCCGCGGCCTGCGTGGCCATGCTGGCCTTCGGCATGTATCTGCAGCATGTGGTGGGGCTCGAGCCTTGCCCCATGTGCATCGTCCAGCGTTATGCGCTGATCCTGGTGGCCGTGTTCAGCGCGCTGGCCGCCGCCACGGGTGGCAACGGCTTGCGCAAGTTCTGGGGCTTCGTGGCCCTGGTGTTCGCGGGCGGCGGCGCTTTTACCGCAGCGCGCCAGAGCTGGCTGCAGTGGCATCCACCCGAGTTCGCCAGCTGTGGCCGCGACATCTACGGGATGATCGAGACCTTCCCGCTGCAGCGCGTGGTGCCGATGATCTTCCGCGGCAGCGGCGATTGCTCGCAGATCGACTGGACCTTCCTGGGCCTGTCGATCGCCAACTGGTCCTTCCTGTGCTTTGTCGCCTTCGGGCTGGTGTTCTTGGCGCTGCTCTTTCAGCGCCAGCGTCGCCGCTGACCGACGGACTGTCGACTCCTGTCCGCCCGGGCCCCGCCGTGGTGCATGACGCGCCCGGCGGGGCTTTTTCGTGCACGTGGGCTGTGCGCGCCGGCTGTCGCGCGGTCTTGACCTGCGGTTTGTCCTCATCTCTTTAGAGGGGCCATGCCACCGAAACCTCAAGAAATGTCGCTAAAGTGACCAAGCCGGCAAGGAAGCCGGATCAACCCAAGGAAAGCACAGGATGAGCAAGAAAGTCGCTTACGTCACCGGAGGCATGGGAGGCATCGGAACCGCAATCTGCCGCCGTCTGCATCAGGATGGATTCACGGTGATCGCCGGTTGCGGGCCGACCCGCGATTTCAGCAAGTGGCTTGCAGAGCAGAAGGAAGAAGGCTTCGAGTTCCACGCCTCCGTCGGCAACGTCGGCAACTGGGATTCGACGGTGGAGGCCTTCTCCAAGGCCAAGGCCGAGCACGGCAGCATCGACGTGCTGGTCAACAACGCCGGTATCACCCGCGACCGCATGTTCGTGAAGATGACGCCCGACGACTGGAACGCGGTCATCGAGACCAACCTCAACAGCATGTTCAACGTCACCAAGCAGGTGGTGGGCGACATGGTCGAAAAGGGCTGGGGCCGGATCATCAACATCAGCTCGGTCAACGGCGCCAAGGGCCAGGCCGGGCAGACCAACTACTCCGCCGCCAAGGCCGGCATGCACGGCTTCACCATGGCCCTGGCGCAGGAGCTGGCGACCAAGGGCGTTACGGTCAACACCGTGAGCCCGGGCTACATCGGCACCGACATGGTCAAGGCCATCCGTCAGGAAGTGCTGGACAAGATCGTCGGCACCATCCCGGTCAAGCGCCTGGGCGAGCCGAGCGAGATCGCCTCGATCATCTCGTGGCTGGCCTCCAGCGAAGGCGGCTATTCGACGGGCGCGGACTTTCCGGTCAACGGCGGCCTGCACATGCACTGATCACGGGGCGCGCCCCCATCCGCCCCGGCGCCGCCGGGGCCTCTCGGAGCCCGCCTTGCGCGGGCTTCGCGCTTCTGGGGTCGGACAATCCCCCCACCACGGCCCGTCCAGCGGCGTCCTGCAAAATGGGTCGATGCACCATGGCGCCTCCCTCATCAGCACGATCGCAGCCGCCCTGGGGCTGGCGCTCGCCCTCGGATTCATCGCGGCGCGCCTTCGGCTGCCGGCGCTGGTGGGCTATCTGCTCGCCGGCGTGATCATCGGGCCGTTCACTCCAGGATTCGTGGCCGACGCCGACATCGCCTCGCAGCTGGCCGAGATCGGCGTGATGCTGCTGATGTTCGGGGTAGGCCTGCATTTCTCGCTGGACGATCTGCTTCAGGTGCGGCGCATCGCGCTGCCGGGCGCACTTGTGCAGATCGTGGCCGCCACCTGCATGGGCGGACTGCTGGCGCTCTGGTGGGGCTGGAGCATCGGGGCGGCGCTGGTCTTCGGGCTGGCGCTGTCGGTGGCCAGCACCGTGGTGCTGCTGCGGGCGCTCGAGAGCATGGGCATTCTGGACACCCACACCGGCCGCATCGCCGTCGGCTGGCTGGTGGTGGAAGACCTGGCGATGGTGCTGGTGCTGGTGCTGCTGCCGCCCCTGTCGCAGGTGCTGGGCGGCCGCGTGGAGGAAGGTGGCGACGGCTCCATGGCTTCGCTGGGTCGCACGCTCGGCGTCACCCTGCTGCAGGTCGGCGGCTTCGTCGCACTGATGCTGATCGTGGGACGCCGCGTGTTTCCCTGGCTCCTTTGGCAGGTCACGCGAACCGGCTCGCGCGAGCTGTTCACCTTGTGCGTGGTGGCGGCGGCCGTCAGCATCGCCTTCGCTTCGGCGTCATTGTTCGGCGTCTCCTTTGCGCTGGGCGCCTTCTTTGCCGGCATGGTGATGCGGGAGTCCGAGTTCAGCCATCGCGCGGCGGAGGAATCGCTGCCACTGCGCGATGCCTTCGCGGTGCTGTTCTTCGTGTCGGTGGGCATGCTGTTCGACCCCAGCGTCCTGCTCAGTCGGCCGCTGCAGGTGCTGGCGGTCGTGCTTGTGATCGTGGTGGGCAAGTCGGTCGCCGCCTGTCTGTTGGTGCTGGCATTCCGTTATCCCCTTGCGACGGCGCTGACGGTGAGCGCGAGCCTCGCGCAGATCGGCGAGTTCTCCTTCATCCTGATGGCTCTGGGCCTGCGCATGGAGCTATTGCCGCCCGAGGCGCAGAGCCTGGTGCTGGCCGGGGCGCTGGTGTCCATCGCGACCAATCCGCTGTGGTTCAGTGCCATTCAACCCATCCTGAGCTGGTTGCGGCTGCATTCCTCGCTCGCCCGCCGGCTGGAGGCACGGGACGACCCGCTGGCGGAGCTGCCTGCGACCACGGCGGCACGATACCTGTCTCGCCAGGTTGTGCTCGTGGGCTATGGCCGGGTGGGCCGGCGGATCGCCGCGCAATTGCGCGCGCACGACATCCCCTTCGTGGTGGCGGACCAGAACCGCGAACTGATCGAGCGGCTGCGGGAAGAGGGCGCCGCCGCTGTCTGGGGCGATGCCGCGGAGCCCTCGGTGCTCATCCAGGCTCACATCGCCCGGGCGAGGGTGCTGGTGGTGGCCATCGCCGATCCGCTGAACGTGCGGCAGATGATCGACACGGCACGCACGCTCAACCCGGAAGTCGAGGTGGTGCTGCGCAGCCACAACGAGGACGAGGCACAACTGCTGCGGCAGGAGCTGGCCGCGACCGTCTATCTGGGCGAGCACGAACTGGCACAGGCGATGGCGGGCGATGTGCTCAGTCGCGCGTTGCCGCCGGTGCCGGTCACTGCCTCATAGGTCTTCGATGACCAGCGTGCGGTAGCGCTGGCCCATCACGAAAGGCGTCTCGCGTAACAGGGTGCGCAGCCGCTCCACGTCCTCATCGTTCTCAGTGCGCACCAGCAGGCCGACGTGGCCTTCGAGTGCCAGACGCACGTAGGCCCGGACCGTCGCCCCCTCGGTACCCGCTGACGGCAGAGGATCGTCGGCGCCCGAGGTGGTCGGCCCGATCGAATCGATGATGGCTGCCGCCGGCACGAAGGCAACGTCGTCGCCAGTCACCCCGCCCTGCGCCAAGGCATCTGCGGCAGCGCGCGCAGCACCCTCGTCAGGGAACATGAGCATCGTGTGGCCCGTGGGATAAAAGGTCTTGCCGAGCGTCGAGAGCATGTCGGGCGTCAGGGCGAAAGGCTTCATGGCGTCTCCAGGTTGGCGCCGATTGGAATGGCCCGAAGGCGGGCCCAGCGACCGGATCAACGTAGGGAGATGGGTCTCGCCTTTCTGTAGGAGCAAGCCTCTGCGGGGTGACCGGATTTGTTAACGATCACGCCTCGATTGCGAAATATGTTTCTAATTGTGAAGTATTCGATACCTTTCTAGCTCTTCCGGCGCCTAGGATGGCGGCATGAAAAGCGGTGTTGCGTTTCGATGGCTTCCTTATGTGGGGATCGGCGGTTTGTTGGCCGGCGCCGGGGCGGCGCTGTGGGTGGCGCCGCCGCAAACCTCTTCTGAATGGGCGGCCTGGGTGCAGGCCGCTTCGGTGCTGGTGGCGCTGTGCCTGGCGCTGCGTCTGCAATACGCCGCGGGCCGTCAGGCTGCGCGTCAGGCCGAACAGGTAGCGACGCTCTTCGCCGCCAACATGCATTGGGTGTTCCGTGAACTCAGCGATGCCTGCATCAAGCACGCCTGGGCGGACTTCGCCGTCCATCGGCGCGTGCTGCAGGAAGTCCTGGCGCAGGGCCGCGAAGTGAGCCTGCAACAGATCGATGGCTCGGGCCTGGCCATGGTGACCAGCCTGCGCGCCATGGCCGTGGAAGGCCTGGAGATGGTGGCCAGCCACACGCCACAGGGGGACTGGCACGAGTTGCACCGCTATTTCGAAAAGCGCCTGCCCAGCATTGCCGGCTGGCTGGCGCTGTACGGCCATCCGCCGGAAAACAGCGGACCGACCGATTACCAGGGGCTGCGGACCTCCTTCGGCCAGTTCGGCTGAGCGGGCGAGGCCCCCGCACTTTCAGTGCGGAATCTCGGCCGGCCCGCCGGCGGCCCTGGGCGGCCGACGGATGAGCAGGAGCAGCGGGATCGTCACCGCCGTCAGCACCATCATGATCCAGAAGTCGTCGAGGTACGCCACCATGGCGGCTTGACGTGTGACCTCGGCATTCAGCACCGCCAGCCCGGTCTGGGTGCCCAGGTCCATGGCGGGTGGCAGCGCCAGCAGTCCCTGGTTGCCTGGCGCCACCAGCGCGGCCAGGTTGGCGTGCGCCCGGCCCGAGCCTTCGGTGAGCAGCGTCTGAACCGCGGATATGCCGACGCTGCTGCCGATGTTGCGCATCAGGCTGAAGATCGGCGTGCCCTGGTTGCGCAGGCGTGCGGGCAGCGTCGCAAAGGTGGCCGTCGACAGCGGCACGAAGGTGAAGCCGATGCCCAGACCCTGGATGAAGCCCGAGGTGACGATGAGCGTGCTGTCCATTTCCGGCGTGTAGCGCGTCATCTGCCACAGCGAGAAGGCCGTCAGGCCGAAGCCGGCCGCCATGATGGCGCGCACATCGATCCGATGGACCAGCCGGCCGACCACGATCATGGCGATCATCGTCCCCACGCCGCGCGGCGCGGTCACGGCGCCTGTGTAGACGACGGGGTAGCCCATCAGGCCCTGCAGGAAGTTCGGCAGTAACGAGGTGGTCGCGAACAGGATGATGCCGACGATGAAGGCGAAGAACTGGCCGGTGACGAAGTTGCGGTCCTTCAGCAGGTCCCGGTTGAGAAAGCTCACGCCCTGCACCGTCCAGGTGTGGACGGCGAAGAAGGCGAGGGCGACGACGGCCCCGACCGCCTCCAGGCGGATCTCCCAGGCGTCGAACCAGTCCAGTTGTTCGCCGCGATCGAGGAAGAGCTGCAGCAGACCGATGCCGAGGCTGAGCGTCGCGAATCCGAAGACGTCCAGCTTTTCGGCCTTCGGACGGCTTTCCGGCAGATAGCGGGCGATGCCCCAGAAGGCCACGACGCCCACCGGTAGGTTGATGAAGAACACCCAGCGCCAGTCGAGCTGATCGGTCAGCCATCCGCCCAGCAGCGGGCCCAGGATGGGGCCGATCATGATGCCGGCGCCCCAGATGGCCATGGCCTGGCCCACCTTCTCGCGCGGGTTGATGTCGAGCAGCACGGCCTGCGACAGCGGCACCAGCGCCGCGCCGAACACGCCCTGCAGCAGCCGCGCGCCGACGATCTCGACCAGCGAGCCGGCGATGCCGCACAGCGCCGAGGCCACGGTGAAGCCCACCACCGACACCAGGAACACGCGCCGCCGGCCCCACCGACCACAGAACCAGCCCGTCAGCGGCAGGGTGATGGCTGCCGCGACGATGTACGAGGTCAGCACCCAGGTGATCTGGTCCTGCGAGGCCTGCAGGCTGCCCTGCATGTGGGGCAGGGCGACGTTGGCGATGGTGGTGTCCAGCGCCTGCATGATCGTCGCCAGCATGATCGAGATGGTGATCATGCCGCGGTGGGGCACCGTGTTCTGGGGCGTGGAAGTCATGGGGCAGTCTCCTCGGACCCACTGGTCGCGCTGTCGTCAGGCGGCTCGGGCGCCGACCCGGCCTCGGGCTGCCAAGCCAGGAGACCCTCACGGGCCTTGGCCAGTAGTAAGAGGAGCTGGGCCTGCTCGGCGGCGTTGAGGGTGACGAGGCCGTGGGCTAGCACCTCGTCGCTGATCGCGAGGGCCTGGTCCATGGCGTCGAGGGCGCGCGGCGTGGCATAGATGAGCTTGACGCGGCGGTCGCTGGGCGAGGGCTCGCGCCGGATCCAGCCTCCGGCTTCCATGCGGTCGCACATGGCGGCAACGGCCATGGCGCTCGTCTCCAGCCGCTGGGCCAGCGCAGCCTGGGACAGCGGTTCCGGCTGCTCGGGATGGGCCAGCGCCCAGAGCAGCCGGCATTGCGCAAGGGAGAGGCCCATCCGCTCGCGGGCCAGCCGGTCGAAGTGCGCGCCGTGCAGCTTGGCCACCTGGTTCACCAGAAAACTGAAGCGCTTGGAGGGGTCGGTTTTCATAAACACCTATATCGTAAGTATGTTTATTAAATGAGCCTGACCACGCTGGGTGCCGGCTCAACCCGTCGCCAGGCGAGCCTTTGCGCGCGCGTTAGGAGGACCTGGGAAAATGCCGGCCTTTCGCCGCCCGCGCCCCTGGCGTCGTGCGGCGTCGTGTTTTCCTCTTCGCGAAACGATGCCGCGTCCAGTGCCGTTCCTTGGCCAGCCGCTCGATCAGCCCCAGCCCCGCCCCATGAACGACCAGGTCCCTCCCTCCTCACCGCAGGCGTCACTGCCCATCGGCCGGCTTTCCGTAGCCCCGATGCTCGACTGGACGGACAGGCACTGTCGCTACTTCCACCGTCTGCTCAGCCGCCACGCCCTGCTGTACACCGAGATGGTGAACACCGGCGCCATCCTGCACGGCGATGCGGCGCGGCACCTGCGTTTCGACGAGGCCGAGCATCCGGTGGCGCTGCAACTGGGTGGCAGCGAGCCGGCCGATCTGGCGGCCAGCGCGCGGCTGGGCGAGCAGTGGGGGTACGACGAGATCAACCTGAATTGCGGCTGCCCCAGCGAACGCGTGCAGCGCGGCGCCTTCGGTGCCTGCCTGATGGCCGAGCCGGCGCTGGTGGCCGATGGCGTGAAGGCGATGCTGGACGTGGTGAGCGTTCCGGTCACCGTCAAGCACCGCATCGGGATCGACCGGGTGGAGAGCTACGACTTCGTGCGGGACTTCGTCGGCACCGTGGCCGACGCCGGCTGCCGGCATTTCATCGTGCATGCCCGCAACGCGTGGCTGAAGGGCTTGAGCCCCAAGCAGAACCGAGAGATTCCGCCGCTGCGCTACGAGCTGGTACACCGGCTCAAGCACGACTTTCCGCAGCTGTTCATCGCCATCAACGGCGGCATCCAGACCGAGGAGCAGGTTCACGCGCAGCTGCGCCTACTCGACGGCGTGATGGTGGGCCGCGAGGCCTACCACAACCCGTGGTGGCTCTCGCAGTGGGACAGCGCGTTCTTCGGCGATGCGCCGCGCGAGCTGGCGCGCGAGGAGGTGGAGGCACAGATGTGCGACTACATGCGGCGCGAGCGGCAGGCCCATGGCACGTCCTGGCAGTCGATCGCGCGCCACATGCTGGGGCTGCGCAACGGCCTGCCGGGCGCACGCCGCTGGCGGCAGGTGTGGAGCGACCATCGCCTGCGCGAGCTCGATCCGCATGAGGTGATGGCCCGGGCGCATGCGTCCATCACGGCCGAGGTCTGACTCAGGGACTTCCGGCGTCGGCTGGGCCGCCGTACTGACGGCCGATGCCGCATTTCGCCGCAGCAGCGCGTCAGCAGAAGCAGCGCGAGTCGCGTCTCAGGAGGCCGCCTCCAGCCCGTTCGCAAAATGCTCGCGCATGCGCGTCTCGGCCGCCTGCGGGTCGCGCGATTCAATGGCGGCCACGAGTGCGCGGTGCTCCGCCAACGATTCCTCGATGCGGCCTGCCTTCAGCAGCGAGTTGTGGCGATTGAGCTTCATCACCTTGCGCAGGTCGGCCACCATCTGGTCGCGCCAGCGGTTGTCGGCGATGGCCAGCAGCCGCATGTGGAAGCGTTCGTTGACGCCGAAGAAGTGTTCACGGTCTACGTGGCCGGGGCGTGCGGCCGCTTCCAGCTCCTCGTGCAGTGCCCGCAGCTCGGCGATCTGGGCGTCAGTCGCGCGGGTGGCGACCACGCCGGCCGCGTCGCTCTCCAGCAGGGCGAGCAGGTGGTACACGTCGGCCAGGTCGCGGTCGGACACCTCGGTCACGTAGGCGCCCCGGCGCAGCTTCATCGTCACCAGGCCTTCGGCGGCCAGCACCTTCAACGCCTCGCGCAAGGGTGTGCGGCTGATGCCCAGTTCTTCCGCGATGCGCAACTCGTCGATCCAGCTGCCCGGCTCCAGCTCGCGGCGGAAGATGCGCTGGCGCAGTAGCTCCGCCACCTCTTCATAGAGCGCGCGCGGGGTGAGGGTCAGGGCAGACATGAGCGCGACTGTATCGCAGAAGAAGTCCCTAATTCATAATTGAATTAATAATTACAGACGGCTAGACTTGCGGGGTTCCCCGGGGTCGGCCAGCGTGGCCGCACTTCCGGCACCAGAGGTCAAGCGAGAGAGACGAAGCATGGCGGATTCCGAATTCAAGCCCTCCACCCTCGAAGACTGGGCGCGCGCCGCGGCCAAGTCGGCCCCCGGCGGCGACGTCTCGTCGCTGAACTGGGTGACGCCCGACGGCATCAACGTCAAGCCGCTCTACACCGCCGCCGACCTACAGGGCCTGGGTTACAGCGACACGCTGCCCGGATTCGAGCCCTACATCCGCGGCCCGCAAGCCACGATGTATGCCGTGCGGCCCTGGACCATCCGCCAGTACGCCGGCTTCTCCACGGCCGAAGAGTCCAATGCCTTCTACCGCAAGGCGCTGGCCGCGGGCGGGCAGGGCGTCTCGGTCGCCTTCGACCTCGCCACCCACCGCGGCTACGACAGCGATCACCCGCGCGTGACCGGCGACGTGGGTAAGGCAGGCGTGGCTATCGATTCGGTGGAGGACATGAAGATCCTGTTCGACGGCATTCCGCTCGACAAGGTCAGCGTGTCGATGACCATGAACGGCGCCGTGCTGCCCGTGCTGGCCGGCTACGTGGTGGCGGCGGAAGAGCAGGGCGTGCCGCAGAACCAACTCAGCGGGACCATCCAGAACGACATCCTCAAGGAGTTCATGGTCCGCAACACGTATATCTACCCGCCCGAGCCGAGCATGCGGATCATCGGCGACATCATCGAGTACACGGCGAAGAACATGCCGAAGTTCAACTCGATCTCGATCTCCGGCTACCACATGCAGGAAGCCGGCGCCAATCAGGCGCTGGAACTTGCCTTCACCCTGGCCGATGGCAAGGAGTACGTGAAGACCGCCATCGCCAAGGGCATGGACGTGGACGACTTCGCCGGGCGGCTCAGCTTCTTCTGGGCCATCGGCATGAACTTCTACCTCGAAGTCGCCAAGATGCGCGCCGCGCGCCTGCTGTGGTGCCGGATCATGAAAGGCTTCAACGCGAAGAACCCCAAGAGCCTGATGCTGCGCACGCACTGCCAGACCTCGGGCTGGTCGCTGACCGAGCAGGACCCGTACAACAACGTGGTGCGCACCACCATCGAGGCGATGGCTGCGGTGTTCGGCGGCACGCAGTCGCTGCACACCAATGCGCTGGACGAGGCCATCGCGCTGCCCACCGAATTCAGCGCCCGCATCGCCCGCAACACCCAGCTCATCATCCAGGAAGAGACGCACATCACCAACGTCATCGACCCCTGGGCCGGCAGCTACATGATGGAAAAGCTCACCCAGGACATGGCCGATGCCGCCTGGGCCATCATCGAAGAGGTCGAAGCCATGGGCGGCATGACGAAAGCCGTGGACAGCGGCTGGGCCAAGCTCAAGATCGAGGCCGCGGCGGCCGAGAAGCAGGCCCGCATCGACTCGGGCCGCGACGTCATCGTCGGCGTCAACAAATACAAGCTCAAGAACGAGGATCCGGTCGAGATCCTCGCCATCGACAACATGAAGGTGCGCGACCAGCAGGTGGCGCGTCTGCAGAAGATTCGCGCCGCGCGCGACGGCGCGAAGGTGCAGGCGGCGCTCGATGCGCTCACCGCCGCGGCCGAGAAGAGCGAGGGCAACCTGCTCGACCTGAGCATCCAGGCCATCCGCCTGCGCGCCACGGTGGGCGAGGTGTCCGACGCGCTGGAGAAGGCCTTCGGCCGCCACCGCGCCGACACGCAGAAGGTGACTGGCGTCTATGCCGCCGCCTACGACTCCGCCGAGGGCTGGGAGGCGCTCAAGAAGGAGATCGACACCTTCGCCGAGGACCAGGGCCGTCGCCCGCGGGTGATGATCTCCAAGCTCGGCCAGGACGGCCACGACCGCGGCGCCAAGGTGGTCGCCACGGCCTTCGCCGACCTGGGCTTCGACGTGGACATGGGGCCGCTGTTCCAGACGCCCGAGGAATGCGCCCGCCAGGCCATCGAGAACGACGTCCATGCCGTGGGCGTGAGCACGCTGGCGGCGGGCCACAAAACGCTGGTGCCGGCCATCATCGAGGAGCTGAGGAAGCAGGGCGCGGACGACATCATCGTGTTCGTCGGCGGCGTCATTCCGCGGCAGGACTACGAGTTCCTGTACGAGGCGGGCGTGAAGGGCATCTATGGGCCCGGCACGCCGATTCCGGCCAGCGCGAAGGATGTGCTGGAGCAGATCCGGGCGGCTGTCGCCGCTTGAGGCGGGCTGCGTTTGTCCCACCGTAGCCCCACCGCGGATCCCTCGCAGCCTTTTCCACCGTTCGGGCTGAGCTTGTCGAAGCCCTTCTTCCCCTTCGTGTGAAGCCCTTCTTCGTCTACCTGCTCCGTTGTGCGGACGGCTCCTACTATGCGGGCCATACCGACGACCTGGATGCGCGCCTGCAGCAGCATGTCGCCGGCCGGATCGGCTACACCGCCACGCGCAAGCCGTTCACGGTGTCGTGGCAGGGCGAGTTCGAGACGCGTGAAGCTGCGCTGGCCTTCGAGTTGCGGATCAAGGGATGGTCGCGGGCGAAGAAGGAGGCGCTTGCGCGGGGGGATTGGGTCGCGATCCAGCAGTTGGCGCGTTCGCGGGCCAGCGCCGCTGATCGTTTCGATCCAAACCTGGCGGAGCACATGGCCCAGAGCCAGGGTCAGGGTCAGGGCCAGGGCCAGGGCCAGGGCCAGGGCTCACATTCCGTTTGCCCTGAGCTTGTCGAAGGGCAGAACGGCGCACAGGCAGGACTTGCGCCCCGGCTTCGACAAGCTCAGCCCGAACGGACTGGGGGCAGCGAGGCGGCCTGGCAGCCGACAATCCCATCAAACCCGTCAGCCGAGGCAGCCGCGTGACCCAGGCGCCTTCTCCTTACGTCGACGCCATCCTGCATGGCGCCACGCCAATGGCCCAACGCCGCGCCATGGCCAAGGCGATCACGCTGCTTGAATCGACCCGGGCCGACCACCGCGCCCAGGCCGACGAACTGCTCACGGCGCTGCTTCCGCACACGGGCCACAGCTTTCGCCTCGGCATCTCCGGCGTCCCGGGCGTCGGCAAGTCGACGTTCATCGAGGCCCTGGGCCTGCACCTGATCGACCAAGGCCACCGCGTGGCGGTGCTCACCATCGACCCATCGTCCACCGTGTCCGGCGGCTCCATCCTCGGCGACAAGACGCGCATGGAGCGCCTCTCGGTGCACGAGCAGGCGTACATCCGCCCCAGCCCCTCGTCGGGCACGCTTGGCGGCGTGGCGGAGAAGACGCGTGAGGCCATGCTGGTCTGCGAAGCTGCCGGCTACGACGTGGTGATTGTCGAGACCGTCGGCGTCGGCCAGAGCGAGACGGCCGTGGCCGGCATGACCGACATGTTCGTGCTGCTGCAACTGCCCAATGCCGGCGACGACCTCCAGGCCATCAAGAAGGGCGTGATGGAGATCGCCGATCTGGTCGTCATCAACAAGGCCGACATCGACGCCGATGCGGCCACGCGGGCCCAGGCGCAGATCACCTCGGCGTTGCGGCTCTTCGGCCATCACGGCAACCCGCAGCACGTGCAGGCCATGCACGACGCCCACGCCGGCGCCGAAGTGCGCCACTGGTTGCCACGAGTGATGCAGCTCAGCGCGCTGACAGGCGCTGGCGTGGACCGCTTCTGGGCCGCCGTGGCCGAGTTCCGCCAGCTTCAGAGCGCGAACGGCCGCCTGGCCGCGCGTCGCGAGAAGCAGGCCCTGGCCTGGATGTGGGAACGCATCGAGGCCGGCCTGCGTCAGGCATTCCGCCAGCATGCGCAGGTGCGTGAGCAGCTTGCGGGCGTCTCTGCGGAAGTGGCCGCCGGCCGCTTGGCTGCGTCCACCGCCGCGCGCCAGTTACTGGCTCTGGCCGCGCAGCCACCTTTCCCCGAATCACGGACGGCCACTGATGCGCCGCCCGCCTCATCCCCAACCGACAGGACACCATGAAGGACATCCTCGAAGAACTCGAACGCCGCCGTGCGCAGGCGCACCAGGGCGGCGGCCAGAAGCGCATCGATGCGCAACATGCCAAGGGCAAGCTCACGGCGCGCGAGCGCATCGAACTGCTGCTCGACGACGGCACCTTCGAAGAATGGGACATGTTCGTCGAGCACCGCTGCACCGACTTCGGCATGGCGGACAACAAGATCCCCGGCGATGGCGTGGTCACGGGCTACGGCATGATCAACGGGCGGCTCGTCTTCGTCTTCAGCCAGGACTTCACCGTATTCGGTGGTGCGCTCTCCGAGGCGCATGCCGAAAAGATCTGCAAGGTGATGGACCAAGCCATGAAGGTGGGCGCACCCGTCATCGGCCTCAACGATTCGGGCGGGGCGCGGATCCAGGAGGGCGTGGCCTCGCTGGGCGGCTATGCCGACGTGTTCCAGCGCAACGTGATGGCCTCGGGCGTGGTGCCGCAGATCAGCCTGATCATGGGTCCCTGTGCCGGCGGCGCCGTGTACTCGCCGGCCATGACCGACTTCATCTTCATGGTGAAGGACTCCAGCTACATGTTCGTCACCGGCCCCGAGGTGGTGAAGACGGTGACGCACGAGAACGTCACGTCCGAGGAACTGGGCGGCGCCGTCACCCACACCACCAAGAGCGGCGTGGCCGACCTGGCCTTCGAGAACGACGTGGAGGCGCTGATGATGCTGCGCCGCCTCTACAACTACCTGCCGCTGTCCAACCGCGAGAAGCCACCGGTGCGCCCGAGCGGCGATCCCGCCGACCGGGCCGACCTCTCGCTGGACACGCTGGTGCCCGACAACGCCAACAAGCCCTACGACATGAAGGAGCTGATCCTCAAGGTCGTGGACGACGGCGACTTCTTCGAGCTGCAGCCCGACTACGCCAAAAACATCGTGATCGGCTTCGCGCGCATGGAAGGCCAGAGCGTGGGCATCGTCGCCAACCAGCCGCTGGTGCTGGCCGGTTGCCTGGACATCAAGAGCTCGATCAAGGCGGCGCGCTTCGTGCGCTTCTGCGATGCCTTCAACATCCCGGTCGTCACCTTCGTGGATGTGCCGGGCTTCATGCCCGGCACCAGCCAGGAATACGGCGGCATCATCAAGCACGGCGCCAAGCTGCTCTATGCGTACGCCGAATGCACGGTGCCCAAGATCACCGTCATCACGCGCAAGGCTTATGGCGGTGCCTACGACGTGATGGCGTCGAAGCACCTGCGCGGCGACGTCAACCTGGCCTGGCCGCGCGCCGAGATCGCGGTGATGGGCGCCAAGGGCGCGGTGGAGATCATCTTCCGCGAGGAGAAGAAGGACCCGGAAAAGCTTGCCGCCCGCGAGGCCGAATACAAGGCCCGCTTCGCGAACCCCTTCGTGGCCAGCGCGCGCGGCTACATCGACGACGTGATCCTGCCACACGAGACGCGCAAGCGCATCTGCCGCAGCCTGGTGATGCTGCGCGAGAAAAAGCTCGAGAACCCGTGGCGCAAGCACGGGAACATCCCGCTGTGAGCGCCGTGCAGTCAAGGAGCACACCATGACCCTGAGCCTCTACTACCACCCGTACTCGCGCGCCGCGGGAACGCTCTGGGCGCTGGAAGAAGCCGGCGTCGACTACGAGTTGAAGGTCGTCGACATCATGAAGGGCGAGCAGAAGGGCCCCGAGCTGATCTCGAAGAACCCGATGGGCAAGTTGCCCACGCTGGTGGACGGCGACGTCGTCGTGACCGAGTCGGCCGCCATCGCGCTCTACTTGGCCGATCGCTATGCACAGCGCCTGGCGCCGACGCTGGACGATCCGCAGCGCGGCACCTACCTGCGCTGGTCGCTGTTCGCGCCGAGCGTGATCGAGCCTGCCGTCATGGCGAAGCATTCGGGCTGGACCGTCAAGGAGATGTCGGCCGGCTGGGGCAGCTTCGACGCCATGCTCGGCGCAGCGGAGGCCGCCGTTGCGGGCAAGGACTTCCTGCTGGGCGAGCGCTTCTCCATGGCCGACGTGGTGTTCGGCGGCACGCTGCGCTTCATGATCGCCTTCAAGCAGATCGAGTCCACGCCCGTGTTCGCCGACTATGTCGCTCGCCTGGACGCGCGGCCTGCCTTCCAGCGTGCCGAGGCCAGGAATGCCGCCATGCGCCAGTCGATGGGCCTGCAGTGAGCAGCGCCGCATCGCAACGCCCAAAGAACGGAGCCGCAATGTTCAAGAAGATCCTGATCGCCAACCGCGGCGAAATCGCCTGCCGCGTCATCAAGACCGCCCGCAAGATGGGCATCCGGACCGTGGCCGTGTACTCGGACGCGGACCGCGACGCCCGCCATGTCGAACTGGCCGACGAGGCCGTGCACATCGGCGCGGCGCCTTCCCGCGAGTCCTACCTGAGGGCCGACCGCATCGTCGAGGCCTGCAAGAAGACCGGCGCTGAGGCGGTGCACCCCGGCTATGGCTTCCTATCGGAGAACGAGTCCTTCGCCAAGCGTGTGGAAGAAGAGGGCATCGTCTTCATCGGGCCCAAGCACCATTCCATCGCCGCCATGGGCGACAAGATCGCCTCCAAGAAGCTGGCGAACGAGGCCAAGGTCAACACCATCCCCGGCTACAACGAGGCCATCGACACGCCCGAGCAGGCGGTGGAGATCGCCAAGGGCATCGGCTATCCGGTGATGATCAAGGCCAGCGCCGGCGGCGGCGGCAAGGGCCTGCGCGTGGCCTTCAACGACAAGGAGGCGCTGGAGGGCTTCACCTCCTGCCGCAACGAGGCCCGCAATTCCTTCGGTGACGACCGCATCTTCATCGAGAAGTTCGTGGAACAGCCGCGGCACATCGAGATCCAGGTGCTGGGCGACAGCCAGGGCCACGTCATCTACCTCAACGAGCGCGAATGCTCGATCCAGCGACGCCACCAGAAGGTGATCGAGGAGGCGCCGTCCCCCTTCATCAGCGAGGCGACACGCAAGGCCATGGGCGAGCAGGCCGTGGCGCTGGCCAAGGCCGTGAATTACCAGTCGGCCGGCACGGTGGAGTTCGTGGTCGGCAAGAACCAGGACTTCTACTTCCTGGAGATGAACACGCGCCTGCAGGTGGAGCACCCGGTCACCGAGTGCATCACCGGTCTGGATCTGGTGGAGCTGATGATCCGCGTCGCAGCCGGCGAGCCGCTGCCGCTGACGCAGGCCGACGTGAAGCGCGACGGCTGGGCCATCGAATGCCGCATCAATGCGGAAGATCAGATCGGAAGAGCACACGTCTGAACTCCAG
>NZ_CAJYES010000049.1 GCF_913773995.1 uncultured Pseudacidovorax sp.
CGTGCCGTAGACGCTCATGGGCCGCAGCAGGAAGGGCCGCAGCGCGCTCGTCTGCGGGCAGCGCAGCTGATAGAACTGTCCCGGCCGCGTGCTGCCGGCCAGGTCGGCCTCGGCCTGCAGCCGCAGGTAGCGGTAGCGCGCATTCACCGGCTGGTGGGCAGTCACGCGGCAGCGGTGGCTGGCCACCCGCAGCGGGGCGGCGGCGCAGGCGGCGTGCGGATCGTCGATGTCGGTGCAGTTCATGGCGTGGCCTCTGCGGCAAGGGGGGCGGGGGCGATCGCGCCGACCGGCGGGTCGGCCCGGAGCGAGGCGACGGCATCGCGCAGTACGGCGATGCCGGCATCCAGGTCCTCGCGCGCCAGGGCCTCGTGCGGGTTGTGCGAGCCGTGCGCGTTGCGCACGAAGAGCATGGCCGAGGGAATGCCGGCGGCGGCGAACACGGCGGCGTCGTGGCCTGCGCCGCTGGGCAGGCGCTCCAGCGGCTGGCCGAGCGCGGCGCCGGCAGCCTCGAAGCGGCGGATCCAGCCCTCGTCCATGGTGGCCGGCGCGCTGGCGACGGGCTCGTCGAACTCGAAGCGCACGCCGCGTTCGGCGGCCACCGTCTCGCATTCCTGCTTCAACAGCGCATGGAAGCGGCGCAGTGTCTCGGCGTCCTGGCTGCGCACCTCGAAGCTGAACTGCACCTCGCCCGGGATCACCGACACCGCATGCGAGGCGGCGGGCGTGGTGAAGATGCCGGCGGTCATCACAAGGTCCATGCCCATCTGCAGCAGCACGCGCCAGTGCTCGTCCATGCGCGCCAGCAGTTGGGCCACGGCCAGCACCGCGTCGTGGCGCAGCCAGCGCGGCACGGCGCCGGAGTGGCCGGTCTCGCCCAGGCAGCGCACGCGGTTGTGGCGCAGGTTGCCGCGGATGCCGGTGACGGCCGCCACCGGCCAGCCGCGGGCCACCATCACCGGGCCCTGCTCGATGTGAAGCTCCAGGTAGGCAGCGACTCGCACCGGCAGCAGCGGTTCGCCCCGGCCGATAGCCGCCACGTCGGCACCGCAGCGGGCCAGGGCCTCTCCCAGCGTGCCGGTGCCCGTGCGATGACGCAGCGCCAGCGCTGTAGCGGGTAGCTTGCCCAGCAGTGCCAGCGAGCCGACATAGGCGCGGCCGTACCAGGCGCTTTCCTCGCCGCGCAGCGCCAGCACCCGCAGCGGCGGAAGGCTTTGCCAATCGGCCGCCAGCGCCTGCAGCACTGCCATGCCTGCCACCACGCCGGCCAGACCGTCGTAATTGCCGCCCTGCGGCACCGAGTCGACATGCGAGCCGATCACCACGGCCGGCTCTTCCCGGCGATCGACCGCGATGCGCAGCCACAGGTTGCCGGCGCGGTCGGCCTCCGCGGCCAGGCCCATGGCCTCGGCCTGCTGCGCCAGCAGCCTCAGCGCGGTGCCTTCGCCGTCGCCGTAGCTTTCGCGGGTGATGCCGAGGCCATCATGGGTGGCCTGGCCGATGTGGTCGAGCAGGTCGAAGGGCGTCATGCCGCCACTCCCGTGCCACCGTGGGCCACCGACCATTCGATGGGCGAGGCGCTGAATTCGGCCAGCATCTGCAGCGCGGTGCGGTCGAGGCGTCCGGCCTCCTGCAGGGCGGCATGCAGATGGCGCCAGGAGGCGAGGGCATGCAGCGCCACGGGCGGCGCGACCGGTGGCACCTGCGGATAGATGGCGTAGTCGAACAGCACCAGCACGTCGTCCACCTGCGCGCCGGTCTGGCGCAGCGCGGCGGCAGCGGCGTTCTTCGAGCGGCCATCGGTGCTCACGTCGTCCACCAGCAGCGTGCGGCAACCCGGGGCCAGCCGGCCCTGCAGTTGCGCCTGCACGCCCCAGCCGATGGGCCGCTTGCGCAGCGTGAGCAAGGGCAGCGCCAGTCGCTCGGCCAGCCAGGCTGCGAGCGCGATGCCCGAGCTTTCCGTCCCCACGACGGCACCGATGCCCTGCGCATGCACCCGCGGCGCCACCGCCTCGGCGATGCGGTCCAGCAACTGGCGCCGGCGGGCCGGTTCGGCCAGCAGCGCATGCACGTCGACGTAGACCGGACTGGCCCAGCCCGAGGTGTAGAAGAAGGGCGTGCCTTCGGCCAGGCGCACGGCGTCGGTCTCGACCAGGGCGCGGGCCACCGAGGCGGCGTCGGATTCGGAGAAGATCATGGGCTTGCAGAAATGAGCAAGCGGCGCATCCTAGGCAGCGGCCTGCCGGGGACGAAGTGCAAAAATCTCCGCGAGCCGTTCCAATCCGCGATGGCTCGGCGCTCAGGCGCTGTGCAAACCCCACGCCCGAACGCCCGCATGCCCCGTCCTCCTTCTCCCCGCAGCTTCGCCCGGCAGCTCGATGTCGGCACGCTCGACCTCTTCGTGCTGGTGTGCGAGACGGGCAGCATCGCCCGCGCGGCCGAGCGCGCGCAACTGGTCGCCTCGGCCGCCAGCAAGCGCATCGCCGACCTGGAATCGCTGGCCCAGGCGCCGCTGCTGGTGCGTCATGCGCGGGGCGTGCGGCCCACGCCCTTGGGCCAGCTGCTGCTGGAACATGCCCAGGCCGTCCTGCTGGCCGTCGAGCACCTGCGGGAGGACCTGGCGGAGGCGGCGCAGGGCATCCGCGGCCGGGTTCGCGTGTGCGCCAGTGCTTCGGCGGTGGAACAGTTTCTGCCCGCCGACCTGGCCGACTTCATGCGCCGCCACCCCGACATCCGCATCGACCTGCGTCAGGCCGCCAGCCGCGCAGTGGCGCAGGCGGTGCGCGAGGGCACCGCCGACGTGGGCGTGTGCGGGCCCAGCGACGACGTGCTGGGGCTGGAAAGCCGGCCCTACCGGCAGGAGCAGCTGGTGTTGGTCGTTCCGCGCGGCCATCCGCTGGCGCGGCTCAAGCGGGTGGGCTACGCACGCACCCTCGACTGGCCGCAGGTGGGCCTGCGCGACAGCAGCACCGTGCAACAGGCGCTGGCGCAGGAAGCCAGCAGCACCCGCCGCGTGTTGCGCCGCCACATCGAAGTCGACAGCCTGAGCGCCCTGTGCCGCATGGTCGAGGCCGGTCTGGGCGTGGGCGTGATGCCCGAAGGCGCCTTCCGGGCGCTGGCCGAGGGCACGCCCCTGCGCGCCGTGCCCCTCACCGATCCCTGGGCGCGGCGGGAACTGCGGCTCTATGCCCCGCGCTTCGAGGGCCTGCCGGCCGTCGCGCAGCGCTTCGCCGACCACGTGGCTCCTGTTTGAAGAGCGGGCGGCGCCGATCCGGGCGTCAGCCGGGGCGGCGCGCAGGCCGGCGGACGGCCCTATTGCACAAGTTGGTCAAATAACGCAAACGTATGTTTTACATTGTCAGGAACGAGGCAAAATGTATTCAGGACGGCGCGGAAATGCCGATAAGAGAAGAACACTCTGGATGACCGTCTGCCGGCCGCAGGCATGTCCCCCTGAAACCCCCTTGCCCTGACCGCCAGCGCCACGCCTCTTTCGATGGATCTCGACGACCCGCTGAAGCCTGACCTGGTCCATGACCTGACTGGTCCCGTTCGCGTGATGGGCGATGCGCTGGACGGATTGGGCGTGGCCCTCTGCCTGTTCGACGAGCAGGACCGTTGCCTTCTCTGGAACCGCAGCTTCCTGCGCTTCTTTCCCGAGCATGAAGGCCACGTGCATGTCGGCGAGCCCTACAGCGACAACCTGCGCCGTTTTTATGGCGTGCGGCTGACCGCGGAGCAGCAGGGGCATCTCGACCGCTTCGTCACGGAAGGCCTGCATCGCCATCGGGCGCAGAACCGGCCTTTCGCCTTCGAGCACCGGGGGCGCTGTCTCTGGGTTTCGTCCTTGCCCATGGCAGGCATCGGCCGGGTGCGTCTGTGGCGCGAAGAGGGGGGGCTGCAGCTGTCGGGCTCCGCCGGCGGCTCCGGCATCGCCGGCCTGGACAGCCAGGCACTGCTGGACCACATGCCCGATGGCGTGATGATCACCGCGCCCGACCAGCAGATCGTCTGGGTGAACGAGCCCTTCCTGCAGATGTACGGCCTGCGCGAACGCCAGGCAGCCATCGGCAGCAGCTTCGAGCAGGTCTATCGGGCGGCCTGGTCGGCCACCGCGCGCGAAGGCGAGCGGGCCATGTTCGACGAGGGCATCGCGATCCTCGGCGAAAACCTGAACTTCACCGGCGCGCCCTTCGAGCTTCCGCTGCCCGACGCGCGCTGGAGCCGCGTGATCGGCGAGCGCAGCGCGGGCGGCACCTGCTTTTTCGCCCACGTCGACATCACGCTGCTCAAGCGGCAGCAGCAGCAACTGCTGATGGCCAACTGGCGGACCTGGGAGAGCGACACCCTGCTGCGCCAGAAGTCCACCATGCTGGAGGCGGCGCTCGAACGCATGGAGCAGGGCATCATCATGGTCAACCCCCAGGGCGTGGTGGAGGTCTGCAACAAGCGGGTGGTGGAACTGCTGGATCTGCCCCCGGCGCTGATGGCGTCGCGGCCGGCCTTCCGCGAGGTCCAGGCCATCCAGTTGGCGCAGCGTGCGGCCCGGGGCATGACGGCTGGCCTGGCCACGCAGCCGCAGTCGATTCCCTTCGACCAGCCTTACCGCTACGAGCGTCAGCAGCCCGACGGTCGCGTGATCGAGGTCTACAGCGTGCCCATGGACGGCGGCGGCGCCGTGCTCACCTACACCGACATCACCGATCGCCGCCGCAGCGAAGAACGCATCCGCTACCTCGCGCGGCACGACGGCCTGACTTCGCTGGTCAACCGAGAGGTCTTTCTGGAGCACATGGCCGGTGCGGCTCTGGCCGCGAGCCACGGCGGCGAGGGCTTCGCCGTGCACTACATCGACATCGACAACTTCAAGCCCATCAACGACCGCTATGGTCATGCGGCGGGCGACAAGGTGCTGGTGAATGCCGCCCGCCGGATGCGCGAGGTGATCGGGCCCGGCGATGTGCTCGCGCGCATCGGCGGCGACGAGTTCGCGCTGCTTCAGCACGGCACCAACGAGCCCGGTCCCGCGCGCGCGCTGGTCGTTCGCATGCTGCAGGCCCTCGGGGAGCCGATGGGGGTGGACACGCAGACGCTGTCGGTGAAGGCGTCGGTGGGCATCGCGCTGTCCACCGGTGTGGGCGACGACCCGGATGAACTGATCCGGCGGGCCGACAGTGCCATGTACCTCGCCAAGGCCCGCGGAGCGGGCGGCGTCTGCCTGTTCGGGGCGCCGGGCGGTTGGGCGGACGAGGGCGTGGACTCGTCGCCTATGTGACGTCGCAGGGGGCTTTCCCCGTTTCGGCTGCGGGGTGGCGGGGCGTAGGCTGGCGGTTTTCTCGCGACCCGCATTCATCTCCCATGCCTGCCGACCGTCCGCACTTCCGCTTCTGGCCCAAACGCCTGCCGCACGCCATCACGCTGCCCGCCACCTCGCTGTGGCACAACCTGGCCACCAGCGCGCAGCGCTACCCGGACAAGGCCGCCCTGGTCTACTTCGACCGCGTGACCTTGTACCGCGAGCTGGCGGCGCAGGTCGAGGCGCTCGCCGGTGCGCTGCATGCGCTGGGCGTGCGCCGCGGCGACCGGGTGGTTCTGGACATGCAGAACACGCCCCAGCTGGTGGTGGCGCATTTCGCGATCCTGCGGGCCAATGCCGTGGTGGTGCCCGTCAACCCGATGAACCGGGCCGAGGAGCTCAAGCACTACATCAGCGACCCTGACGCGAAGGTCGCCATCACCACCGCCGATCTGGCCCCGGAGCTCGCCAAGGCCAGCAATGCGCTGCCCGAGGGCGAACGGCTCGCGCATCTGGTCGTCACCCAATTCACCGACGCATTCGATGCGGCGGCGGCGGACGGTCCGTCGATGGCGCCTGCCTGGAAGAACTGGCTGCTCACGCGTCATGAGCTGCCGCGGCTCGAGGGCGGTGAGGTGCATGCCTGGACCGAGCTGATGGCCTGCAACGTGCCCGCGCCGGCGCACGAGGTGGGCGCCGACGACATGGCCCTGCTGCCCTACACCAGCGGCACCACCGGCCTGCCCAAGGGCTGCGTGCACCTGCACCGCAGCCTGATGCACAACGCCGTCTCGGGTCAGATGTGGGGCTGCGCCCATGCCGACACCGTGGTGCTGGCGGTGGTGCCCATGTTCCACATCACTGGCATCGTGAGCATGATGCACACCGCCATCCTGGCTGCTGCGGCGTTGGTCATCATGCCGCGCTGGGACCGCGACGTGGCCGGCCACCTCATCTCCACCCGCAAGGTCACCAGCTGGACCAACATCCCGACGATGGTGATCGACCTGCTGGCCAGCCCGCATTTCAAGAACTACGACCTCTCGAGCCTCATCTACATCGGCGGCGGCGGCGCGGCCATGCCGCAGGCGGTGGCGCAGCGGCTGCTGGACGAGTTCGGCTTGGCTTACCAGGAAGGCTATGGCCTGACCGAGACCGCCGCGCCTTCGCACAGCAACCCGCCCGACCATCCCAAGCAGCAATGTCTGGGCATGCCCTTCATGGGTGTGGACGCGCGCGTGGTCGACCCCGACACGCTGCAGGAGCTTGCGCCCGGCGAGGCCGGCGAAATCATCATCCACGGCCCCCAGGTCTTCCAGGGGTACTGGAAGCGGCCCGATGCGACGGCCTTGGCCTTCGTGGAGTTCGAAGGCAAGCGCTTCTTCCGCTCGGGCGACATGGGTCGGATGGACGAGGAGGGCTACTTCTTCATCACCGACCGGCTCAAGCGCATGATCAATGCGAGCGGGTTCAAGGTCTGGCCGGCGGAGGTCGAGTTGCTCATGTTCCGCCATCCGGCAATCCAGGAAGCCTGCGTGATCGCCACGCGCGACACCTATCGCGGCGAGTCGGTCAAGGCGATGGTGGTGCTTCGGCCCACACACAAGGACACCACCGCCGAGGACATCATCGGCTGGTGCCGCGAGAATATGGCAGCCTACAAGGTGCCACGGCAGGTGCAGTTCCTCGATGCGCTGCCCAAGAGCGGCAGCGGCAAGGTGATGTGGCGGCTGCTGCAGGAGGCGGAGGACGGCGCCAAATAGGCATCCCGCCGCCCGGCGCGGCCGCCTTCGGACGGCCGCCGCAGCACAAATGAACACGGCCCGCATGAAGCGGGCCGTTTTCATTCAGCTCATGCGCCTGCCAGCGCGGTGCGCCAGCAGTGCAAAGGCCTGATTTCAGTACGAGTTGCGATAGCCACCGCCGCCGTAGCCGCCGCCGCTGCCACGACGGTCACCGCCGCCGCCATTGCCACCGGTGCGCGGCGTCATCGGACGGGCCACGTTCACGGTCACGGCGCGGCCGTCGATGGGCTGGCCATTCAGGCCGTTGATGGCGGCCTGCGCTTCTTCGGCAGAGCCCATCTCCACGAAGCCGAAGCCCTTGGAGCGGTCGCTGTCGCGATCGATCATGACCTTGGCCGAGTTCACGTGGCCGAATTCCGAGAAGTGACGCTGGAGGCTTTCGTCACGGGTGCTGTAGGCCAGATTGCCAACGTAGAGTCTGTTTTCCATGGTGTTCTTTCGTTATGCCGCGTATGAAATTCGATGCGGCAAGGTGGTTGAAGGGACGCGTTCAGCGCTGGGGCGGCCGCTTGCGCGGCGCCGCGGAGGCACCACCCGAGCGTTGCTCGAGATGGCGGAAGGTGAGGCGACCCTTGTTGAGGTCGTAGGGCGACATCTCGATCGAGACCTTGTCGCCAGCCAGCACGCGGATGCGGTGCTTGCGCATCTTTCCGCCCGTGTAGCAGATGAGGGTGTGCCCGTTGTCGAGCGTGACGCGAAAGCGGGAGTCCGGCAGGACTTCTTCCACCTTGCCTTGCATTTCGATCAGTTCTTCCTTGGCCACGAAGCTCCTTGTCAAGAATGGGGCGGCCTGTGTCAGGCCAGCTGGTTGTTCAGCACGAAGTGCTGGCCCTGGGCGAGGGCATAGCGCTCTGCATTGGCGGCGCTGTCGAATCGCGGAATGAGCCGGAAGACCCGGTCGTGCATGCCGCGGCGAACGGAAACGGACGCGGCGTACTGGCCGGTGTCGGTCAGCCGCGTCAGCGGGGTGATGAGGTAGCGGCCCAGCGATTGGGCGGGTGTGTTGTGCATGAAAGTCGAAATCCGGGATCCGCGTCTGCCGCGGACCTGCGCTGAATGGCGAACCGGAGGTTGCCACGCGCAGAAAGTAAAACCCTGAGGGGAGAGGATCCAGCCCGCAATGAAGGTTGACGCGGACGGGCGATGAACTCGCCGAAGAAGATGGGCGTCCGGCCGGAGTGTGGGGCCGAAGCCAGAGCAGTTTGGGAGGCTGCGCGCGGTGCCAATCAAGGACCAAAGCGGCGAGTACGCTCTGGTCAATCGGTCGAGTATAGCGGTTTCTACGCCACTCTGCTTGAAATTCCCCTGCGCGGCGCTGCGTGGGTGTTACGCTGTGTCATCGACGCTTGGAAGGGCACGAATGAACACTGCCTCGCTTTCTAAACCTCGGCAGGATGCGCTGCGCATCGAGCTTCCGCGGGTGGCTCAGCTTCTGCAACGTCGGCGTGCCGGCGAGATCGACGAAGCGATGATCGACGATCTGGTCGCCTTGTCCTGGCTGGAGTGGATGGGCGGCTCCCTGCAGCTCACGACCACCGGTTCCAACATCTGCAGGCAGCAGAAGCTTCGCGAGGACTAAGCGTCGGGAGGTGTGCGCGGCCACAGCGTCGGCACCGTCCTGCATCGCTTTGGGCATCCGCGTGCGTTGGCTGACTGCGATGCGGTCAATGTTGCCTCATGCAACATGGTGATCCCCACACTTCCAAGAAAGCCACGCGCATCGGCTTTTCCGTCTGGGCCTGGATCGCGGCCTGTCTGGTGGCGATCTTCCTTGTGTGGATGTTTGTTTTGCGCCCCTGACGCCTTCTGCCGGCGGGGCGATGGCGTACCGACACGCGCATGTCAGAAACAAGGGTTAAGCCGCCTATCCAGTGTTTCTGTGGAAAACGTTGGGGATAAGGTGGTGGTGGTGGCGCCAAACCCCATTGTTTCGGTGTGTTTCCTTGGATTGCTGCTTCTCTGAGCAGCGCGTTCGGGCGCCTAATCCCGGTCCGGCTGAACGTCCGGCACGACACGGGCATTGCGCCGGAACGTCCAGTAGGCACTGGCCCAGTCCATCAGCACGATCAGCCGGTTGCGAAAGCCGATGAGGAAGTAGACGTGGACGAACAGCCAGAACAGCCAGGCCAAGTAACCCGAAAATCGCAGCGGCCCGAATGGCGTCGGCACGTCCGCCACCGCGGCGTTGCGACCGATGGTGGCCAGACTTCCCCAGTCCTTGTAGCGAAAGGGCTGGGTGTCACTGCCGGCGATGCGGGCAAGGATGTTGCGCGCCGCGGCACGTCCCATCTGCTTGGCGGCCGGTGAGACGCCCGGTACGGGCCGCGGCTCCTGGCCCGGCACATGGCTCATCGCGGCAGCCAGGTCGCCCACCACGCTGATTTCAGGATGGCCGGGCAGGCTGAGGTCGGCCTGTACATGAATGCGGCCCGCCCGGTCGCAGTCGGTGCCCGTGGCCTGGGCCAGCAGGCGGCCGAGCGGCGACGCGGCCACGCCGGCCGCCCAGATCACGCAGCGGCTGTCGATGCGCACCGCGGTGCCGTCGGCGCCGCCCTCGCGCACTTCGAGGCCCAGCGCATCGATGCGGGTGACCATCGCGTTGAGCCGCACCTTCACGCCCAGCTTCTCCAGTTGTTGCCGTGCCCGCTCGCTCAGGCGCTCGGGCATGGCCTGCAAAACGCGACTGCTGCCTTCGACCAGCAGCACCTGCGCGCTTGACGGCACGATGCGCCGGAACTCGCCGGCCAGGGTGTGTCGCGCGATCTCGGCGAGGGTGCCGGCCATCTCCACGCCCGTGGGGCCGCCGCCGATGACCACGAAGGTCAGCAGCGCGCGGCGGCGGTCCGGGTCCTTTTCGAGTTCGGCACGTTCGAAGGCGGTAAGCACGCGTCGACGGATCTCGAAGGCATCCGCGAGGGTCTTGAGCCCCGGCGCGTCGGCAGCCCATTCGTCATGGCCGAAGTAGCTGTGCGTGGCACCGGCGGCGACGATGAGATGGTCATAGGGCACGGCATGGCCGTCGCCAAGGTGGACGCAGCGGCCCGCCGCATCGATGCCGCAGACCTCGCCGAGCAGCGTGGTGACGTTGGGCTGATGGCGGAACAGCCAGCGTGACGGGGCTGCGATGGACGGCGCCGCAAGGCCCGCAGTGGCCACCTGGTAGAGCAGCGGCTGGAACAGGTGGTGGTTGGTCTTTTCGATGACCACCACGTCCAGCGGCTCGTCATGCAAGGTGCGTGCGGCTTCGAGTCCACCGAAGCCGCAGCCGACGATCACCACACGGGGGAGGGCGCGCATACTTTGCAGAGAGGGCATCGGCCGATTATGGAAGTGCGCAAGGGCTGGCCTGCGCTGAGCCGAACCTGCGCGCTTTCGTCCTACGCGTCACGACGATGGTGCCGGCTACAAACTCCGATCCCGCGACGAGTGGCCCATATCGGGAGCCGGAGCATCCAGGGAGACACATGACTTCTCAACACCCGAGACCCTCGCTCCAAATCCCCGATCTGCTCCAGGCCTTTCGACAGGTCCGGGCACACAGCATGGCGCTGGCCGCGCCCTTGTCGGCCGAGGACCAGTGCATCCAGTCGATGCCCGATGCCAGTCCGACCAAATGGCACCTGGCCCACACCACCTGGTTCTTCGAAGCCGTGCTGCTGGATCCGCATGCGCCCGGCTATCAGGCGCTGGACCGGCGCTACCACTACCTCTTCAATTCGTACTACGAAGCCCTGGGGCCGCGGCATCCGCGGCCGCAGCGCGGGCTTCTCACGCGCCCTTCGCTGAACGACGTGCTGGCCTATCGTGCGCATGTGGATGCCGCGGTGGAGACCTTGCTCACCACCGCCGACGCCGATGCGCTCGCACTGATCGAGCCGATCCTCACGCTCGGCCTCAACCATGAGCAGCAGCATCAGGAGCTGCTGCTCACCGACATCCTGCACGCCTTCTCGTGCAATCCGCTGCTGCCCGCCTACCGTGCGCCTTCCGCGCCCGCGCTGCGGCTGGCGTCGGAGGCGCCCTCGCTGGGCTGGCTGACGCATCCGGGCGGTCTGGCCGCCATCGGCCACGAAGGCGAGAGCTTCGCCTTCGACAACGAAGGGCCGCGCCATGCGGTGCTGCTGCAGCCTTTCGCGATCGCGGACCGCCTGGTCACTTGTGCCGAGTTCGCGCAGTTCATTGCCGACGGCGGTTACGACCAGGCGCGCTGGTGGCTGTCGGACGGCTGGGCAGCGGTGCAGTCGCAGGGCTGGCGCCATCCGGCCTATTGGCTGCCGCCCGACGATCCGCGGCTGGCATTGGCCGGTCACCACGGCACCGCCGGTTGGCATGTCTTCGGCCTTGAAGGCGTGCGGCCGATGCAGGCGGACATGCCCGTCTCTCAGCTGAGCTTCTACGAGGCGGCGGCCTATGCCGAATGGGCCGGAGCGCGCCTGCCGACCGAGGCCGAGTGGGAGGTGGCGGCGACCACGCTGCCTGGCTTCACGCAGGCCGAGGGCGCGGTCTGGCAATGGACCCGCTCCTCCTACGACCCTTATCCCGGCTTCCGTCCGCTGCCGGGCCCGGCAGCGGAATACAACGGCAAGTTCATGGTGGGCCAACTGGTGCTGCGCGGCGGCAGCGTGGCTACGCCGGTCGGCCATGCGCGGCCGACCTACCGCACTTTCTTCCCGCCAGCGGCCCGCTGGCAATTCAGCGGGCTGCGCCTCGCCAAGGATCTGTGATGTCTCCACCCGTCTCCCTCGCCATCCAGCCGCGCGTTGCCGACGATGGTCGCCGCGCCTTTGCGGACGATCTGGCCAGCGCGCTGTCCCAACGGCCGCGACGCATCTCGCCCAAGTGGTTCTACGACGCAGAGGGCTCGCGCCTGTTCGACCGCATCTGCGAGTTGCCCGAGTACTACCCCACCCGCACCGAGCTCTCGATCCTGCAAGGTCGCGCCGCGGAAATCGCGCAGCAGATCGGACCCGATGCCGAGATCGTCGAATTCGGCGCGGGCTCGCTGGTAAAGATTCGCCTGCTGCTCGACGCCCTGCAGTCGCCCCGCCGGTTCCTGCCCATCGACATCTCGGGCGAGCATCTGCAGGGTGCGGCGCGCCAGCTGCGCGCCGACTATCCGGGCCTGGAGGTCACGCCCGTGGTGGCCGACTACACCCAGCCCTTCGAGCTGCCCGAGCGTCTGGTGGGTGCCGGGCGGCGCGTCGGCTTCTTCCCCGGTTCCACCCTGGGCAATTTCGAGCCTGACGAGGCACTGGCCTTCCTGCGCCAGGCCGCGCGCCTGCTGCGTGGGGGTGGCCTTCTGCTGGGCGTCGATCTGGTGAAGGACCCGCAAGTGCTGCATGCGGCCTACAACGACGCGCAGGGCGTGACGGCCGCGTTCAATCTCAATCTGCTGGCGCGCGCCAATGCCGAACTGGGCGCCGACTTCGATCTGCAGTCCTTCTCGCACGCGGCGTTCTACAACGCGCCCCTGCGCCGGATCGAGATGCACCTGGTCAGCCGCCGCGAGCAGGTCGTCACCTTGCAGGGCCAGCGCCATGCCTTCGAGGAAGGCGAGACGCTGCACACCGAGTACTCGCACAAGTTCACCATCGACGGCCTGCGTGCGATGGCGGCGCGGGCGGGCTTCGGCATCGGCCCGGTGTGGACCGATCCGCAGCGCCTCTTCAGCGTGCACTGGCTGCCGGCCGTGCAGTGATCGCGGCGTGAGCCGGGCGGGCGCCGACCGACAGTGTCGGCGCCCGTTTGCATGTTCGGGCCGCCGCCGGTGGCCCTGGCTTCGGCAGGAGTCGCCACCGAAGCGCGCCGGCAGCGACAATCGCAGCCCGCGCCCGGCGACGGCGCGATGAACCTCCTGCCGACATGAAAGCTACCTGGAACGGCGTGACCATCGCCGAAAGCGACGACACCGTGCTCGTCGAGGGCAACCACTACTTTCCCGCCGATTCGCTGCGGCGCGAGTACGTGAGCTTCAGCAACCACCACACCGTCTGTCCCTGGAAGGGCCCGGCCAGCTACTACTCGCTGCTGGTCAATGGCGAGCTCAACCCCGAGGCCGTCTGGTACTACCCCGAGCCCAAGCCCGAGGCCGAGATGGTGAAAGACCGCGTCGCCTTCTGGAAAGGCGTGAAGGTCGAGCCTTGAACAGCGCGTTTTCTCCCCAGTACACCCCCCCCGACGAACTGGCCGCCACGCTGCGCCAAGAGGGTTATGCCGTGCTCAACCCGCGCGGCGTGGCCGAATGGCTGGGCTTGCCGCTGACCGATCTGGAGGCCTTGCAGCCGGACTGGGCACAACTGCCACCCGACGAGTACCTGAAGGACGGAGGCCGCTATCGCCGCCGTCGCCATGCCTGCTTCACTACCGAAGGCGGTGCGCTGGTGCAGGCGCCGCACCGTGCGCATTGGCAGCCGGTCGAATACAACGCGCTGCATGGCGGCATGCAGCGCTGGTTCGCGCCGATGGAGCCCGCCACCGTGGCGCGGCCGGCATGGCGCCGGCTGCTGCTGAAGACGGCCGAGGCGGCGGCCGCGCTGCGCGGTGACCAGCGCTGGTACATCGAGGCGCACCAGTTCCGCATCGACACCGAAGGCGGCATCGGCCGGCCCACCCCGGAGGGCGCGCACCGTGATGGCGTGGACCTGGTGGCGGTGGCGCTCGTCGGGCGACAGGGCATCAAGGGTGGCGAGACCCGCGTCTTCGAGGCCGGCGGCAGGCGCGGCGAGCGCTTCACGCTGACGGAACCCTGGACGCTGATGCTGCTGGACGATCAGCGCGTGATCCACGAGTCCACGCCCATCCAGCCGGTCGCCCCCGGAACGCAAGGCTGGCGCGACACGCTGGTCCTCACCTGCCGGGCCGGCGGCTTCCAGGGCGATTGATCCAGCGCAGGCTCCGGGCGCGCCGTCGCCCGCTGCCCCGGCGTCCTACATGGTCCCGTCAGCGTCGCGGGTTACAGTGCATCGAGGCGCCGGCGGTCCGACCGACCGGCAGGACCAACCCACAGCGAGAGGACACCTTCATGTTCAACCACATCCTGGTTCCCATCGACGGCTCCGAGACGTCGATGCTGGCGGTGAGCAAGGCGAGCGGCCTGGCCCTGGCCTTCGGCAGCCGCATCACGCTGATCCACGTCATCGACAACTATCCCTTCATCGGCGTGGGCGCGGACTATGCCCTGGGCCAGAACGAATACCTGGCCGCCGCCACCGCGAGCGCCAACACGGCCCTGGCCCGCGGCGTGGCTGCATTGGCCGGGGAAGGCCTGCACAGCGACCAGCGCGTGATCGACGGCCATGTGGTGCACGAAGGCATCGTGGACACGGCCAAGGCGCTGGGTTGCGACCTGATCGTGATGGGCTCGCACGGCCGCACCGGCATCGAGAAGCTGCTGCTGGGCAGCGTCACCCAGCGCGTGCTGCAGGAAGCCCCCATGCCGGTGCTGGTGGTCAAGGAGCTGGAGGTCTGAGGCCTTCCTCTCCCGCATCCTGAGGGTCCGGCGCAAAGGGCGCCGGACTTTCGACGCGCAAAGCCTCGCCGGTCACCGGATGGCGCAGCTGCAGCACGGTGGCATGCAGTAAGAGGCGTGGCGCCGCCGCGGCCACCCGCGCATCGCCGTACAGCGCATCGCCCAGGATCGGATGGCCCAGCGCGGCCATGTGCACCCGCAACTGGTGGGAACGGCCGGTCTGCGGCTCCAGCAGCACATGGGTGCTGGCGCGTTCTGGCAACCACTGCAGCGTCCGCCAGCGGGTGAGGCTGGGCTTGCCGGCGGCGTCGACCTTCTGCAGGGGGCGATTGGGCCAGTCGGCCATGAGCGGCAGGTCGACGGTCTGCCAGTGCCTGGATTCCAGCGTGCCGTCGACGATGGCTTCGTAGCGCTTCCATACCTGCCGGCTTGCAAAGGCCTCGCCCAAGATTCGTTGAACGGCGAGGCTGCGCGCCATCAGGATCAGGCCGCTCGTGGCCATGTCCAGCCGATGCACCACCAGGGCGTCGGGCCAGCGCCGCTGGACGCGGGAGGACAGACAGTCCTGCTTGTCCTCGCCCCGGCCGGGCACGCTCAGCAGTCCTGCCGGCTTGTCGAAGACCAGCAGGTGCTCGTCTTCGTAGAGGGCGTCGAGGGCGGCAGGGTCGTGGCTCACGGGGCGGCAGTCTAGGCGGGGAGGGCGACAGCGTGCGCTGCCCGCTGTCAATGCCTATCGGCGGCGCATGACAGCGGTGGATGGCGTGATGCCGGCGCGCCCTGGTCAGCGAAGGGAGGGAATGCTGGGCTATGCTCGACCGAATGCCTCCCGCCCCCGCCGACACCGCAGTCGCGCCCGACCCCGCCTCTCCCGCCCAACCCCCCCGCTTCTCCGATCTCACCCGCGTCCGTCCCTTCATGCAGCTGTGGCTGGCGCGCCTGCTGGGCACCGCTGCCCAGCAGATGCTGATGGTGGCCATCGGCTGGCACATGTACGACTTGACCGGCAGTGCCTGGGACCTGGGCCTGGTGGGTCTCTACCAGTTCGCGCCCGCGCTGCTGCTGGCGCTGTATGCCGGCCATGTGGTGGACCGGCTGCACCGCGGCCGGATCCTGGCGGCCTGCCTGGGCACGCAGGCCCTGGTGGCGCTGTCGCTGCTGGCCACGCACCTGGGCGGGGGCGACTCGCGCAACCTGCTGCTGGGTCTGTCGCTGGTGCTGGGGGCGGTGCGGGCCTTCCAGATGCCGGCCCAGCAGGCGCTCACGCCGCTGCTGGTTCCGCCGCTGATGCTGCCCCGGGCCATGGCCTTCAGCTCGGCGGGGCAGCAGTCGGCCATCATCGGCGGGCCCGCCCTGGGCGGGCTGCTCTTCGTGGCGGGCATGGGCGCCGTGTATGCGACCTGTATCGGCTTCTTCATCGCGGCCGTGTTGCTGGCCGCCACGCTGCGCTATGCCCATGCCGCGCCGCGGCGCGAGCCGGTGACCACCGAGGTACTGCTCGCCGGCGTGCGCTTCATCTGGCAGCGCAAGCCGGTGCTGGGCGCCGTCTCGCTCGACCTGTTTGCCGTGCTGCTGGGCGGTGCAGTCGCGCTGCTGCCCATCTTCGCCAAGGACATCCTGCATGTGGGCGCCTGGGGCCTGGGCCTGCTGCGCGGGGCGCCGGCGGTGGGCGCGCTGGCCGCGTCGATCTGGCTCACCCGGCGGCCGGTGGAGCGACGCGTCGGCCGCACCTTGCTGCTGGCGGTGGGCGTGTTCGGGTTTTGCATGGTGGTGTTCGGGCTGTCGCACAGCTTCTGGCTGTCGCTGGTGGTGCTGGCCATTTCCGGCGCCGCGGACATGGTCAACGTAGTGATCCGGCAGACCCTCGTGCAACTGGAGACACCCGATGCCATGCGCGGTCGCGTAAGCGCCGTCAATTCCATCTTCATCGGGGCCAGCAACCAGCTGGGCGAGTTCGAATCGGGTGCCACCGCCGCGTTGCTCGGGCCGGTGGGCTCGGTGGTGGCGGGGGGCGTGGGCACGCTGCTGGTCACGCTGGCGTGGTTCCGGCTCTTTCCCACGCTGGCCGGCCGTGACCGCATGGGCACGGGGCCGGCGCGAGAATGACGGGCTTTTCCGTCCTTCCGCGACTGTCCCGATGCGCACCCGTTTCATCCTGATCCACACCAGCCACGCCGGCAACGTCGGCGCCACGGCGCGCGCCATGCGCACGATGGGTTTCGACGACCTGGTACTGGTGGCCCCCCGCTGGGACAACGTGCTGCGTCGGGAAGAAACCATCCAGCGCGCCAGCGGCGCCCTGGACGTGTTGGAGAAGGCCCGCATCGTCGCCACGCTGGACGAGGCGCTGGACGGCCTGACGCACCTGTGCGCCACCGCCATGGTCTCGCGCGACTTCGGCCCGCCCACGCGTGCACCGCGTGCGCATTTCGAGGCCCTGGTGCAGGGCGGCGGCGAGCAGCATGTGGGCCTGCTCTTCGGCTCGGAGCGCTTCGGCATGCGCAACGAGGACGTCTACCGCTGCCATGTGGCGCTGTCGATCCCCACGGCACCGGACTTCGGCTCACTCAATCTGGCGGCCGCCGTCCAGCTCGTGGCCTACGAATGGCGGCAGGCGCTGGGCGGCTTCGAGGTGCGCTCGGCGGCGCCCGTGACGCCGCCGGCCGATGCCCAGGCCGTGAACGGCATGTTGGCGCACTGGGAGCGATCGCTGGTCGACATCGGATTCCTCGACCCGGCAGCGCCCAAGAAGCTGATGCCGCGCTTGGCGCAACTGTTCAATCGCGCCCAGCCGACGGTGGAAGAGATCCACATCCTGCGGGGCATCGCCAAGGCAATGACCGATACACGGCGCGGGGCTCCGTCGACACCGTCGGGCTGAGCCGGCCGCCCGCCCGTCTTTCAACGGCGGGCGTTTCTTTGGTGTTCTTCGTCGGCGGCGCCAGCGCCGCATCGAGCCCGTGGAGGCGGCGCCGGGCGGTGGACCCAGACACTCCCGGCGCGGAGCGCTGACCCGGCGGCGGCTTGCAAGGCGGATGGAATGCAGCCTCGGGGCCGCATGGGAAATAGTACAAATACTGGTTATTTAAACAGTATTATGGCGATGCCGGAACTTCCTGTTCCGGTCTTCCCATCCCATGAGCCCGCTCTCTCTCCTCGACGATCTTTCCGACGCGCCCCAGGGCGTGTGGCGCGGCGACGAGCTGGGCGAAGCCGGTGCAGCCACCTGTCCGACCGGGCATTCCACCCTGGATGCCGAGCTGCCCGGCGGCGGCTGGCCACTCGGCGCCATGACCGAAATCCTGCAGCCCAGTGCCGAGGCGCCCCTGTGGCCGATGCTGCTGCCGGCCCTGGCCCGGGCCGCGATCGAGCGCGGACAGCCGGTGGTGCTGATCGGCCCGCCGCATGAGCCCTACGGCCCGGCGCTTGCGGGCGGTGGGCTGTCCATGGATTCGCTGCTCTGGGTGCGTGCCGATGCCGCACCCGCCCGGCTGTGGGCCTGCGAGCAGGCGCTGCGCTGTGCCGAAGTGGCCGCCGTGCTGGCCTGGCTGCCCCAGGCGCGGCTGGGCGAGCTGCGCCGGCTTCAACTCGCCGCTGCCCGGCATGGGGCGCTGCTCTTCGTCTGCCGGCCCGATGCGGTCGCGCCCTCGGCCTCGCCCGCGCGCCTGCGCCTTCGGCTGCAGCCCCGGCCCGACGGACAACTCGACGTGCACCTGCTCAAGCGCCGCGGGCCACCTCTGGTGCGTCCGCTGCCGATGCCCGGCCGCGGGGCGCGCCTTGGCGGCCTCCTCGATGCCACGCGGCCGCCCCGGCCTCCAGTGCCTGCGGTGCCGGGGCACGGCGGCGCCACCGTGGTGCGCCTGGACCTGCGTCGCACCTCGCGCCAGGACCCTGCCCATGCATTGGCTCGCGCTTCAGTGGCTGCCTGAGCCCGCCGGCACCGCCGAGGCGGCGCCGGCAGGGGGCTCGCCGCAGCCCGCGGATGCCTCGCCCACGCCCGAATCGCTCGGCTGGTGGGCCTTGCAGTTCACGCCCCACGTCGCCTGGCTGGACGAAGCGCTGATGCTGGAAGTCTCGGCCTGCGAGCGGCTGTGGGGCGGCCGGCGCGCCCTGATGCGGCAGATCGGCGCCAGCGTGCCGCCGGGCCTGCGGGTGCGGCAGGTCACCGGCGCCACCAGCCTGGAGGCGCTGGCCCGGCTGCGGCTGTACATGGCCGGGCAGCCCCAGCCGGCCCGGCTGCCCGACGACCTGCCGCTCGAAACGCTGAGCGCCGCCGCACCGCACCTGCAAGTGCTGGCCCGCCTGGGCTGCCGCACCTGGGGCGATGTGGCGGCCCTGCCGCGCGGGCCGCTGGTGCGGCGTTTCGGCGTGCCGATGCGCGAGGCGCTCGACCTGGCCTGGGGCCTGCGTCCCGACGGCCTGCCCTGGCTGCAGGTGCCCGACAGCTTCGAGCAGCGGCTCGAGCTGCCCATGCTGGCGCAGGCCGCGCCCGAGCTGCTGTGGGCGGCCCAGCGCCTACTGGGTGCGCTGCGACTGTGGCTGCAGGCACGTCAGCGCGGCGTGCTGGCCATCGAGCTGTGGTGGACGCTGGACCTCAAGCGCCTGAACGGCGCCGAATTGCCGCGCTCGCAGCAGATCCAGGTGCGCACGGCCGAGCCCACGCAGGACATGGCCCATCTGCGCCGGCTGCTGGCCGAGCGGCTGGCGCTCACCCAGCTGATCGCGCCCACCGGCTGGCTGCGGCTGCGCTCGCTGGAGACGGCCGACTGGCAGGGCCGCACCCGCAGCCTGCTGCCACCGTCGCTGCCCGGCGGTCATGCCGGCGCATGGGCGGAGGACGGGCGCGAGGGCGAGCCCCTGCACCAGTTGCTCGAAAAGCTCAGCGCCCGGCTGGGCGCCCGGCAGGTGCTGGCCGCGCAGCCCGTGCAGGACCATCGGCCCGAAGGTCGCCAGCAATGGCGGCCCGCGGCGGGGCTGAAGGCGGCTTCCCCGGACAAGGGCCGGTCCGGCGCCGGTCGGCCGAAGGGGCGCTCCGGTGACCGGAATCCGGCACCGGGCACGGCGGCGGCTGGCCCCGTGGGCGATCCCGCCGCAGGCGTGCCGGTTTCCGTCCTGCCCGACACCGGCACCGGCCTGTTCCCCGCATGGCTGCTGCGCGAGCCGCGCCTGCTGCCCACGCAGGACGGCGAACCCTGCCATGGCGGCGCGCCGCTGCGGCGCCTGGTCGGGCCGCAGCGGCTGGAAACCGCCTGGTGGGAATCCGGCCGACCCGCCGCCCGCGACTACTACATCGCCCAGGACGCGGCCGGCGCGCTGTTCTGGATCTACCGCGAGCGGGCGACCATCGCCAGCACCGAGGCGCCGGTGCGCTGGTTCCTGCAGGGCATCTATGCCTGAGCTTTCGCTCAAGGACGAGGAGAGCCGGCGCCAGCAGCGGCAGGCCGCGCGTGCCCCGGGGCCGGGCGTGCCGTCTGCCGCGGGGCAGATGCTGCCGGCCTATGCCGAGCTGCATGCCTTGAGCAACTTCAGCTTCCAGCGCGGTGCCTCGCATCCCTGGGAGCTGGCGGTGCGGGCCTGGCAACTCGGCTACGAGGCCATCGCCCTGACGGACGAATGCTCGGTGGCCGGCGTGGTGCGCGCCGTGAGCGGCCTGCGCATGTGGCGAGAGGAGCGCCAGGAGGACGGCCTGCCGCTGCCGCCGCATCCCGAGCCGCGGCTGATCTTCGGCAGCGAATTCGACTTCGGGCGGTTCCGCCTCGTCGTGCTGGCCCATGACCTGGAGGGCTGGGGCCACCTCTGCCAGTACATCAGCGCCGCCCGCATGCGCGAGGACATCGTCAAGGGCGACTACCGGGCCGAGCTCGCCGATGCCGCGGGACTGGTGCATTGCGAAGTGCTCTGCGTGCCGCACCGCCGCAGCGGCGAGCCTATCGACGAGGCAAGGCTGCAGGCCGACCTGGCCTCGGTGGCGGCGCTGTTCCCGCCGCGCGCGGACGGCGAGCCCGGGCCGCTGTGGCTGGCGGTGGAGCTGTTCCACGAGGCCGACGATGCCCTGTGGCTGCAGGTGCTGCGCCGCGCCGGGGAGGCCACCGGCCTGCCGCTGGTGGCGGCGGGCGACGTGCACATGCACCTGCGCTCGCGCAAGCCGCTGCAGGACGTGCTCACCGCCGTGCGAGAGGGCCGGCCGGTGGCCGACTGCGGCTTCGCGCTGCAGCCCAATGCCGAGCGCCACCTGCGGGCGCGCACCCGGCTGGCGCGGCTGTATCCGGCCGAGTTGCTGGCGCGCACGCTGGTGATCGCGGATCGCTGCCGCTTCGAGCTCAAGAAGCTGAAAGCGCAGTACGTCTACCCGCAGGAAGTCATCGGATCGGGCGAGACGCCGGCGCAGACGCTGATCCGCAAGACCTGGCTGGGCGCGCTCGACCGCTATCCGCCTCACCGCTACTTCAATGGCGTGCCGCCCAAGGTCTGCAGGCAGATCCACCACGAGCTGAAGCTCATCCTCGAACTGAAGTACGAGATGTTCTTCCTCACGGTGGAAGACATCGTCGCCTTCGCCCGGCGCAAGGGCATCCTCTGCCAGGGCCGCGGCTCCTCGGCCAACTCGGCGGTCTGCTACTGCCTGGGCATCACCGCCGTGAACCCGGACGACGGCAACCTGCTGTTCGAGCGCTTCATCAGCCGCGAGCGCGCCGAGCCGCCGGACATCGACGTCGACTTCGAGCACGACCGGCGCGAGGAGGTCATCCAGTACATCTACGAGACCTACGGTCGCGAACGCGCCGCCATCGCCGCCGTGGTCATCAGCTACCGCTCGCGCAGTTCGCTGCGCGACGCCGGCAAGGCGCTGGGCATCGACGAGCGGCTGATCGATGCCTTCGCCAAGGACCATTACTGGTTCGACGACCCCATGCTCGACGAGCGGCTGGAGGCCGCCCTGATGCGCGCCGGCGTGCGCGAGGACGCGTTCCGCCTGCGGCTGTGGATCGGCCTGGCCAACGAACTGCGCGGCTTTCCGCGCCACCTCAGCCAGCACGTCGGCGGCTTCGTGCTCACGCAAGGGCCGCTCACCCGGCTGGTGCCGGTCGAAAAGGCCAGCATGGAGGCGCGCTCCATCATCCAGTGGGACAAGGACGACCTCGACGAGATCGGCATGTTCAAGGTCGACGTCCTGGCCCTGGGCATGCTCAGCTGCATCCGCCGCGCGCTGGACATGGCCAACGGCTGGCGCGGCACGGCGCACCAGATGCACCAGCTGCCCACCGACGATCCGCGCGTCTACGACATGATCGGCCGCGCCGACACCGTGGGCGTGTTCCAGATCGAGAGCCGGGCGCAGATGTCGATGCTGCCGCGCCTGCGCCCCCGCAACTATTACGACCTGGTGATCGAGGTCGCCATCGTGCGGCCCGGGCCCATCCAGGGCGGCATGGTCCATCCCTACCTGAAGAACCGCGCAAAGGTGGAACGGGGCGAGAAGATCGAACTGCGCTACCCGCAACTGGAGCCGGCGCTGCAGCGCACGCTGGGCGTGCCCATCTTCCAGGAGCAGGTGATGCAGATCGCCATGATCGCCGCCGACTTCAGCGCCGGCCAGGCCGACCGCCTGCGCCGTGCCATGGCGGCCTGGCGGCGCACGGGCCACATGGAGCGCTTCTACGACCCGCTGGTCAAGGGCATGGTGGCCAACGGCTACGACGAGGACTTCGCCAAGGCCATCTTCCAGCAGATCCAGGGCTTCGGCGAATACGGCTTTCCGGAAAGCCATGCCGCCAGCTTCGCCAAGCTGGTCACGGTCAGCAGCTGGCTCAAGTGCTATGAGCCGGCCTGTTTCCTGGCGGCGCTGCTCAACGCGCAGCCCATGGGCTTCTATACGCCCTCGCAGCTGATCCAGGACGCGGTGCGCCACGGCGTGCTGGTGCGGCCGGTGGATGTGACCCGCAGCGACGCCTTCTGCACCTTGGAGAGCGCCGACGGTGCCAGCCCCAGGCCGGGGGCCGCCTGGGCCGAATCCGCCGCCCAGGCCTTGCCCGATCAGCCGGCCGTGCGCCTGGGCATGCGCCACATCAAGGGCCTGAGTCCGGCAGCCATCGAGCGCCTGGTCGAGGCCCGCCGGCGCGCGCCCTTCACCGGCGCGGGCGACCTGGCCCGCCGCGCCGGCCTCGGCCCCGCCGAGATGGCCCTGCTGGCCGGCGCCGATGCCCTGCAGGCGCTGGCCGGCCACCGCCGCCAGCAGGTGTGGGAGGCGACGGCCTCGCACCGCGCCTCGGCGCTGCTGCGCGAGGCACCGATCCACGAGGCCCCGCTCGCCTTGCCGGCGGCCGACGAGGGCGAGGAGATCGTGGGCGACTACGCCAGCCTGGGCTTCAGCCTGCGCCGACATCCGCTGGCGCTGCTGCGCCCACGGCTGGCGCGCTGGAAGCTTTCCACAGCCGAGGCCTTGCGCGCCAT
>NZ_CAJYES010000050.1 GCF_913773995.1 uncultured Pseudacidovorax sp.
TACATCAGCGCGCGCCTGGCCGACCACTACCCCACGCTCTATGCCAGCGCCAACGGCCATGTGGCCCACGAGTGCATCCTGGACCTGCGCGGCCTGAAGGAGACCAGCGGCGTCATGGCCGAGGACGTCGCCAAGCGCCTGATCGACTACGGTTTCCACGCGCCCACGCTGAGCTTCCCGGTGGCCAACACGCTGATGGTGGAGCCGACCGAGAGTGAACCGCTGGCCGAGCTGGACCGCTTCATCGACGCCATGATCGCCATCCGCGGCGAGATCCGCCGCATCGAGGAAGGCGTGTGGCCGCGCGAGGACAACCCGCTGAAGAACGCCCCGCACACGGCAGCCACGCTGGCGGCGACCGACTGGGCGCATCCCTACTCCCGCGAGGTGGCAGCCTTTCCGCTAACCACGCTCAAGCAGGCCAAGTACTGGCCGCCGGTCGGGCGCGTGGACAACGTTTACGGCGACCGCAACCTGTTCTGCAGCTGCGTGCCGGTAAGCGAGCTGCAGGACGAATCGGCCTAGGACTGGGTTGATCCGGAGCGGCCACTGTCGGCACCCGTGACGGGCGATCTCGGCGCTGTTGTGCTCGGGGCTTGGTGGCGTTGGGCTTTGGGCGTTGGGCTTTGGGCTTTGGGCTTTGGGCTTTGGGCTTTGGGCTTTGGGCACTGGGCTTTTGGCACTGGGCTTTGGGCGTGCGAAGCGTGTGTGTGATGGTCCGGCCCTGGTGCCGGTGAGGGCGTGCATTGGGGTGGGCGGCAGGCACAACGGCCCGCACCCCGCACCCCGCACCCCGCACCCCGCACTTGGACCTGGACCTGGACCTGGACCTGCACCTGCACCTGCACCTGCGCGCCGCACCTTGCATCCTTTGCCCTTCGCAGAAGCAGGCTCACTTGTCACCGTGGCTGGACTCCTTCCCCCGCTGGGGGAAGGCAGGGATGGGGGCAGTGCGCCACCGTGGTCGCTTTTCCGCACAACTCCGGCCCCTTGGATGCCCAACGTCCGCCTCCACGCGTCGGCGCCGGGCCCAGGGCGCGCGGGCGATTTCGGGGTCGGCGAGGAGCGCAGGGTGGACGGGCTGCAGGCCTGCCGAAGGACAGGCCTGCTTCGTGAACTGACTCGCGGCAGTTGTTTGAGCGCAGCGCGAAGCGCGTAGCGAGTTCTGCCGCGGCCCGTCCATCCGAGCACCGCAGCGGAGTCGGCCTGCAGGGCCGACCGACCCCGTATGAACCCGCGCGCCCTGGGCCCGGCGTCGGCGCGCACCCCCGCGACAAGCGAGGCTCCACGCCCCTAACGCAAAACGCCGAATACCCAAACAGCCCAAGACCCGAAGAAACCTGGGCTCCAGCGCCTTCAACCCACCCTAGCCCCCGATCGTCCGATCCAGGAAGCCCACGATCCGCGCCGTCACCTCGTCCCGGTTCGTCTCGTTCAGCAACTCGTGCCGGGCCTGCGGATACAGCGTCAGTTCCACATCCTTGACACCCGCATCGCGGTAGCGCTGCGCCACCACTTCGAGGGCCGCCCCGCCGCCCGCGATGGGATCGGCATCGCCCGAGAGGATCAGGATCGGCAGATCGGACCGGATGCCGGCGAGCACCGCCGCGTCCGCGGCGCGGGCCAGCGTCTCGATGCCGGTGAAGGGCTCCGGCACGAAGCCGCAGGCCGGGTCGGCGCAGTAGCGGTCCACCTCGGCCGCATCCCGGCTCAGCCACTCGAAGCCGGTGCGGTGCTCGAAGCCCTGGTTGAGCGAACTCAGGTCGACCGGCCCTGGCGAGGTCATCATGGCCACGATGCCTGAGACTTCGGTGGAGCCCAGCAGCACCGCCGCCTCCACTTCTCGCGAATGGTCGAGCAGGAACTGCTGCGTGGCGAAGGAGCCCATGCTGTGGCCGATGAGCGCCAGCGGCAGGCCCGGATGGTCCTGGCGGATGCGGTGGTTCAGTTGCAGCAGGTCGTCCACCCAGCCCGGCCAGCCATCGCGGCCCCAGTGACCATAGCGGCCCTGCGCCGTTCGGCCCGATCCGCGGCCATCGGGCGCATAGACCAGGTAGCCCGCGGCGGCCAGCGCCTCGCCGAAGCGGCGGTAGCGCCCGCCATGCTCGCCCAGCCCATGCTGGACCTGAACGACGCCGCGGGGCACTCCCTCGGGGGACCAGCGCCACGCCTGGATGCGGATGCCGTCGCGCGAGTTGAACTCGATGCTGTCTTCTGTCATGGAACGTCTCCTGGATGAGGGCAACGCACCATTCTAGGAAGCGCCCCGGCCGGGCCGGACGCGCCAGCGTCAGCGCGTCCAACGCGCGCCGGCGGCCCTCAGCGCGACGAATTGGCCGGGCAGGTGCGCAGGCCCAGCAGCGTGTAGGCCGGGCAGAAGCGCAGCAGCCCCGTTGCCAGCGGCACCACGCCGATCCAGCCCCAGGCGCCGATCGCGCCGGCCAGCGCCAGGCCGATCAGCACCAGGCCTGCCACGATCCGCAGCACGCGGTCCAGGGTTCCGACATTGGGGGTCATGAGTGCTCCTCGATGAGTGAAATGGACAAGCGCGCCGCCGCTCAGGCGGACGCGGTGGAGAACTGCCGGAAGGCTTCAACGGCACTGGCGGCGTACATTGCGGAGGGCCCGCCGCCCATGTAGATGGCCACGCCCAGCGCCTCATGCACCTCGGCCTCGGTGGCACCCAGCCGGGCCAGCGCCTTGGTGTGGAAGCCGATGCAGCCCTCGCAGTGCGCCGCGACGCCCGCGGCCAGCGCGATCAGCTCCTTGGTCTTGGCACTCAGTGCGCCCTCGGCCATGGCAGCCTTCCCCATGTCGGCGAAGCCCTTCATCACGCCGGGCACGGTCTGCCGCAGGGGCCCGAGTTGCGCCGAAATGTCGTGGGTGATCTGTCGGTAGTCGTTCATGGCGGATTCCTGATCGGCAGGGCCAGCCACGAAGCCGTGACACTCGACCCTGCGCAAGATCGATCATATTAGTGAGTTCTAATATTTCGTCAGCCCGCCCCGCAGCGTTCGCACCATCCATGACCCACATCAACCCCGAGCACGCCCTGCTCCAGGAAGGCGCCCAGCAGGCCGCCGCCTTCCTGCGTGCGCTGGGCAACGAATCGCGCCTGCTGGTGCTGTGCCTGCTGGGCAAGCATGGCGAGTTGTCAGTGGGCGCGCTGCAGGCGGAGGTGGGGCTTGGTCAGTCGGCGCTGTCGCAGCACCTGGCCCGCTTGCGCGAGGACGGCCTGGTCGCCGGTAGGCGCGAGGGCCAGACGGTGTACTACCGCATCGACGATCCCAGGGCCGGCCGCATGATCGACCTGCTGGCCGAGCTGTTCTGTCCCTGAGGCCCGCCGTTTCTCAGAAGAAGGGCCCGGGCGCGTCGAAGTCCGCCGTCTCCAGACAGGCCTGCCGCAGCGCCGCCACCAGGGGCCGCGGGTCGCCGTGACGGAAGTGGAAGCCGTAGTCCAGCGTGGCCAGCGGCTCCGTGGCGGACAGGCGGCAGAGCACGCCGCGCTGCACCAGCCCATCGGCCAGTCCGCGCGGCAGCATGCCGATGCCCTGCCCCGCCGCCAGTAGGCTCGCCACAGCGCCCCATTGGCTGCAAATCAGCACCGCACGCGGCCGCGCGCCGGCCCGTGCCATCCAGCCGTCCTGCAATTGCGTCACGCCCGAGCCGCGCGGCAGCGCGACCAGCGTGTGGCGCGACCAGGACTCGGCATCCAGCCGTTCGACGCCGGCCGCCAGCGCGGCCGAGGCACACCAGACGAAGGCCGCCTGCCCGAGCGGCACGGCGCTCAAGGTCGGCCGCGAGGCGGCGCCCGAGATCACGGCGGCGTCCAGCTCGGCCTGCTCGACACGCCGCGCCAGGTGCGCGCCGATGTCCACCTCGATGCGCAACTCCATCGCGGGATGCCGCGCGCGCAGCCAGGCCACGGCGCGCGCCAGCCAGGTCATGGATGCGAGTTCGCCCGTGCCCAGATGCACGATGCCGCTCAGCGTCGCTCCCGGGCCCACGGCCATCCGCGCCTGCTCGGCACGCTGGAGCAGATCGGCCGCCAGCGGCAGCAGGCGCTGGCCGGCCTCGGAGAGCCGGGCGCGATGGCCCGCGCGGTCGAACAGGGGCGCGCCCAGGGCCGACTCCAGTTCGGCCAGCCGCTTGGAGAGCGACGACACGCTCAGGTGCAGCCGCTCGGCCGCCAGCGCAAAGCTGGCGCAGGTCGCGGCCCAGTAGAAGGCTTCCAGTTGCTTGAGCGTCACTTGTTCGATTTCAGTGGAAATGACTTCGCCGGATTATTCGCTTTCACTCACTCGCAGGACTGCCTAAAGTCCCGCCTCATCGCCTGCCCGCCGATCCGGCGCAGGCCGACAACTCCGCCATTTGCCCATGACCCAGCCCTCCACCCCCGCCGCCGACGCCGCCCTCGCCCCACCGCCCGCCACCGCGCCCGCGCCCGCCCACGACCCCTGGCGCGCCTTCAGCGGCGGCGCCGCGCGCGGCCCGCTGGCCGAGGTGCTGGCCCTCGACGACTTCCAGCGCCTGGCCGCGCGCCGCCTGCCGCGCGCCATCTACGGCTACGTGGCCGGTGCAGCCGAGACCAACAGCAGCCTGGACGACAACCGCCGCGCCTTCGCCGACTGGGGCTTCGTGCCGCGCGTGCTCGCGAACGTGTCGCAGCGCGACCTGGGCACGGAGCTCTTCGGCCGCCGCTACGCCGCGCCCTTCGGCATTGCGCCGATGGGCATTGCCGCGCTCTCGGCCTACCGCGGCGACGAGGCGATGGCGCGCGCCGCGGCACGCGCCGGCATTCCGTACGTGCTCAGCGGCAGTTCGCTCACGCCGATGGAGAAGGTCATCGCTGCCGGCCCCGGCAGCTGGTTCCAGGCCTATCTGCCGGGCCAGCCCGAGCGCATCGACGCCCTGCTCGACCGCGTGGCGCGCGCCGGCTTCGAGACGCTGGTGATCACCGCCGACGTGCCCGTGGCCGGCAACCGCGAGAACAACATCCGTGCCGGTTTCTCGACGCCGCTGCGGCCCAGCCTACGCCTGGCCTGGGACGGCTTCACCCACCCACGCTGGACGCTGGGCACGCTGCTGCGGACGCTGGCCGACGGCATGCCGCACTTCGAGAATTCCTTCGCCGAGCGTGGCGCGCCGGTCATCTCCCGCAACGTGGAGCGCGACTTCTCCAAGCGCGACCACTTCGACTGGTCGCACATCGCCCGCATCCGCCGCCGCTGGCACGGACCGCTGGTGGTCAAGGGGCTGGTGTCGCCCCAGGACGCTGCGCTGGCGCGCCAGCATGGCGCCGACGGCATCGTGCTCTCCAACCACGGCGGGCGGCAGCTCGACGGCGCCGTCTCGGCCCTGCGCACGCTGCCGGCCGTGATGGACGTGGCAGGCGACATGGCGGTGATGATGGACGGCGGCATCCGCCGCGGCAGCGACGTGCTCAAGGCCCTGGCCCTGGGCGCGCGCTTCGTGTGGCTGGGCCGGCCCTTCAACTTCGCGGCGGCAGTGGCGGGCGAGCTTGGCGTGGCCCATGCCATCCAGCTGCTGTCGGCCGAGGTGGACCGCAACCTGGCCATGCTGGGCGTCACGCGGCCGGCTCAGCTCTCGCGCGACTTCCTCATGCCGCGGGGTCCGCTGCCGGTGTGATGGGCCAGGCCTGCTGCAGGCGCCGCAGCTCGCTGGTGAGCTGGTGCACCGAAAAGGGCTTGGTCAGCACCGCCGTGCCGGGCTCCAGCTGGCCGTCCCGGAGCAGCGCGTTTTCCGCATAGCCGGTGATGAAGAGCACCGGCAGCGCCGGTCGCAGGCTGCGCGCTGCGTCGGCCAGTTGCCGCCCGTTCATGCCACCCGGCAGGCCCACGTCGGTGATCAGCAGACGCACTTCGGGCGAATCGCGCAGCATCGCCATGCCGGCCAGCGAATCGGCGGCTTCCAGCACCCGGCAGCCCAGGTCGCGCAGCGTCTCGGCCACGATCTGGCGCACGGCCTCTTCGTCCTCCACCACCAGCACGGGCCAGTCGGCCTGCGCGGCGGGGTCGGCCGCGGCTCGGGTGTCGGCCGGCGCCAGGGGCAGCGCACCTTCCAGGGCGCGCGGCAGGTGGATCGACACCACCGTGCCACGCCCCACTTCGGAGGCGATGCGCACCTGCCCGCCGGACTGGCGCGCAAAGCCGTAGATCATCGACAGCCCCAGCCCGGTGCCCTGCCCCAGCGGCTTGGTGGTGAAGAAGGGATCGAAGGCCTTGTCCAGCACGTCGGCCGGCATGCCCACGCCGTTGTCGGTCACGCGCAGCAGCAGGTAGTCGCCCTCGGGCAGGTCATGGGCACGGGCGGCGGGACCATCCATGGGCACGTTCACCGTCTCGATCAGCACCTGGCCGCCATCGGGCATGGCGTCGCGGGCATTGATGCACAGGTTGAGCAGCGCGTTCTCCAACTGTGACGGATCGACCAGTGCTGGCCAGGGCGCGGCCTGGGCATGCGTCAGGATGTGCACCTGCGGCCCCACGGTGCGCTGGATGAGCTCGACCATGCCGGCCACAAGCTCGTCGACCGGCGTGGGCCGTGGTGCCAGCGTCTGCCGGCGCGAGAAGGCCAGCAGCCGGTGCGTGAGCGCCGCAGCGCGCCGTGTGGCGTCCTGCGCCGTGCGGATGTAGCGGGCCAGGTGCTCGGGCTGGTTCTGCCGCAGCCGGATGTCCATCAGCTCCAGCGCACCGGAGACGGCCGCCAGCATGTTGTTGAAGTCGTGCGCCAGCCCGCCGGTGAGCTGGCCGATGGCTTCCATCTTGCGGGCCTGGTGCAGCGCCTCCTCCGCCGCCTCGAGCTTGCGGGTGCGCTCGCTCACGGCGTCCTGCA
>NZ_CAJYES010000051.1 GCF_913773995.1 uncultured Pseudacidovorax sp.
GCCCGTACTGGCTTATAGTGAGGCTTCAGGCCTCGGCCGCATCCTGCGTGCGCAGCTGCGGGAGCTGTTCGGCGACGAGGCGCAGGCCGCCATCGAGCCGCGGGCCGCCATCGTCTTCACCGCCCACCACGCCATCCTGCTCAAGGCCATGGTCCGCGAGGGCAAGGGCGTGGCCTGGTTGCCGGCCAGCCTGGTGCAAGACGAGCTGCGCAGCGGCGCGTTGGTGGATGCGGGTGGTGGGGACTGGCGGGTGCCGGTGGAAATCCGGCTGTACCGCCAGCCCGCGGCAATGTCGGAGCTGGCGGAGTCGCTGTGGCGGCTGGTGAGCGGCCCCCCGGAGACCGTGGCCTGAGCCTGCGGGGCGTGCCGCTGGAGACGGCGGGCGATCAGCCGAAGGTGCTGACCAGATAGCTCAGCAGAATTCCCATGCAGGTCAATCCGGAGAAGATGAGAACGATCTTTGCAGCACTGATGAGGGTTTCGGCGCGGGTTTCTTTGGCAGGCATGGATAGAAGCAGGCAGAAGATACAAAGCCTCTGAACATAGCGGGCGCGTAGCAGCCAACCCAGGGCATTTGTCACAACATTCAGTGGGCCCCGCGCAGCGGCGTCTACCGGGCTACGCAATGTCAACTCCGGTGACGGATCGGCATCGGCGATTGACAAAGCCTGCAGTAAGGCGGGGCGCGACCGAACCCTCTGAGCCGCCCCTTTTCTACCTGTGCCTGCTCAGCGCAGGCCTTGGCCTGCTCCGTCGTCGTCTTTGCGCTGGATCAGTTCAATCTTGTACCCATCCGGATCCGTCACGAACGCGATGACCGTCGTGCCGCCCTTCACCGGACCCGGCTCGCGCGTCACGTTGCCACCGGCCGCCTTGATCTTGTCGCAGGCGGCGTAGGCATTCGGCACGCCCAGGGCGATGTGGCCGTAGGCCGTGCCCATCTCGTAGCTGTCGGTGCCCCAGTTGTAGGTCAGCTCGATCTCGGCCTGATCGGGATTGCCGTTGCCGAAGCCGAGGAAGGCCAGGCTGTACTTGTATTCGGGGTTCTCGCTGGTGCGCAGCAGGTTCATGCCCAGTACCTGGGTGTAGAAGTCGATGGAGCGCTGGAGGTTGCCAACGCGCAGCATGGTGTGCAGCAGTCGCATGGTGTCGTGGGGTGAGGAACGAAACCGCGGATTCTCCCGTGTGGGCGATTCCTCGTCGCGGCTCGCCGCAAAAGCCCGCTGTCACCGCCGGCGCTCAGTCGGGCCGCGCCATCTCCCGCCATTGCGCCAGCCGGCCGTTGTGCATCACGCCGATGCGGTCGGCCATGGTGTGGGCCTCGGCCTCGTGGTGCGTGACGAGGATGGCGGTCTGTCCCGCGGCCCGCAGGATGTCGCGCACCTGCACCGTTAGGTGCTGGCGGGTGGCGCCGTCGAGGTTGGAGAAGGGCTCGTCCATCAGGAGCAGCGCGGGCGCGGGCGCCAGTGCGCGGGCCAGGGCGATGCGTTGCTGCTGGCCGCCGGACAGTTCATGCGGATAGCGGCCGGCCGCCTCGGCCAGGCCCACCACGCCCAGCAGTTCGCGCACGCGCTCTTCCTGCGCAGGCCTCGGTTGCTTTCGCAGGCCGAAGACCACGTTCTGCGCAGCCGTGAGGTGGGGAAAGAGCGCGTATTCCTGGAACACCATGCCCACCTGCCGCCGCTCCGGCGCCAGATGCACGCCCGGTCCGGAGAGCAGTTGCCCGCCGAGCCGGATGTGCCCGCCGCGCACCGGCTCGAAGCCGGCCACGGCCCGCAGCACCGTGGTCTTGCCGCAGCCCGAGGGGCCCAGCAGGCAGCCGATGTGACCGCCCTCGAGCGTCAGCGAGAAGCCGTCCACCACGGTGTGGAGGCCGCGTGGCGTGTCGTAGCCGAGGCGGAGGTTGTCGATGTGCAGGTCGGCAGCGGTCATGGGTGCGGCGTGATGTCGTCGGCCTGCACCGCGCCGCCGCTGACGGGCGTGCGGGCGAGCAGGGCCACGGGCAGCAGGCCGGCCAGCACGATCAGCAGAGCGGCGATGGCGCCTTCCTCGTAGGTGCCGCGGGCGGCCTCGGCATAAAGCCAGGTGGCCAGAGTGTCGAAGTCGGCGGGGCGCAGCAGCAGCGTGGCGGGCAGCTCCTTCATGGCGTCCACGAAGACCAGCAGCGCGCCGGCCGAGAGGGCAGGCCGCAGCAGCGGCAGGTGCACGCGGCGCAGCGTGCCCAGCGGGCTTTCGCCCAGCAGGCGCGAGGCCTGTTCGAGGGTAGCTGGAATGCGCGACAGCCCGGCCTCGATGCCGCCCACCGGCATGGCCAGGAAGCGGATGGTGCAGGCCACCACCAGCACCACGCCCAAGCTCATCAGCGGAAGTCCGGGCAGGCCGAAGAGCGTGGCAACGCCGGCATCGGCCGCAAGCGCCGGCGTGAGCAGGCCGATGGCCAGCACGGTGCCGGGCAGCGCATAGCCCAGGCTGGCGGCGCGTGCGGGCCAGCGGCGCGGCGTCAGCGCACCGGGCGGCTGCCGCGTGGCCCAGGCCACCACCAGCCCGGCGGCCACGGCCAGCACCGTCACGCCCAGCGCCACGGCCAGCGTGTTGCCCAGGCTGCCGATGAGCGCGGGCGAGACGCCGCCGCCCAGCCGCAGGCGCTTGATGGTTTCCCACACCAGGTAGGCGGCGGGCGCCACGAAGCCGATCAGCACCGGCAGAAGCGCGGCCAGCGTGGCGGCAAGAGCAGCCGGCCCCCGCAGGCGCCGGGGCGTCACCGCGCGCATGCGCTGCGCGGAGCCAAAGCGCTGGTGTCGGCGGCCGTGGCGCTCCAGCAGGACCAGCGCGACCACCATGAGCAGCATGGCGATGGCGATCTGTGCGGCGCCGGCCAGGTCGGAGCGGGTGATCCAGGTGGTGTAGACCGCCACGGTGAGCGTGTTGACGCCAAGGAACTCCGAGGCGCCGATGTCGTTGAGCGTCTCCAGCAGCGCCAGGCTCAGCCCCACCGCCAGGGCCGGGCGGGCCAGCGGCAGCGCCACGTGCCGGAAGGCGCCCCAGCGGCCTTCGCCCAGCAGGCGCGCGGCTTCCATCAGGTGCAAGGGCTGGGTCACGAACATCGCCCGCGCCGTCATGTAGACATAGGGGTACAGCACCATGCCCAGCACGAGGATGGCGCCGCCCATGGACCGCAGGTCGGGCAGGCGGAACTGCCGCGGGCTGTCGTAGCCAAGGGCCCAGCGGATGGCGCCCTGCACCGGCCCGAGCGGATGCAGCAGGTCGAGGTAGGCGAAGGCCACGATGTAGGTCGGCATGGCCAGCGGCAGCAGCAGCGCCCATTGCAGCCAGCGATGGCCCGGAAAGTCGCAGGTGGCCACCAGCCAGGCGCAGCCGGTGCCCACCAGCAGCGTGAGGGCGCCAACGCCCGTGAGCAGCAACGCGGTGTTGAGCGCGGCCTCGGGCAGCACATGGGTGGCCAGGTGCGTCCAGTGCGTCAGGTCGGCGTCCAGGGCCAGCCAGACGAGGCTGGCCACGGGCGCCAGCACGCCCAGCGCGATGGCGACCGTGGCCGCATGCCAAAGCCGCCCGACGGGACGCAGGCCCGCGGGGCGGCGCATCAAGGGCACGAAGCGCAGCGGCTTACTTGTCGAAGCCAACCTTGTCCACCAGCAGGCTGGCCTGCTTGCGGTGCTTGGCGATCTCGGTCAGCGGCAGCGGATCGACCTTCAGCTCGCCGATCGTCTGGCCGATGATCGGGTCGAGCGCCACACCCTTGCGGACCGGGTACTCGTAGTTGGCCTGGGCGTACATGGCCTGCGCGGGCTCGGAGACCAGGAACTCCAGCAGCTTGACCGCATTGGCCTTCTGCGGCGCATGCTTGGCCACCGCAGCACCGCTGATGTTGACGTGCGTGCCGCCCGGCTGCGTGCCGCCGAACACGGGCCGCACGACCTGGATGCCATCGCCCCACTTGCGGGCGTCGCTGCCTTCCTTGGAGCCCTTCATCTGGCCCACGTAGTAGGAATTGGCCAGGCCCACGTCGCAGATGCCGCCCAGGATGTCTCTGGCCACGTCGCGATCGCCGCCGGTAGGCTTGCGCGCCAGGTTGGCCTTGACGCCGCTGAGCCACTGCTCGGTCTTGGCCTCGCCATGGTGGGCGATCATGGCCGCCACCAGGGCCGTGTTGTAGGGATGCTGGCCGGCGCGGATGCAGACCTTGCCCTTCCACTTGGCATCGGCCAGGTCCTCGTAGCGGAAGGTGGGCAGCTTCAGGCCCTTGTCCGCATACAGCACGCGGGCGCGCATCGACAGGGCATACCACTGGCCGTCGCTGCCGCGCAGGTTGGCCGGAATGGCGGCATTCAGCGCGGCCGACTGCACAGGCTGCGTGGTGCTGGCCTCGACGAGGTCCAGCAGGTTGCCCACGTCCACCGTCATCAGCACATCGGCCGGCGAGCGCTGGCCCTCGGCCTTGACCCGCTCGACCAGGCCGTCCTTGACGAACACGGTCTTGACCTGGATCTGCGTCTGCTGCGTGAAGGCGGCCAGCAGCGGCTGGATCAGGCCGGGCTCGCGGGTGGTGTAGACGGTGACTTCGCCCTGGGCCTGCGCAGCGACGGCTGCGGTGCCGACGAGGCCGGCAAGCAAGGCGCGGCGCGCCCAGGCGCCACGGGGCGCGATCGATGCATTCATTGGGATTCCCACTCCAGGTTTTTCGAAAAGGTCAGACCGGTCGGTCGACGGGCGCCGCGCTTCTCATCGTTGTTGTGCTTGCGGGCTGAGAAGCATTATCAACGCCGGCCTGCGGCGTCTTCATCAAACCTGGATGGAACGTCGGGTTGCTCCGGCGCTGAGTTCAGCGCGAACGCAGGTCGAACACCAGGCAGGTGGTCGTGGCATGCGCGTAGAGCGTGCCGTCGGGCCCCACGAGCCGTGCCTCGGCCGTGGCCAGCTGACGGCCGCAGTGGATCACCTGGCCGATGGCCCGCACGCGCGGCACCTGCGGCGTGATGGCGCGGACCATGTTGATGCCCAGCTCCGCGGTCGTGTAGCTGCGACCGGCGGGAAGGCTGGTGTGCACCGCGCAGCCGAGGGCGGAGTCGAGCAGGGTGGCGAACCAGCCGCCGTGCACCGTGCCCAGCGGGTTGAGGTGCTGCGCCTGAGGCTGACCCTGGAAGACCGCGCGCCCGGCCTCCGCCTCGATCAGCACGAAGTCCAGCGTACGGGCGATCTCGGCGTAGGGCAGTTCGCCGGCGAGCATGGCCTGCATCACCTCCAGGCCGCTGCGGCCCATCACCTGCTCGGGCCGTGCCACGCCGGGGCCGGCACCGGCATCCAGGCGGGCGCGCACGGTGGCCTCGTCGTCCAGCCAGCGCTGCAATTCATTCGTGCTCTCGCTCATCGCATCTCCTTTGATTGCATATGCAATAGTTGCAGATACAATCATAGGTCATGACCACCATCGCCAAGCCGCAGGGCTGCACCAACTTCAAGCTGCGCCAGCTGGGGCGGCGCGTTTCGCGCCTGTACGACGCCGAGCTGGCGCAGGTCGGCCTCAAGACCACGCAGTACTCGCTGCTGTCGCATGTGCTCAAGCTGGGGCCGCTGCGCCCGGTCGACCTGGCGCGCGCGATGGGTCTCACCGCCTCGACGCTGACGCGCAACCTGCAGCCCTTGCTGGCCGCCGGCTGGATCGAGCAGGCCGAGGGGCCCGATGCGCGCAGCCGGCTGCTGCACATCACCGACGCCGGCCGCGACAAGCGGGCCGAGGCGCAGCGCCGCTGGCGTGCCGCCCAGGAACGGCTGAACGAAGTGATGGGCCTGGAGCGGGTGCTGGCCCTGCATGGGCTGCTCGACGAGGCCATCGACCTGCTGCGCGCCAACGAGGACGGCGATGCCGATGAAGGAGAAGAGCATGAGTGATTCGACATCCGCCACCGGCGCGGCGCGCCTGCCCGCGCTCTGGCTGGTGCTGCTGGCCGCCGCCGGCACCTTCGCGCTGACGATGGGCGTACGCCAGACCATGGGCCTGTACCTGCCCTCGCTCAACACCGCCACGCACCTCGGGCTGGGCAGCATCAGCCTGGCCTTCGCCTTCGGCCAGCTGTGGTGGGGGCTGACCCAGCCCTTCGCCGGTGCGCTGGCTGACCGCGTCGGTACCGCGCGCACCGTCTTGCTGGGTGTGGTGCTGGTGGCCATCGGCACCTTCATCACGCCCTACATGACGAGCACGCTGGGGTTGATCCTGGCCGTGGGCGTCCTGGCAGCAGGCGGTGCCGGCATGGCCGGGCCGTCTGTCATGATGGGCGCGACCATGCGTCTGGTGCCGCCGGCGCGGCGCGGACTGGCCACCGGCGTGGTGAATGCCGGTGGCTCCTTCGGCCAGTTCGCGCTGGCGCCGGTGGCCATCGGCCTGACGGCCGCGGTGGGCTGGGCGGCGTCGATGCAGTGGCTGGGCGTGCTGGTGCTGCTGGCCTTGCCGGCAGCCTGGGTGCTGCGCGGCAACTCGCGCGCGCTCGTGGCGCAGCAGGCGGCCGCCGGCGGGCCGCGGGCCCTGACGGTGCGCGAGGCCATCGGCCAGGCCCTGGCCACGCCCAGTTACCGCTACCTCGCGGCGGGCTTTCTGGTCTGCGGTTTCCACGTCGCCTTTCTGGCCACGCATCTGCCCAGTGTGGTGGCGGCCTGTGGCCTGCCGCCGGCGGTGGGCGGCTGGTCGCTGGCGGTGATCGGCCTGTTCAACATCGTCGGCAGCCTGGCCATGGGTTGGGCCGTCGGGCGCTGGCGCATGAAGTCGCTGTTGTCGCTGGTGTATGCGACGCGCGCGGTGGCGGTGCTGGTCTTCCTGCTGGTGCCCAAGACGGTGGCGGTGATGCTGGTGTTTGCGGCGGTGATGGGGGTGAGCTTTCTTTCCACCGTGCCGCCCACCGCGGGGCTGGTGGCCAAGATGTTCGGGCCGGCCAACATGGCCATGCTCTTCGGCCTCGTGATGCTGTCGCACCAGATCGGCGGCTTCCTGGGCGCCTGGATGGGTGGTTGGGTGTTCGAGCGCACCGGCAGCTATGACCTCATGTGGTGGATCGACATCGCGCTGGCCGCTGGCGCGGCGCTGGTCAACCTGCCGATCCGCGAGTCGCCACCCGCGCGCGCCATGGCGCCGGCCTGAGGCAGCGCTTTCCTTCACTTTCCTTCGTGGCACGGGTGCCGCCCCAAGCGGCGGCGCCGCCGCATGCCCGCTTTCAGGACCTTGCCATGACCTCAGCGCCACCCCGGCTCGACCCGCGCACCCGAATGCTGCTGGAAGGCCCCATCACGCCCACGCTGCTGCGCCTGGCCGTGCCCAACATCGCGGTCATGTTCGCGCAGGCGGCCATCGGCCTGGTCGAGACCTACTTCGTCGGCCGGCTCGGCACCGATGCGCTGGCTGGCATGGCGCTGGTCTTCCCGCTGGTGATGCTGATGCAGATGACGTCGGCGGGCGCCATGGGGGGCGGCATCGCCTCCGCCATTGCGCGTGCCCTGGGTGCGGGCCGGCGGGAAGACGCGCATCGGCTGGTGTGGCAGGCGGTGGCCATCGCGCTCGGATTCGGCGTTGCCTGCACGGCAGCGATGTGGCTGGCCGGCGGCTGGCTTTACGCCCGCATGGGCGGGGAGGGCCCGGTGCTGGCCGCGGCGCTGACCTATTCGCACTGGGTGTTCGGCGGTGCTGTGCTGGTGTGGTTGTTCAACTCGCTGGCGGCCGTGGTGCGCGGCACAGGCAACATGGCATTGCCGGCGCTGGTGACCATCGTGGGTGTGGTGGTCGCGGTGCCTCTGTCGCCGATGCTGATTTCGGGTTGGGGGCCGATCCCGCCGCTGGGCATCGCAGGCGGGGCCATTGCGCTGCTGCTGTACTACCTGGGGGGCACGGTGGCGCTGGCGCTGTATCTGCGGTCCCGGCGCAGCCTGCTGCAGCCCGCGTGGTCGCAGGCGCAACTCAACTGGCCGCTGATGCGCGGCGTGCTGCGCGTGGGCTTGCTGGGTGCGGTCTCCACGGCGGCAACCAACCTCAGCATCGGCATCGCCACCGGTTTGGCCGGCCACTGGGGGGCGGGTGCCATTGCCGGTTACGGCACCGGTGCGCGGCTGGAGTACCTGCTGGTGCCGCTGGTCTTCGGCCTGGGTGCGCCGCTGGTGGCGATGGTGGGCACGAGCATGGGCGCCGGCCGCCCCGAGCGCGCGCTGCGCGCAGCCGGCGTCGGTGCCGCGCTGGCCTTCGCCATGACGACCGTGATCGGCCTGGCCGCCGCCCTCTGGCCGCTCGCCTGGCTGCGCCTGTTCGGCCAGGACCCGGCGATGCTGGAGGCGGGGACGTCTTACCTGCGTGCAGTGGGGCCGTTCTACGGATTCTTCGGCGTCGGGCTGGTGCTGTACTTCGCCTCGCAGGGCGCGGGCCGGCTGATGTGGCCGGTGCTGGGCAACCTGCTGCGCCTGCTGGTGGCGGGCGTCGGCGGCCTGGTCGTGGTGGCCTCGGGTGGGACGCTGGCGCAGGTGTTCGCGGCGCAGGCCGCAGCGCTGGTCGTCTACGGCCTCGTCATCGCCTGGAGCATCGCGGGCGGCGCCTGGTTCGGCCGGGTGGGCTGGCCGCGCTGGCCCGGACGCGAAAACGCCACCCTGGGTGGGGTGGCGCTTCGGTCAGACCGTTGAACCGTCAGTAGCGGTAGGGGTTGTGCGGCCGGCGGTCATAGCGGTTGGGCACGCCGTCCCGGTCGGCATCGCCCCAGCCCCGACGGTGGTGCGGTGGACGATGGTAGTGGTGCGGCGGCGGGCCGTAATACCGCGGCGGGGGGCCATAGTATTGGCGCGGCGGCGGCGGGTAGTACACGGGGGCGGGCACCGGCACATACGCGGGTGCTGGCGGCGGGCCACCCAGGTACACCTGCGCCTGGATGCTCGGGCCGCTGGCTTGCGCGAGGGCCGGGACGGCGAGTCCGGCCAGCGCCAGCGCACCTGCCGAGAAGGCCATGGTCAACTTGTTCATCACGACTCCTTGCTTCCTGTCGGTTGTTGGTGAAGCGATGGTCGCCGACCCTTGTCAATGCCATGTAAGCGGCCGAAGAAGCGCGGAAAGAAG
>NZ_CAJYES010000052.1 GCF_913773995.1 uncultured Pseudacidovorax sp.
CCTGGACACCACGGCCCGCATCCAGGACGTGCAGCGCCGCTGTGAGGAAAGCTGGCGGCGCCTGGACGCCGAGGCCCACGCCTGGCGCGTCGTCCTGTTCGGGCTGGCCATGCTGATGGCCGCCTACCTGAGCTGGGCCTTCCTGCAGTTGCACCGCATGCAGCGCCAGCTGGCCGGCGCCCATGGCGAGCTGCAGCGGCGCTACCAGGCGCAGCTGGCGGCCGAGCAGCGCCTCAAGCTGCATGCCACCGCCTTCGAGAACGCCTACGACGGCATCACCCTGACCGATGCGCGGGGCAACATCGTCGACGTCAACCCGGCCTTCTGCCGCATCACCGGCTACAGCCGCGCCGAAGTCATCGGCCGCAATCCCAGCATGATGCAGTCGGGCCGCCACGACCGCGCCTTCTACACGGCCATGTGGAAGCGCATTCTGGAGACCGGCAACTGGAACGGCGAGATCTGGAACCGCAACAAGTACGGCGAGGTGTACCCCGAGCTGCTGTCCATCTCGGCCATCCGCGACAGCCGCGGCGCGGTGAGCAACTTCGTGGCCGTGTTCGCCGACATCCGGCACCTGAAGGCGCAGGAGAAGCAGCTCGCGCGCATGGCCTATTACGACGCGCTCACCGGCCTGCCCAACCGGGTGCTGCTGGCCGACCGGCTGCAGCATGCCGTGGCCCGAGCCCGCAGCCGGGCCACGGTGCTGGCCGTCTGCTACATGGACCTGGACAACTTCAAGCCCGTCAACGACGGCCACGGACATGCCGCCGGCGACATGGCGCTGGTGCAGGTGGCGCGGCACCTGCAGGCCGCCGTCCAGCCCGACGACACGGTGGCGCGCACCGGCGGCGACGAGTTCGTCCTGCTGTTCGAACGCAGCGACACCGAAGGCTGCCACCGCATGCTGCAGCAGGTGGTGGATGCCATCACGCTGCCGCTGCAGGTGGGCAGCGGCAGCCACACGCTCACCGGGAGCATCGGCGTCACCTTCTTCCCGCAGGACGACATCGAGCCCGAGGCCCTGCTGCGCCACGCCGACCAGGCCATGTACCGCGCCAAGCAGGCCGGGGGCGGCCGCTTCCATGTCTTCGACGCCGAGGACGACCGTCATGCCCGCGACGTGGGCCACCATGCGCAGCGCCTGCGCCAGGCCATGCGGCGCGGCGAGCTGGTGCTGTACTACCAGCCCAAGGTGGACATGCGCCGCGGCACGGTGCTCGGCGCCGAGGCGCTGATCCGTTGGCAGCATCCCGAGCGCGGCCTGTTGCCGCCGGGCGCCTTCCTGCCCCTGCTCGAAGACGATGCCCTGACCATCGACCTGGGCGAGTGGGTGATCGAGCAGGCGCTGGTCCAGGCTGGACGCTGGGCCGAGGGCGGACTCCGGCTGCCCGTGTCTGTCAACGTGGCGAGTGCGCAGCTGCAGGGGGCGGACTTCATGCGCAAGCTCGGACTGGCCCTGGAGCGCCATCCGGCCGCGGCAGACCTGCTGGAACTGGAGATCCTGGAGACCACCAGCCTGGACGACGTGGTCAAGGCGGCGCGCATCATCGAGCAGTGCCACGCGCTGGGCGTGCATGTGTCCATCGACGACTTCGGCACGGGCTATTCCTCGCTCACCTACCTCAAGCGCCTGCCGGCGCGCACCATCAAGCTGGACCAGAGCTTCGTGCGCGAACTGCTGGAGGACAGCGACAACCTGGTGATCGCCCATGGCGTGATCCGGCTGGTCCATGCACTGGACCGCAGGGTCATCGCCGAGGGTGTGGAAAGCGAAGCCCATGGCCGCCTGCTGCTGCAGATGGGCTGCGACTGCGCCCAGGGCTATGGCGTCGCGCGCCCCATGCCCGCGGCGGACCTGCCCGACTGGGTGCAGATCTGGCAGCCGCCCCAGGCGTGGCGTGACTGCGCCAGCGTGCGCTGGACGGACGAGGTGTATCCGCTGCTGCTGGCCGAAGTCCAGGCCCGCGGCCATATGCAGCAACTTCGCCATGCCCTGCAGCACGGCCGGCGCCTGTCGGCCGGTCCCACGCTGCCGTCGCTGCCGGAGCTCCCGGAGCTGCCCGACCCCACGGCGGCACCGACGCTGTCGACGGCCGACCGCATGGCGCTGACGGAGCGGCTGCGCCAGGAACATGCCACGGTGCGCCAGCGCAGCGACGCCGTCGGCCAAGCCCTGGCCCAGGGGCTGATCGACGAGGCCCGCGCCCGCAGCGACGCCCTGCATGCCGCGCACGACGAACTGCTCGCCGCCCTTTCCGCGATGCAGTTCGCCCTGGCCGCCCCGGTGGTGGTCCGCGCATCGCCGAAGTCACAAGCGGCCGTATTGGCCTGAGGCGCAGTGAAAAGACCCGGCATCGCCGGGCCACGGGCGCTCAGGCCCGCTCGAACAGCAGCACCGCGTTGGAGCCGCCGAACGCGAAGGAGCTGCTGACGGCCGCCCGCAGCGTGGGCGCATCCATGCCGGCCGGCGGCACCAGGTTCAGGCCGAAGGCCGGATCGGGCTGCTCTGCATGGGCGTTGGGCGGCAACCGGCCATTCTTCACCGCCAGCACGGTGATGGCCGCCTCCAGCGCGCCGGCCGCGCCCAGAAGGTGGCCGTGCAGCGCCTTGGTGGAGCTGACGCGCAGCGTGCCGATGGCGTCGCCCCACACCGTGGCCAGCGCTTCGGCCTCGACGCCGTCGCCGATGCGGGTGGCGGTGCCATGGGCATTGCAATAGCCGACGTCGGAAGGCTGCAGGCCGGCGGTGTGCAGGGCCGCGCGCATGGCGCGGGCCTGGCCGGCGGCGTCGGGCTTGGTGAGGTGGGTGGCGTCGCAGCTGTGGCCCCAGCCGGTGAGCAGGGCGTGCGCCGCGGCGCCACGCGCGCGGGCACGCTCGGCCGACTCGAGCACCAGAAAGGCCGCACCCTCGCCGAGCGCGAAGCCGGAGCGGTCGGCGGCGAAGGGCCGCACGGCGCGCGACTCCTCGCCCGGGACCACTGGCGCCAGCGTCTGCATGGCCTGCCAGGCCAGCACCACGCCGGGCACGATCAGCGCTTCGCTGCCGCCGGCGATCGCTACATCGACTTCGCCGCGCTGCACCGCTTTGGCGGCCTCGGCGATGGCCACCGCCGACGAGGCACAGGCCACCGAATAGGTGAACACCGGCCCGCGTGCATTCAGCCGCATCGCCACCTGCGAGGCCGGCGCGTTGGGCATGAAGGCCGGGATGGTCAGCGGTGGCACCCGGCCGTTGCCGCGGTAAGCCGCCTCGAGCGCGGTGGCACCGCCCATGCCGCAGCCGCCGTAGACCCCCAGGCGCTCTGGCGCCACATCGCCCAGCGCGCCGGCGTCGCGCACCGCCAGTTCGGCGGCGGCCACGGCCAACTGGCTGACCCGGTCCACACCGGGCAACTGCAGCTTGGTGAACCAGCGGGATTCGTCGAACTGCAGCGTCGCCGCGGCGGCGGGCCTGGGCAGGTCAGGGAAGACGGGGCGGATGGCGGATTCGCCACGCATCAGCGCCGCGAACATGGCCTGCGCGTCCTCGCCATGCGGCGAGACCACGCCCAGCCCGGTGACGGCGACCTGTGTCACGAGGCCTGCTTCGCGGCCGCCTCGGCGCGCGCCTTGTCGACCACCGCGGCCAGGCCGGCGAGGGTCTCGATGCTCGGATCCGGATCGGGCATGGAGATCTTGAAGCGGTCCTCGATCTCGAACAGGAATTCGACCAGGGCCAGGGAATCGAGCCCCTTTTCGCGCATGGACTCATGGGGGTCCAGGGTGGCAGGGTCGATGCCGTATTTCTCCTGGATCAGATCCTGCAATTCCTTCAGCGAGCTCATTGATGTTGTGTCCGTACTGTCAAATTTCATGATAGCCGCTCGGTTTTCGAGTCTTCGTCAGATTCGCGCCAGCGCCAGCGCAGCGATGCCAGGGCGAACACCAGGCCCAGCGCCGTACCGGCCACCACATCCCACGCCACATGCTGCCGGGTGGCGAGCGTGGACCAGGCGATGGCCAGCACCCAGGCCAGATTCGCCAGCCGCACCCACGCCGGCGCCCCCACGCGCCGGAACAGGTGCTCGATCCAGACCGCCGTGAAGACGGAAATCGCCACATGCATCGACGGGCAGGCATTGCCGGCGGCGTCGATGCCGGCCAGCAGCGCGAAGCCGGGCGCATCGGCGCGGTCCAGCGGCAGCGGAGGGATCTGCGTGGGCCATAGGTAGAAGATCATCAGCCCGCAGGCGCACAGCGCCGCCGCCCAAAAGCCATAGACCAGAAGCGGCATGAAGCCCCGCAGCAGCCCCGGCGCGATGCCCACGTACAGCCACAGGGAGAGGTAGGGAATCAGCGCGATGGGCGAGAACGGAACCCATGCGTCGACCCAGGTCACGGGCATCACCAGCGGCGGCTGCGCCGGATGGCGCAGCAGGTGGAAATAACCGATGAAGAACACCCACACCCAGGCGGTGGTGCCGACGATCTTGAGCAGGGCGCGTTCGCGCATGCGGGAGCCCAGCTCGCGGGCCCAGGGGGGCTGGTTAAACATCAACAAAGGGGAAGGCGGAAGCCCCGATCTTGCCCGAAGCCCAAGACAGTCCCGCGGCGAAGGCGGCGCGGCCGGGTTCTAAACTCGGCCGGATGTTCAATCCCACCCAGGAAGACGTGCGGCGCTTCTTCTGCGCCGTCTACGCCAAGCACCGCGCCGGCCAGCCCATGGAAGCGCTCGAGATCATCGCCGCCGAGTGGATTGCGCAGCACCCCGAATACCACGCCGATCTGGCCGACGCCGACGCCGCCGTCGCCCGCGTCTACGACGGCAAGGACGGCCGCGAAAACCCCTTCCTGCACCTGTCGATGCATCTGTCGATCAGCGAGCAGTGCTCCATCGACCAGCCGCGCGGCATCCGCCAGGCGGTGGAACTGCTGGCCGCGCGCCGCGGCTCGCTGCTGGAGGCGCACCACGAGGCCATGGAGTGCCTCGGCCGCATGATGTGGGAAAGCCAGCGCGCCGGGCGGCCGCCCGACGGCCATGCCTACGTCGACTGCGTGCAGCGCCGCGCCACCCGCGACTGACGCCCCGATCCGATACGCCACATCCCTTTTCAACCCACGAGACATGCACAACAAGCGCCAATTCCTCGCCACCTCCGCCGCGCTCGCAGCCGGCAGCCTGCTGCCCGGCCTGGCCGGTGCGCAGCCCGCCTTTCCCTCGCGCCCGATCCGCATCGTGGTGCCCAATGCCGCCGGCGGCGGCGCCGACCTGACGGCACGCGCGGTCGGCCAGGCCATCGCCGGACCGCTCGGTCAGGCGGTGGTGATCGACAACAAGCCCAGCGCCGGCGGCATCGTGGCGGGCGAGACCGTCTCGCGCGCCGAGCCGGACGGCCACACCCTGCTGCTGATCTCCAGCGGCTCGGCGGTGAGCGCGGCGCTGTTCAAGACCATGCCCTTCGACACGCTGAAGGACTTCGCGCCCATCTCGCTGCTGGCCACCTTCGATCTGGTGATCGCGGTGGCCGAGAACGGCCGATTCAAGACCCTACAGGAGATGGTGAGTTGGGCCAAGGCCAACCCCGGCAAGCTCAACATCGGCACGCCGCAGATCGGCACCACGCAGAACCTGGCGGCCGAGATGTTCAAGCTCACGGCCGGCATCGACGCGCAGGTGGTGCCCTTCAACGGCACGCCGCCGGTGGTGACGGCCGTGCGCGGCGGCGAGATCGACGCCATGGTCGACATCCTGGGCCCGCTGGTGACGCAGATCTCGGGCAAGACGCTGCGGGCGCTCGCCGTGCTGGGCAAGGACCGTGCGCCCCAACTGCCCGACGTGCCCGCCGCCCGCGAGACCGGCCCGGCCTTCGCGCAGATGAATCTGAGCTCCTGGAACGGCCTGGCCGCGCCCGCGAAGACGCCGCCCGCCGTGGTGGACCGCCTGAGCAAGGAAGTCCAGGCCGCGCTGGCCAAGCCCGAACTGGTGCAGCGCCTGCGCGACCTGAACCTCACCGCGCGCAGCAGCACGCCGCAGCAGGCACGCGACTTCCTGGCGGCCGATATCCAGCGGTGGAACGACGTGATTGCCAAGGCGAAGATCCAGAAGCTCTGACGCGTCCGTGAGCCGCCGTCGCCCGCGTGGCAAGTGCGGGAATGGGCGGCCGCGCTGGCGCGTCGGCGACAGGCTGGCCTAACATCCGCCGCTTTTCTGACAGCCGTCAACCGATTGCGCTGCCGTTCGGTTGAGTTCTTCGTGCCGATGACACTCCTGCCCCGCCTTTCGTCCCGCCTCGGTGCGCGCGTGCGCCCGGTGGCCCTGGGTCTCGCCACCTTGCTGGCGACCGCTTCGGCCCTGGCGCAGAGCCCGGTGGCCGTCGCCACCAGCGGGCCTTCGCCCGCCTATCTGGCGGCACACGCACGCTGGAAGGCGTCGCTTGACGCCTTCGAGAAGGCGGACAAGGCAGCACTGCCGGCCGAAGGCGGCGTGCTCTTCGTCGGCAGTTCCACGGTGCGGATGTGGACCAACCTGGCCCAGGATTTCCGCAACTGGCCGGTGGTCATCAACCGCGGCTTCGGCGGCTCCACCATGGCCGACTGCAGCCTCTTCGTGCGCGACCTGGTATTGCGCTACAAGCCCAGCCATGTGCTGGTCTACGCGGGCGACAACGACCTGGCCGAAGGCCGCACGCCCTTCCAGGTGCTGGAGGACTTCGCTCTCTTCGTCAACACCGTGCAGAACGAGCTGCCGGACACGCGCATCAGCTACATCTCGATCAAGCCGAGTCCCTCGCGGGCCCACCTGCTGCCGAAGATCCGCGAGACCAACGACATCATCGCGGCCTATCTGCGCACCCAGGCCAAGTCGGACTTCATCGATATCTTCAACCCCATGCTGGGGGCCGACGGCCAGCCGCGGCCCGAGCTCTTCCTGCCGGACCGGCTGCACATGACCGAGGCGGGCTACCGCGTCTGGCACTCGGTGATCGCGGGTCAGGTGCAGCCCGCGGCCGGATCGCAGACCGCGATGCCCGCACCGGCCGCGCCCGCAGCAGCCGCGGTCAGCGGTGTTGCCACGGGCGCCACCGTGCAGGCAGGCTCCCTGGCAACGGCCAGCCGACCGCGCTGAGGCGGGCGCCCGGCCGGCCGGCGCTCAATGCCCTGACTTTGGCGCGGCTGCAGGCTTCGGGGGGATCCGGACTCAGGTGAGGCCCGCCGTCCCGGTGGGCGGTGCGGCGTTCATTGGCGCTGATCCCTCGGACGGTTGCACCGTCTCTTCCGGCGGTGCGGCGTCCGCGTTCTGCGTGTAGCGCGCCACGGCCCACATCCACGCCAGCACCACCGCCAGCATCAGCGTGTCGGCCCACCAGGGGCGTGAGGTCTGGCTGTCGCCGAAGATGGCCAGCACCGTCAGCACCGCCACCAGATGGGCGCAGAACGCCGGCAGGGAGGCTCGGCCCATCGTCTCCAGCCAGCGCACGCGCGGCAGCCACCTAGCCCAGGTCGGGCCGAAGCGGATGGCCACGATGCCCAGCGCGATCAGGTTGAGCAGCCGCAGCGGCCCGAGTTGCCACTTGTCCACCCACAGGTTGCGCGCGATGTCCGCGCCGAAGGGCGCCTGGCCGTGCTCGCCGAAGTGCCGCCAGTACAGCCCCACCAGCGCCACCGCCACCGCCGGCAGCACGACCGCCCAGTGCAGGCGCAGCGGCCGGGCACGGGGCGCGCTGCGCGTGAAGCCCAGCCACAGGCCGCCGAACCACAGGAACTGCCAGGCATACGCGTTGAAGGCGCCCATCTCGTTGAAGGGCACCGGCAGGCCCGTCAGCGCGAAGATCCAGCCGTAGAGCCATTCGCTGAGCCCGTACTGCGCACCGACCCACAGCGCAGCGCTGACCGCCATGACCGCCGGCCAGCCCCAGCGCTGATGCCGCAGCGCGAAGGCCAGCACCCAGGGGCTCAGCAGCATGAAGAAGATGTACATGGGCAGGATGTCCAGCAGCGCCGGCTCGTAGATGAGCAACAGGCCGAAGACGAAGCCTTCGCCGGGCTGCGCCAGGTACCAGGAAACGAGATTGGTCACCGCAGGCTGCATGCGCCGGATGCCCAGCGCGGTGATCACGGTGAACAGAAACAGCAGCAGCGCCGCATGCGCCAGGTAGATCTTGAGCACCCGCCGCCAGAAGGCGCTGCGCATGGACTCCACCCCGTCGCGTCGCGCATAGCGGCTGTAGACCAGCCCCGCCATGAAGGCGGAAAGCAGCACGAAGCCCTCGGCGGCCGACACCCAGCCGAAGGGCTGCCCGAGCGGGTCGGTGAAGTGGGTGGGCAGGTGGGTGACGGTCATCAGCACGAGCATCAGCCCGCGCAAGGCGTCGATTTCCCAATGGCGTTTCATGAGGCGGGGGAGCGGCAGTCGGGCCTGAAGTGAAACGGCTTAAGCCACCCACGCGCACGGCCTGCGGAAGAGGGCGCGATTGTAGGAGGCGGCCGGTTCTGCGGCGGGTGCGCCACGTACATCCGCTAACCTGCCGGGTGCTTTCCGAGTCAGAGGGAAAAGAAATGAGACTTGCACGACGCCTTCCGTCCGTCGCCGCCCTGTTCGCGGCCGGCTTGACGGCCCTGGGCGCCCAGGCCTTGCAGATCGCCAACCTGTCGCCGCAGGGCGAGGTGGCCCGCGTGCGGCAGGTGGTGGCCAGCTTCGACCAGCCGGCAGTGCGCTTCGGCGATGCCCAGGCGCCCGCGCCACTCTCCGTCAACTGCGACAACGCCCAGGCCGGCCGCGGGAGCGGCCGCTGGACCAGCGACCGCCGCTGGGTCTGGACCTTCGAGGACGACCTGCCCGCCGGCGTGCGCTGCACCGCCACCCGCGTCGCCAGCTTCAAGTCGCCCGCCGGCGACGCGCTCGCCGGCCTGCAGAGCTACGCCTTCAGCACCGGCGGCCCGGCGGTGCGCAACCACTGGCCCAGCTACGGCAAGATCGACGAGGAACAGCTCTTTTTGCTGCAGCTGACCGGCCCGGCGACGCCGCAGAGCCTGCAGGCCAACCTCTGGTGCGCCGCCGACGACATCGGCGAACGCATTCCGGTCAAGCTGGTCGAGGGCGACCAGCGCGCCGCGCTGATCAAGGCCCGCGGCGTCGAAAGCCTGGCCAAGAAGGAGCCGCTGCGCTTCGTCGCCCTGCAGTGCAACCGCACGCTCACGCCCGGCAGCCGGGTGCAATTGGTGTACGGCAAGGGTGTGGCCACGCCTTCGGGTGTCGCCAACTCGGTGGAAAAGCGCCTGTCCTTCGAGGTGCGCGAGCCCTTCGCCGTCAGCTTCAGCTGTGAGCGTGAGAACGCGCAGGCCGCCTGCCTTCCGCTGCGCCCGATGACGCTGAGCTTCAACGCGCCGGTCACCCGCAAGCTGGCCAGCCAGATCGAGGCCAAGGGCGGCGGCAAGACGATCAAGCCGGTGCTGGAGGACAACGGCGGCGGCGACGATGCCGTGGTCGATTCCGTCACCCTTCCGGCGCCCTTCCCCGAGCGCACCGAGTTCACCATCTCGCTGCCCCGCGGCTTCCAGGACGCCTCCGGCCGCACGCTGGGCCAGGCCGATGCATTTCCGATGAAGACCGCCACCGGCGCCATGCCGCCGCTGGCCAAGTTCGCGGCCTCGCCCTTCGGCGTGGTCGAGCGCCTGGCCGAGCCCAACGGCATGGCGCTGATGCCCGTGACCGTGCGCCGTGTGGAGCCCGCGCTGCGCGTGGAGGCGCTGACGCCCGGCAAGGTGAGCGACCTCAATCCCAAGACCGACGCCGAGATCATCGGCTGGTACCGCAAGGTGCAGCGCTATGACCAGACGACGGTGCCGCGCGACCAGGCCCGCAAGGACAGCCGTGCCCCGCTGCCGCCGGTGGTGGACCGCGACAACGCCAAGCGCGTGGAGACGCGCGCCGTCTCGCTGCTGGCCAACCAGGCCGGTGCCCGCCAGCTGGACATGCCCAAGTCCGATGCCGCTGACGAACGCCCCTTCGAAGTGGTCGGCATTCCGCTTACGCCGGGCTTCCATGTGCTGGAGATCGCCTCCCGCAAGCTGGGCGAGGCGCTGCTGAACGAAGAGTACGGCGCCAACCGCACGATGTACGTGCGCACGACGGCGCTCGCCACCAATCTGGCGGTGCATTTCAAGCTGGGCCGCGAGAACAGCCTGGCCTGGGTCACGACGCTGGACAAGGGCAAGCCTGTGGCCAACGCGCAGGTGCGCGTGTCGGACTGCCTCGGCAGGGAAATCGCCACGGCCCGCACCGACGCCAACGGCCTGGCGCGGCTGGCGGATGTGCCCTCGGAGCCGACGAGCTGTTCGGGCGAGGACGACTACTACAGCGAGGCCGCCTGGTTCGTCAGCGCCCGCGCCAAGGACGACAAGGGCGTGGAAGACCTGGCCTTCGTCTGGAGCAACTGGCAGCGCGGCATCGAGCCCTGGCGCTTCAACGTGCCCACCAGCCTGGACGCGCAGCCCGACGTGGTGGCGCATACCGTGCTCGACCGGCCGCTGCTGCGCGCCGGCGAGACGGTGTCGATGAAGCACCTGATCCGCACGCAGACGGCGCAGGGCTTCGGCCTGCCGACCGACCGGCCAGGCCGACTGGTCATCACGCATCTGGGCAGTGGGCAGGAGTTCACCCAGCCGATCAACTGGCGCTCGACCGGCACCGGTGGCCTGAGTGCGGAGAACAGCTTCCAGGTGCCGCCGGCGGCCAAGCTGGGCGTCTACCAGATCGAGCTGCGCGGCGGCTCCGCGCCGCAGCGCGGCGAGGCCGAGGAAGACGGCGAGCGCAGCGGCCGCAGCTATTCGACCGGCCAGTTCCGCGTCGAGGAATTCCGCCTGCCGGTGCTCGAAGGCCGCGTGGCCCCCGCCGACAACAAGCCGCTGGTGGCGGTCACCAGCCTGCCAGTGGCGGTGCAGGTGAACTACGTCTCGGGCGGGCCGGCCACAAACCTGCCGGTGCGCGTGTCGGCCATGGTGCGCGGCATGGTGCCCAACTACCCGGACTTCGACGGCTTCAGCTTCTCGCCGCCGCGCAAGGCCGAGGAACGCTCGTCCAGCAGTGATGAAGAGCAGCCCGAGTCCACGCAGGACACCCGCGTCGTGGCCGACAAGCTGCCGCTGACGCTGGACCGCAGCGGCGCCGGCCGCGTCACCATCGACAAGCTGCCCGCCACGGCCGACACCGGCCCGCGCGAGCTGCTGCTCGAAGCCAGCTATGCCGACCCCAACGGCGAGGTGCAGACGCTGCGCAGCACGCGCACGCTGTGGCCCGCGGCCGTGGTGGCGGGCATCAAGACCGAAGGCTGGGTCTCGACCGACCGCCAGCTGCGCTTCCAGGCCCTGGCGCTGGACCTGGCCGGCAAGCCGCAGCCCAATGCCAAGATCAAGGTCGAGGCCGTGGCCCGCATCACCACCACGAGCCGCAAGCGCATGGTGGGCGGCTTCTACACCTACGACAACAAGACGGAGGTGAAGCCGCTGGGCACTGTGTGCAATGGCCAGACCGACAGCCGCGGCCTGCTGCTGTGCGAGGCGCAGATCAAGGAGGCCGGCGAGGTCGAGCTGGTCGCCACCGCGACCGACGGCGAAGGCCGCGCAAGCCGCGCCGCCGGCTCGGTCTGGGTGACGAAACAGGGCGAGCTGTGGTTCGGCGGCGAGGACAACGACCGCATCGACGTGCTGCCCGAGAAGAAGAACTACCAGCCCGGCGAGGTCGCCAAGTTCCAGGTGCGCAGCCCCTTCCGCTTCGCCACCGCGCTGGTGTCGGTGGAGCGCGAGGGCGTGCTCGACACGCAGGTGGTGCAGCTCAACGGGCAGGACCCGACCGTCAACCTCACCATCAAGCCCGAATGGGGCCCCAACGTGTACGTCAGCGTGCTCGCCCTGCGCGGCCGGCTGCGCGAGGTGCCGTGGTATTCCTTCTTCAGCTGGGGCTGGAAGGCGCCGCGCGAATGGTGGACGGCCTTCTGGGTCGAGGGCCGCGAGTATGTGGCGCCGACGGCGATGGTGGATCTGTCCAAGCCGGCCTATCGGCTGGGCGTGGCCGAGATCCGCGTCGGCACCGAGGCGCACCGCCTGGATGTGAAGGTGGCCACCGACCAGCCCAAGTACACCGTGCGCGGCAAGGCGCAGGTCACCATCACCGCCCGCCTGCCGGGCGGCAAGCCAGCGGCAGGCGCCGAGGTGGCACTGGCGGCCGTCGACCAGGCGCTGCTGGAGCTGATGCCCAACGACAGCTGGAAGCTGCTCGATGCCATGCTGCAGCGGCGCAGTTGGGGCGTGTCGACCTCGACGGCGCAGATGGAGATCGTCGGCCGCCGGCACTATGGCAAGAAGGCCGTGCCCGCGGGCGGCGGCGGCGGCAAGGCGGCTACGCGGGAGCTGCTGGACACGCTGCTGCTGTGGAACCCGCGCGTGGTGCTCGACGCCAACGGCCAGGCCACGGTGACGGTGCCGCTCAACGACGCGCTCACCACCTTCCGCATCGTGGCTGTGGCCGACTCCGGCACCAACCTGTTCGGCACCGGCGAGGCCACCATCCAGAGCACGCAGGACCTGCAGATCATCAGCGGCCTGCCGCCGCTGGTACGCGAGGAGGACCAGTACCGCGCCCAATTCACGCTGCGCAACACCACGGCCAAGCCGATGAAGGTGGAGGTGGCGCCGCGCGCCACGCTGCTGACGCTGGAGCCCCGGACGGTGGACATCCCGGCCGGCGAATCGCGCGAGCTGGCCTGGGACGTGACCGCCCCCGCCCAGCTCGGCCAGACGCGGGCCGAGGCCATCCTGTGGGAGATCGAGGCCAAGGACGTGTCGGGCAACGCCCGCGACGCGCTCAAGGCCAGCCAGCGCATCCTGCCCGCCGTGCCGGTGACGGTGCAGCAGGCCACGCTGGCGCAGGTCGATGGCCTGTTCACGCTCGACGTGCAGGCGCCCGCCGGCGCCCTGCCCGGCCGCGGCGGCATCCAGCTGGCTCTGCAGCCGCGCCTGGCCGAGGGCCTGCCCGGCGTGCGCGACTGGTTCGCCCGCTACCCCTTCACCTGCCTGGAGCAGAAGACCAGCAAGTCCATCGGCCTGCGCGA
>NZ_CAJYES010000053.1 GCF_913773995.1 uncultured Pseudacidovorax sp.
CCTGCTGATCGACCGCTATGCCGACGGGCCGCGCGCCGCCCTGCGCGGACGCGCCCGCCCCGCCGAGCCGACCGAGTATCCGGAGCTGGGCGTCTACCACCCGCGCATGGCCGGGCGCATCGGCGACTGCGCGGCGAAGCTGCCACGGCCCATCGCGCTGGCCGGCAAGCCGGTGGCCGGCACGGTGGGCCTGGTGATGCTGCGCTCCTACCTGCTGGCGGGCAATACGGCGCACTACGACGGCGTGATCGCGGCGCTGGAGGCACGCGGACTGCAAGTGCTCCCCGCCTTCGCCACCGGCCTCGATGCCCGGCCCGTGGTGGAGCGCTTCTTCATGCAGGACGGGGTGCCGCGGATCGACGCCCTGGTGTCGCTCACCGGCTTCTCGCTCGTGGGCGGCCCGGCCTACAACGACGCGCAGGCCGCCGAGGCAGTGCTCGGCCAGCTCGACGTGCCCTACCTGTCGGTGCTGCCCGTGGAGTTCCAGACGCTGGAGGCCTGGGCCGGCTCCGAGCGCGGGCTGCTGCCGCTGGAGTCCACCATGATGGTGGCCATCCCCGAGCTCGACGGCTCGACCGGCGCCATGGTCTACGGCGGCCGCAGCGATGCCGCGGGCCACGCCTGCAGCGGCTGCGGTCGGCACTGCACCTTCGCGCCGGACCAGGGCCGGCACGACATGCAGGCCTGCCCCGACCGCGCCGACATGCTGGCAGCCCGCGTGGCGAAGCTGATCGCGCTGCGGCGCAGCGAGCGGGCCCAGAGGCGCATCGCCACCGTGCTCTTCAACTTTCCGCCCAATGCCGGCAACACCGGCACGGCCGCGCACCTGGCCGTCTTCGCCTCGCTGTACAACACCCTGCGGTCACTGCAGCAGGCCGGCTACACCGTCGACCTTCCGCCCAGCGTGGACGCGCTGCGCGGGCGCCTCCTCGTGGGCAATGCGGCACGCTACGGCGCGATGGCCAACGTGCATGTGCGCATCCCGGCCAATGAGCATGTGCGCCGCGAGCGCTGGCTGGCCGAGATCGAACGCACCTGGGGCCCCGCGCCCGGACGTCAGCAGGCCGACGGCCATGGCATCCACGTTCTGGGCGAGCGCTTCGGCAATGTCTTCGTCGGCATCCAGCCCGCCTTCGGACACGAGGGCGATCCGATGCGGCTGCTGTTCGAGCGCGGCTTCTCGCCCACCCATGCCTTCTCGGCCTTCTACCGCTGGCTGCGCGAGGACTTCGGCGCCCACGCGGTGCTGCACTTCGGCACGCACGGCGCGCTCGAATTCATGCCCGGCAAGCAGGCCGGGCTGTCGGGTGACTGCTGGCCCGACCGCCTGATCGGCGACCTGCCGAACTTCTACCTCTACGCCGCCAACAACCCGTCCGAAGGCATGCTGGCCAAGCGCCGCAGCGCGGCCACGCTGATCAGCTACCTCACGCCGCCGTTGGCCCAGGCCGGGCTCTACCAGGGGCTGGTCGAGCTGCAGGCGTCGCTGCAGCGCTGGCGCGGCCTGCCGCCCGAAGCGCAAGCCGAACGCGCCGCGCTGGCCCCGCTGCTGCAATCCCAGGGCCGCGCGCTGCACCTGCTGCCGGAGCGGGGCGAGGACTGGGACGCGCGCAGCGAGGCGGCCGTCCACGCGCTGGGCACGGCACTGGCCACGCTGGAGCAGACGCTGATCCCGCACGGCCTGCACGTGCTGGGCGAGGTGCCCTCGCCCGCCGAACGTGCCGAGATGCTGCGCGCCTGCGCCGATGCCGGCTTTCCGGCGGGCGCCGCACCGGACGCAAGCCAGATCGCACGCCTGGTCGCCGGCACCAGCGCAGCCGAGCTGCTGCTGGAGGAAGGCCGCTCCGCCGACGCCGCGCGACGCGCGCAGATGGAGGCGCTGGCCACCACGGCGCGTCTGCTGTCCGCCGACCATGAACTCGCCGCCGTGGTGCATGCCCTGGACGGCGGCTACCTGCATCCCGCCCCGGGCGGCGACCTGCTGCGCAATCCGGCCGTGCTGCCCACCGGACGCAACCTGCACGGCTTCGACCCGACCCGGCTGCCCAGCCGCTTCGCCGTGCTCGATGGTGCACGGCAGGCGGCCCGCCTGCTGGCCCGCCATGTCGAGCAGGGTCATGGGCTGCCAGAGACCATCGCGCTGGTGCTCTGGGGCACCGACAACCTCAAGAGTGAAGGCGCACCCTTGGCGCAGGCCCTGGCGCTGATCGGGGCGCTGCCGCGCTTCGACAGCTACGGCCGGCTGGCCGGCGCCGAGTTGGTGCCGCTGGCCGAGCTGGGCCGACCGCGGGTCGATGTGATGGTCACGCTGTCGGGCATCTTCCGCGACCTGCTGCCCGCGCAGATCCGCCTGCTGGCCGAGGCTGCCTTCCTGGCCGCATCGGCCGACGAACCCGAGCACCTGAACTTCGTGCGCAAGCACGCGCTGGCCTGCCAGCAGGCCCAGGGCTGCGACCTGGAGACCGCGGCGCTGCGCGTGTTCGGCAATGCCGAGGGGGCGTACGGTGCCAACGTGGGCAGCCTGATCGACAACGGCGCCTGGGCCGAGGAAGACGAGCTCGCCGAGACCTACACCCGCCGCAAGGGCTTCGCCTATGGCCGCAACGGCCGCCCGGTACAGCAGGCCGCGCTGCTGGCCAGCGTGCTGCGGAGCGTGGAGCTGGCCTACCAGAACCTCGACTCGGTGGAGCTGGGCGTGACCACGGTCGACACCTACTTCGACACCCTGGGCGGCATCAGCCGTGCCGTGCAGCGCGCCCGCCGCACGCCTGTGGGCGAGGTCGGGCCGCTGCCGGTCTACATCGGCGACCAGACCACGGGCGACGCCGGCGTCGTGCGCACGCTGTCCGAGCAGGTGTCGCTGGAGACGCACACCCGCATGCTCAATCCCAAGTGGTACGAGGGCATGCTCGAACACGGCTACGAAGGCGTACGCCAGATCGAGGTGCACCTGACCAACACCCTGGGCTGGTCCGCCACCACCGGACAGGTGCAGCCCTGGGTCTACCAGAGGCTTTCCGAGACCTTCGTGCTGGACGCCGCCATGCGCGACCGCCTGGCACGGCTCAATCCCACCGCGTCGGCGCGGCTGGCCAACCGCTTGCTCGAAGCCTGCGACCGCCGGTACTGGCAGCCCGACGCCGCCACGCTCGAAGCCCTGCGCCAGGCCGGCGATGAACTCGAGGACCGCCTGGAAGGCGTCTTCGTCGAAAGGATCGTGGCATGACGACCACCCTCGAATCCGTCCCGATCCGCACCGTGAGCCGACGACGGCTGGATGGCGAGGGCAGCCTGCAGGTGCAGCTGGACCCGAACGTGCAGATCGGCAACGCCAAGGTGTTCGCCATCTACGGCAAGGGCGGCATCGGCAAGAGCACCACCTCTTCCAACCTGTCGGCCGCCTTCTCGCGCCTGGGCAAGCGGGTGCTGCAGATCGGCTGCGACCCCAAGCACGACAGCACCTTCACCCTCACCAAGAAGATGCTGCCCACCGTGATCGACGTGCTGGAGACGGTGGACTTCCATGCCGAGGAACTGCGGCCCGAGGACTTCGTCTTCGAGGGCTACAACGGCGTGCGCTGCGTGGAGGCCGGCGGCCCGCCCGCGGGCACCGGCTGTGGCGGCTACGTGGTCGGGCAGACCGTCAAGCTGCTCAAGGAGCACCACCTGCTGGAGGACACCGACGTCGTCATCTTCGACGTGCTGGGCGACGTGGTCTGCGGCGGCTTCGCGGCGCCGCTGCAGCATGCGGAGCGCGCGTTGATCGTGACGGCCAACGACTTCGACTCGATCTTCGCTATGAACCGCATCGTGCAGGCCATCGGCGCCAAGGCGCGCAACTACAAGGTGCGGCTGGGCGGCGTGATCGCCAACCGCAGCGCCGCCACCGACCAGATCGACCGCTTCAACGCCCGCACCGGCCTCACGCTGGCGGCCCACTTCCCGGACCTGGACGTGATCCGCCGCAGCCGCCTCAAGAAGAGCACGCTGTTCGAGATGGAGCCCTCGCCCGAGCTGGCGAAGGTGCAGGCGGAGTACATGCGCCTGGCCGCTGCGCTCTACCTGGGCAGCGAGCCCATGGAGGCCATTCCTCTCAAGGACCGCGACCTCTTCGACCTTCTCGGATTCGATTGACATGAAACACCAAGGCTCCCACGCCCTGCCCGAGCCCCTTGCCTCGCCCCACCGGCCCGACACCGATGCGCCGCGCGACGCCTACCTGCGCCGCCGCGGCGAGATCCAGACCTACTTCGACCGCACGGCCGCCGCCACCTGGGCGCGGCTGACCTCCGACGCACCGGTCAGCCGCATCCGCGAGACGGTGCGCGCGGGGCGCGACCGCATGCGCGCCACGCTGCTGTCGTGGCTGCCCCACGACCTGAACGGCCTGCGGCTGCTGGACGCCGGCTGCGGCACCGGTGCCCTGGCCACGGAGGCCGCGCGCCGCGGCGCCCAGGTGCTGGCCATCGACCTGTCGCCCACGCTGGTGGACCTGGGCCGTCAGCGCTGCCGGCAGGAGGCCGATGCCGAGTTGCTGTGCGAGCGCATCGTCTGGCGCAGCGGCGACATGCGTGCGCCCGACGACGGTGCCTTCGACCATGTGGTGGCGATGGACTCGCTGATCCACTACAGCCCGAACGATGCGGCCGCCCTGCTCGAAGGCTGGGCCGGGCGCGTGCGGCACGGCATCCTCTTCACGGTGGCGCCACGCACGCCGCTGCTGGCCGGCATGCATGCAGTGGGCCGGCTCTTTCCGCGCGGCGACCGCGCGCCGGCCATCGTGCCCGTGGGCGTGGACGGCCTGCGTCGCGGCCTCGCGCAGCGCCTGCCCGGCTGGCAGCAGGCCCGAACCGAACGCATCGCCAGCGGCTTCTACACCTCGCAGGCCTGCGAGATGGCCCGGCGACAGCCCTGACACGCGCCATGGCCCGCCCCACCCCCCGCCTGATCCGGCTCTGGACGCGGCTGTCGCCCGCGCTGCTGCCCTTCGCGGACGCCGCGAGCGCAGAGGTGCCGCTGCCGCGCCTGCTGCGGCTGGCGCTGTTCCAGGTGTCGGTGGGCATGGCGGCGGCCCTGCTGATCGGCACCCTGAACCGGGTGATGATCGTGGAGATGCACATGGCCTCGGGCGTGGTGTCGGTGATGGTGGCGCTGCCGCTGCTCGTCGCGCCATGGCGGGCCCTGGTCGGCTACCGCTCCGACACGCACCGCTCGGCCCTGGGCTGGCGACGGGTGCCCTATCTGTGGTTCGGCACGCTGCTGCAGTTCGGCGGCCTGTCGATCCTGCCCTTCGCCCTGCTGCTGATGTCGGCCAGCGGCGAAGGCGGCGATGCGGCCATCCGCCTGCCTGTGGTTCCGCAGGCGGCCGTGGCACTGGCCTTCCTGATGGTGGGGCTCGGCATGCAGACCACCCAGACCGCCGGCCTGGCGCTGGCCACCGACCTGTCGCCCGCGGACAAGCGTCCGCGCGTGGTCGCCCTGATGTATCTCATGCTGCTGCTGGGCATCCTGCTGGGCAGCATCGGCTTCAGCCTGGCGCTGGTCGACTTCTCGCCCACGCGGCTGGTCGCGGTCGTGCAGGGCTCGGCGGTGCTCACCCTGCTGCTCAATGGCGTGGCCCTGTGGAAGCAGGAGGCGCGAGGTTCGGTGGCCACACAGGCCGCTGCGGAGCCGCCCTTCGGCCGTGCGTGGGCCGCGTTCCTTGCGCAGCACCAGGCGCGTCGCTATCTCGTCGCGCTGGGCCTGGGCACCGCCGGCTTCGCCATGCAGGACGTGGTGCTGGAGCCCTACGGGGGCAGCGTGCTGGGCCTGTCGGTGTCGGCCACCAGCGTGCTGACCGCTGGCCTGGCGCTGGGCTCGCTGCTGGCCTTCGGCTTTGCCGCGCGCCAGCTGCAGCGCGGCGCGGACCCGTACCGGCTGGCCGCCCTGGGTGTGCTGGCAGGCATCATCGCGTTTGCGGCCGTGATCTTCTCGGCGCCGCTGCAGTCCATCCTGCTCTTTCGCGCCGGCACCTTCGGCATCGGCCTGGGTGGCGGGCTGTACGCCGTCAGCATGCTGGTGGTGGCCATGGGCCTGAAGGTCGACGGGCAGGCCGGCCTGGCGCTGGGCGCCTGGGGCGCGGTGCAGGCCGGCAGCGCCGGCCTGGCCACCGCCGCCGGCGGCCTGCTGCGCGACCTGTTCGGCTGGCTGGCGGGCGAGGGCCTGTTGGGCCCAGCCATGACCGACCCCTCGGTGCCCTACAGCACCGTCTATCACATCGAGATCGCCCTGCTGTTCGCGGCGCTGGTGGCGATCGGTCCCCTGGTGCGCAGCCGCCGAGCGGCATGGCGCGATTCCCCCCCATCCCCGCCGGGCCCCTTCGGGCTGGCAGGGCTTCCCGGCTGAAGGAGAAGGTCATGCCCACTGGTGCCATCACCGCATACATCGACGTCGCGCAGCTCGTGCTCTATGCCTTCTGGGTGTTCTTCGCCGGCCTCATCTACTACCTGCACCGCGAGAACAAGCGCGAAGGCTACCCACTCGAATCGGACCGCTCGGGCCGCATCGTGCACCAGGGCCTCCCGGCCGTGCCCTCGCCCAAGACCTACCGCATGGCCGATGGCAACACGGTGCAGGTACCCAACGCGCGGCGCGACAACCAGCCCCCACTGCACGAAGGCGTCTGGCGCGGCCTGCCGCTGGAGCCCACCGGCAATCCGCTGCTGGCCGGCGTGGGCCCCGGCGCCTGGGCCGACCGCGCGGACCGTCCCGACCGCACGCTGGAGGGCGAAGCCCGCATCGTGCCGCTACGCGCCGCCCCCGGCTTCGGCGTGGCGCACGAGGACGTGGACCCGCGCGGCCTGCCCGTGTATGGCGCCGACATGGTGGCCGGCGGTACCGCCGTGGACCTGTGGGTGGACCGCGCCGAGATGATGTTCCGCTACCTCGAAGTGCGCACCGAGGGCGGCCGGCATGTGCTGCTGCCGATCAACTTCGCCCGCGTGCAGCAGCGCGGGGTGAAGGTGCGCGCCATCCTGGGCTGGCAGTTCGAGGACGTGCCCGGCCTGCGCGATGCCGGGCAGGTCACGCTGCTGGAAGAAGAGAAGGTCATGGCCTACTACGGCGCTGGTACCCTGTACGCGACCGCGGCGCGCCAGGAGCCACTGTTGTGAAGGCCATCAACCTGCTCGCGCCCGCGCACGAGCATGAGTTCGAGGCCCGGCACGGCTTGCCCGAGGCCCTGCCGCCGGGCGAGCGGCTGCTGTGGCAGGGCAGCCCCTCGGCCGCGCTGGTGGCGGTGCAGGCGCTGCACATCCGCAAGGTGGCGGCCTACTTCGCGCTGCTGCTGGGCTGGCGCCTGGTGAGCGACCTGCACGACGGCGCCGGCTGGGCCGCGGCCCTGGCAGGCTGCGCCGGCATGCTGGCGCCCATCGTCCTGGCGCTGGGCCTGATCGGCGCCATGGCATGGCTCATCGCCCGCACCAGCGTCTACACGCTGACCGAACGGCGCGTGGTGATGCGCATCGGCGTGGTGCTGTCCATCACCTTCAACCTGCCGCTCGCGCGCATCGCGTCGGCCGACCTGCGGCAGCGCCGGCACAGCGCAGACATCGCGCTCACGCTGGCCGGGGACGAGCGCATCGCCTATCCCCACCTGTGGCCCCATGCGCGGCCCTGGCAACTGCGCAGTCCGCAGCCCATGCTGCGGGCCTTGCCGGCCGCCGAGGCTGCCGCCTTGACCGCGCTGCTGGGTCCGGCGCTCAAGCAGGCACATGCGGAGCCTCGCCCCGCAGTGACCGCGCAGCCGGCCGCCGGACCGGCGCGTCCCCTGCCGCAACGCCCAGTGAGGGCGGTGCAGACAGTGAAGGCCGTGCCCCCGGTGCGCACGCACGAAGCGGCCCCCGAGGCCGCGCACGCCGGGACCTGAACATGTCGGCCGGCCACCTGTCCCCCACCCCGCTGCGTGCGCTGGTCGCGCTCCTGCTCTGCGCGCTGGCGGCCGTGGCGTGGGTGCGGCTGAGCGGCATGGACATCCGCCAGCAGGCCGACGCACCGGCCGTGGCGCTGCGCACCCTGCGCTTCGTCGACGCGGCCGACGGCAGCCTGCAGGTCATCGACGATCGCAGCGGCCGGGTACTCGATACGGTGGAGCCGGGTCACGGCGGCTTCATCCGCAGCACGCTGCGTGGCCTGGTGCGCGAGCGCAAGCGCCAGAGCCTGGGCGACCAGCTGCCCTTCGAGCTGATCGGCCGCGCCGACGGCCGGCTCACCCTCGTCGATCCGGCCACGCAGCGGCGCATCGACCTCGAGGCCTTCGGCTCGGCCAACGCCGCCACCTTCGCCCGCCTTCTCTGAAAGGACGCCCCATGCAAGCCGATCTGCACACCCCCCAGGACGCCGCCGGGCTGGCCAAGCAGGAGACGGTGCTCACGCCGCGCTTCTACACCACCGACTACGCCGCCATGGACCGCCTGGACGTGACGCCGGTGCGCGCCGAATGGGACGCGATGATGGCCGAGTACGAAGGCGACAACAACCACGACCACTTCCAGCGCGATGCGACCTTCGCCGCCGAGGTGGCGAGCGCCTCGGCCGCGTGGTCGCCGCAGCTGCGGCGCGACTTCCAGGAGTTCCTCGTGAGCTCCCTCACCAGCGAATACAGCGGCTGCGTGCTCTATGCCGAGATCGCCAAGCATGTCCAGAACCCCGACATCCGGCAGCTGATGCGCTACATGACGCGCGACGAGTCGCGGCATGCGAACTTCCTCAACCAGTCGCTCAAGGATTTCGGCCTGGGCATCGACCTGGTCAACCTGCGACAGACCAAGCACTACACCTTCTTCAAGCCCAAGTACATCTTCTACGCCACCTACCTCAGCGAGAAGATCGGCTACGCCCGCTACATCAGCATCTACCGCCAGCTGGAGCAGCATCCCGAGCACCGCTTCCATCCGATCTTTCGCTGGTTCGAACGCTGGTGCAACGACGAATTCCGCCACGGTGAATCCTTCGCGCTGCTGATGCGGGCGCAGCCGCACCTGCTGCGCGGTGCCAACCTGCTGTGGGTGCGCTTCTTCCTGCTGGCCGTCTACGCCACGATGTACGTGCGCGACCACACGCGCCCCTGGCTGGCCGAGGCGCTGGGCATGGACCCGACGCGCTACGACTATCAGGTGTTCGGCATCACCACCGAGATCAGCCGCCAGGTCTTCCCAATCAGCCTGGACACCGACGCGCCTGCCTTCCGCGCCGGGCTGGACCGGCTGCTGCACTGGTCCCGGCGCATCGACGCCGCCAAGGCGCGTGGCGGCCTGGTGGGCGGCATCGCCCGGGGCTGGGCCGCAATGGGTGCGGCCGGCTGCTTCACGCGGCTGTACCTGCAGCCGGTGCGCCGGCATGCGCTGCCGGCGCAGATGCGCGTGGCACCCGTCTGGTAGCCGTCGGTCCGCCATCGACGCCCCGCCCATGCGTGTGCTCGGCCCCATGCTCTACACCCTGCTGGTCTGGTGGGCGAGCACGGGTGTGATCCTCTATCTGAACGGCCTGCCACGGCGTTGGCATGCCCCGCTGATGGGCGCGGCCACCGTGCTGTTGGGTGTCGCGCTGTGTGGCGTGGCGGTGTCGTCCCAGGACACCCGGGCCACCGGTGCCTACCTGGCCTTCACGGCCACCATCGCGGTGTGGGGCTGGCAGGAGCTGGCCTTCCTGCTGGGCTACCTCACCGGTCCGCGCCGTCGCCCCTGCCCGTCGCAGGCCACGGGCTGGCCACGCGCCGGTCACGCCATCATGGCCATCCTGTGGCACGAGCTCACACTCCTGGTGCTGGGCGCGGCCATCCTGTGGCTGTGCTGGGGCCAGCCCAATCCTGTCGCGGTGTGGACCTTCGCCGTGCTATGGGTGATGCGGCTGTCGGCCAAGCTCAACGTTTTCCTGGGCGTGCGCAACCTCAATGAGCAGTTCCTGCCGGAGCACCTGCGCTACCTGCAAAGCTACTTCCGCCGCAGGCCGCGCAATTCGCTGTTCGCCACCTCGGTGCTGATGGGCACCCTCGGCGCTGGCGCCGTGTGGCAGGCCGCCACCCATCCCGACGCCAGCGCGTTCGCAGCCACCGGGGCCACACTGGTGGCCACGCTCCTGAGCCTGGCGGTGGTGGAGCACTGGTTCATGGTGCTGCCCCTGCCGAGCGAGAAGCTGTGGAACTGGGGTATGCGCTCGCGGCGCTAGTTCTGGCGTCGATGCACCCGGACCGCCGAGGCGCGATGGCTCAGTCGTTGCCGGCAGCCGGCATCGCCGACACCGCAGGGGCCAGCCGCCTTAGCCTGCGCTCCAGCGGACCCACGTCCACCGGCTTGGCCAGATGCGCCGCGAAACCGCGTTCCAGCGTCGCGGCGCGGTGCGTGGACAAGGCGCGGCGGTGGCGGCCGACCCGTTGCGGGCGCCCTCGTCCATCGCCTCCAGATGGGCGCGAGCGGGTTGCGCAGCTCATGGCCCAGCAGCGCCAGGAACTCCTGGATGCGCCGGCCTTCGGTCTCCAGCGCTGCCACGCGGCGCTTCTCGGTGAGGTCGCGCGTCACCTTGGCGAAGCCCTTGAGCACCCCGGCCGCATCGAAGATGGCCGAGATCACCACGTTGGCCCAGAACCGGGTGCCGTCCTTGCGCAGGCGCCAGCTCTCGTCCTCGAAGCGGCCCACCGTGCGGGCCTCCTTCAGCTCGCGCTCCGGATAGCCGTGCCCCGCACCTCGTCGGGATAGAACACCGAGCAGTGCTGGCCGATGATCTCGGCGGCCTCGTAGCTCTTGGGGCGCTGGGCGCCGCGGTTCCAGCTCAGGATCACGTCGTGGGCATCGAGCATGAAGATGGCGTCGTCCTCGACGGCCTCGACCATGCGCCGGTAGTCGGGCGCCGGGGGCGCGGGGGGCGCGGCGCGTCGGGGCAGCGGGCTGACGCTGGCCAGGCAAGGCAAGGCGGTTTGTCCATTCGGAGGGGCGTTCAGAAGGCGACCGAACTCTGCCCGTGCCGGCCCGCCAGGGTCAACCGGCGGCGGGCCAATTTGCGATTCGTCCTACAAACCGGCACAGGGCGGCTGCGTGCACGCCCGCCTGCGGCCACCGCGCAAGTCAAGGCGCAGGGCCGCTGCCCACCTTCCACCAGCGCGGCAGCAGCACCTGCACCTCGGACCTCGCGAAGCGGTCGTCCAACAGGTGGACCACGCCGGTGTCCTGCTCGGTGCGCACCACCCGCCCTGCGGCCTGCACCACCTTGCGCAGGCCCGGATAGAGATAGGTGTAGGCATAGCCCTGGCCGAACATGGCCTCCATGCGCTCGCGCAGCACCTCGTTGGGCTCGTCGTGCTGCGGCAGGCCCAGGCTGGCCACGAAGGCGCCCACCAGCCGGTCGCCGGGCAGGTCCACGCCCTCGGCAAAGGCGCCGCCCAGCACCGCGAAGGCGATGCCACGGCCGCCCGGCACGAAGCGGGCGACGAAGTCCGCGCGCTCGCGCTCGGACATGGCGGGCGACTGGCGCCACACCGGCACGTCGGGATGCTGGCGCGCGAAGGCGTCGAAGGCCGTGTCCAGGTAGGCGAAGCTGCTGAAGAAGGCGATGTAGTTGCCCGGCCGCTGTGCAAACTGCTGCGCCATCACGGCGGTGATGCGCGGCAGCGAACGCAGGCGGTCGCGCAGCCGCGTGGAGACATCCCGCGCCACCTCCACGCGCAACTGCTCGGCGCGGAAGGGCGAATCCACCTCCAGCTCCACGGTGTCTTCGGGCAGGCCCAGCAGGTCGCGGTAGTAGCCGAAGGGCGCGATGGTGCCGGAGAACAGCACTGCCGTGGAGGCCCCCGCGAAACGCGGCCGCAGGAAGCCGGCGGGCACCAGGTTGCGCACGGTGATCGACAGCGGCTCGCCCGCCTCCGTGTTCGCCACCTCGAACACCGAATGCGGACCGAAGACATCCGCCAGCCGCACCACGGCCAGCAGTTCAAAGAACAGCGCCTGCAGCGGGCCCGGCAGCTCCGGCGAGGAGCGAGCCGCCAGCTCGGACAGGGCCGCGACGGCCTCGCCCAGACTGCGCACCAGGGACTCGGGGAGGGTCGTCAGCGCGGCATACGCGCCCGCCTGCGTCCGTGCGAGCTCGCGCCATTCGCGGCGCACCCGCCGCAGCGGCCCCTGCACGAAGGCGGGCGCCACGGCGTCGGCATCGCCGAGGTGGGCATGGCCCAGCGTGGCCGAGTACATGGCGCGGGCCCGGCCCACAACCTGGTGGACCGGGCCCGCGCCATG
>NZ_CAJYES010000054.1 GCF_913773995.1 uncultured Pseudacidovorax sp.
GCACCCCCCATGCCGCTTCGCGGCTCCCCCCTCCCTCGCGCCTTCGGCTTGGAGGGGGGCGCACCCCGCGGCCTGGCCGAGCCAGTTCCGCGGGTGCCCTGGCTTGGCCTGCTCCGCGGCCATCTGATCGGAACGCAGACCGCAGTTGCGTGTCATGCGGTTCACGCATTCACGGCATGAAAGCTCGAAAAGGGGTGCCCAGCTTTGGACGGGGGACTTTTGACCTTTGTTGACAATTGGCGGCATGCATCGCCGCCAAGCCCTGCTCCGTCTTGCCTCGCTCCCCATCGCCACCGGCCTCGCCGGATGCGCCGAGATCCAGAAACCCGCTGAAGCCTTCGCCGAATCGCTGGCCGCCGATGCCCGCATCGAGGCGCTGATCCTGCGCATGACCATCGAGGAGAAGGTCGGCCAGCTGAGCCTCTACGCCCCCGCCGCCGAGGAGATCCTGGGCAATCCGCAGACAGGCCAAGTGGGCCTGCGCCAACAGCTGGACGACATCCGCGCCGGCCGCGTGATGGGCCTGTTCAATGGCGAGGGTCTGGCGGCGAAGCGCCGCGCGCAGGAGGTGGCGGTGCGCGAATCGCGCCTGGGCATTCCGCTGCTCTTCGGTGTGGACATCATCCATGGCTTCCGCACCGTGTTCCCGGTGCCGCTGGCGGAGGCCGCCAGCTGGGACCCGGCGCTTTCCGAGCGCACGGCCCGTGCCGCAGCCCGCGAAGGCACGGCCGACGGCTTCCGCTGGACCTTCGCGCCCATGATCGACATCGCCCGCGACGCCCGTTGGGGCCGCGTCGTCGAGGGCTATGGCGAGGACGTGCTGCTCACCCGCCGCTTCGCCGCCGCCCGCGTGCGCGGCTTCCAGACCGCGGACCTGTCGCGCGCCGACGCCATGCTGGCCACGCCCAAGCATTTCGCCGGCTACGGCGCGGCCGAGGGTGGGCTGGACTATGCCGCCGTCGACCTGTCGGAGCGCACCCTGCGCGACGTCTACCTGCCGCCCTTCAAGGCCGCCATCGACGCCGGCGCGCTGTCGGTGATGGCCGCCTTCAACGAGATCGGCGGCGTACCCTCCAACGCCAACCCCTGGCTGCTGACGCAGGTGCTGCGGCGCGAATGGGGCTTCGAGGGCTTCGTGGTCTCGGACTACACCGCCGACGAGGAGCTGATCGCCCATGGCTTTGCGGCCGACGAGCGCGAGGCCGCCCGTCGCGCCTTCCTGGCCGGCACGGATGTGAGCATGCAGAGTGGCCTGTACATGCGCCACCTGCCGGACCTGGTGCGCAGTGGCGACGTCTCCATGGCGCGGCTGGATCAGGCCGTGCGGCGCGTGCTGCGCGTCAAACAGCGGCTGGGCCTGTTCGAGCAGCCCTTCCGCGGCCTGCAGGAGGACGCCCCCGGCGCGCCGCCGCGCTTCGACGGCGACGCCCACCGCCAGTTGGCCCGCGAGGCGGCGCAGCGCTGCATCGTGCTGCTGAAGAACAGCGGCGCCTTGCTGCCTCTGCCCAAGTCCGGCAAGCGCATCGCCCTAATCGGCCCCTTCGCCGATGCGCATTCGCTGTTCGGACCGTGGCGGCCCTTTCCGGGCCAGTTGCCGCCGGTGGGCATCGAGGACGCCATTCGAGCGCAGCTGGGCGATCCCTCGCTGCTCATCACGGTCCGCGGCAGCGACGTGGAATCCCCGCTGGAGGGCGGCATCGCCCAGGCCGTGGCGGCTGCACGCCAGGCCGACGTGGTCGTGATGACGCTGGGCGAGAGCGACCAGATGTCGGGCGAGTCACGCTCGCGCACCGACATCGAGGTGCCGTCCGCACAGCAGCAACTGGCAGAGGCGGTAGCTGCCACGGGCAAGCCGGTGGTCGTGCTGCTGCGCAACGGCCGGGCCCTGGCCCTGCGCGGCGCCGTGCGCAACGCGCAGGCCCTGCTGGTGACCTGGTTCCTGGGGACCGAGACCGGCCCCGCCATCGCCGACATCCTCTTCGGCGACGTGGCGCCCTCGGGCCGCCTGCCGGTGAGCTTTCCGCAGACGCCAGGTCAGGTACCGTTCTACTACGCCCACAAGCGCACCGGCCGGCCCGATGCACAGGGCGGGCCCGGACGCTTCCGCACGCGCTACCTGGATGCGACCAACGAGCCGCTCTACGCCTTCGGCCACGGACTCGGCTACTCGGCCGTGCATTACGGCGCAATGGAAGTCAGTCCCGGCCGCATGGCGCCCAGCCAGCCGCTGCGTGTGGTGGCCGCCGTGACCAACACCGGTGCGCGCGCCGTCGACGAGACGGTGCAGCTCTACATCGGCGCCCGCGCCGCCAGCTTCACGCGGCCCGTGCGCGAACTCAAGGCCTTCCATCGCGTGCGCATCGAGGCCGGGCAGACCGTACAGGTGCACTTCCTGCTGACCCGCGAGGACCTGCTCTTCACCGGCGGCGACATGCGACCCACGGTGGACACCGGCGAATTCGACCTGTGGGTGGGCCCCTCGGCCATCGCCGGGCTGCACGCCACCTTCATGCTCGTGCCGGGCTGAGTCGAACGCGCGACACGCTGGGCATGCCTGCCACGCCTCGCGGCCATGGCTTGCGACGACGACCGCGCATGCGCATGTCCCCCTGACAGGCCCCGTCGGCCCTCTCCCACAGGGTCCCCAACGGGCACCGCGCAAGGTTGTTCCATGCGTCGGCAATTCGCCGACCCCAGAAGGAGCACACCATGGCCAGAAGCAGCATCCTGGGCAGCGCGGACAGCACGCTGCCCCACGACGACGACACCACTCTCCTGGGCCCGAGCGACAACTCGGACAGCGGCAGCGACACGGTGGGCGAAGACGCCTTCCTTGCGCGCCCCGAAGACAGTCTGGGCGGTCCCATGCTGGAGCCGCTCGGTGGCGCTACCGATGCGTCCGGTACTGGCGAGCGTGCCGATGTGGAAGGCACCGTCACCCCCGACGCCGACATCCTGCCTGACCGCGTCATTGGACCGAACGAGGGTATGACGGATGAGGACATCCGCGTCGCCGTGGGGGAGATGGTCGACGACGACGAAGACGCCGATGCCGAAGAGGACGGCGACGTCTGAGACCCATCGAAGCGGGCGCCAGCACGAGACGCCCGTGCCAGCCCAAAAAGAAGGGCGGTCCGATTTGCGTCGGACCGCCCTTCTCGGTTTCTGGTGACACCGCCACCGCATTGCGCGGAGGCAGGGCCCGCGTCAGTCCGCCTGGATGCCCAGCTCCTTCACCACGCGCGTGAACCGCTCCAGATCGGCGGCCGTCGTCTTGGCCAGTACGTCCGGGGCGCCACCGACGGGGATGGTGCCCAGCGTCTTCATCTTGGCGGCCACGTCGGGCATCTTGATGATGTCGTTGAACTGCGCGTTGAGCGTCTTCACAATCTCGGGCGGCAGGCCCTTGGGGCCGTAGAGGCCATTCCAGGCCGTGACCTCGACATTCTTGTAGCCCAGCTCGCCAAGCGTCGGCACATCGGGGGCCAGCGGACTGCGCTGGGCCTGGGCCACGGCGAAGAGGCGCATCTTGCCGTCGGCCAGGTAGGGAGCGATGGGTCCGTAGGTGATCCAGGTCAGAGGCACATGACCGCCGGCGATGTCGGTCAGCGCCGGGGCAACGCCGCGGTACGGCACGTGGCGGAAGTTGGCGCCGGTGCTCTTGTTGAACATCTCGCCCAGCACATGCATGGGCGAGCCGCTGCCAGGGCTGGCATAGGCCAACTCGCTCTTCTTCGACTCGTCCATCGCCTCCTTGAGGGAATGGGCCTTGGTGCCGGGGCCGGCGGCGATGAACAGCGGCTGCGCGCCCGTCTGGATGATGGGCGTGAAGCCGTTCAGCACGTCATAACCGGCCTGGGGCGTGGTCTTGAGCACCAGCTGCGCCATGGCGAAGGTGTTGGGCGCCATCAGCAGCGTGTAGCCATCGGGCTGGGCCTTGCCCACGAACGCACTGCCGATCACGCCGCTGGCGCCAGGCTTGTTGTCGACCAGCACCGGCTGGCCCAGACGGGGGGCCAGCTTCTCGGCAAACACGCGGGCGAGCGCGTCGGTGTCGCCACCCGCGGGATAGGCGACGACGATGGTGATGGGCTTGGCGGGCCAGTTGCCCTGCGCCAGGGCAGCGCCGGCGGCACCGACCAGTCCCAGGCCCAGCATCAGGGCGCGGACGAGTTTCGTGGGAAAGGACATGATTGATTAATAGGTGAAACGACGATTCTTTTCTGAAATGCGATAGCGAGGTTAAGGGCTGTCGACGGCTTTGGTATGCGGGTTGTTCCTAGGTTAGAGGGTTCTTCTGATTCATATATGAATCAACGATCTATTACAGGAACATTGATGCAGGAAGTGTGCCCAAGCAAAACGCCCCGGCGCAACCTGCGTCGGGGCGTTTTTCGGAAAAAGGCGGGCGGACGGTGGTGCGTCCGGCCCGGCACGCGCACCGTGGCGGTGCGCGTTGTCAGTAGGTCTTGTAGGGCAGGACTTTG
>NZ_CAJYES010000055.1 GCF_913773995.1 uncultured Pseudacidovorax sp.
TCCCGGTCCAGGCCCAGCCGCTGATGCTCGAAGGCCTGCGCCGCCTTGTCGACTACCAGGACGTGGCCTATGCCGCGCTCTACCTGGACCGCATGGCCGAGGTCTGCCAACTGCCAGACGACGCAGCCCGCACACTGGCCTGCGAGACGGCGCGCCACCTGGCCCTGTGGATGAGCTACGAAGACACGGCGCGCGTCGCCCAGCTCAAGACCCGCTCCAGCCGCTTCGCCCGCGTGAAGCAGGAGACGGGCGTCAACGCCGACCAGGTCATCGCCATCAACGAGTACATGCACCCCGGCCTGCGCGAGATCTGCGAGACGCTGCCCGGCGGCATCGGCCGCTGGCTCATGCGATCGGGCGCGCCGCGCCGGCTGGTGGAGGGCATGACGAAGAAGGGCCGCGTGGTGCAGACCAGCGCGGTGCACGGCTTCCTGCTGCTGTCGGCCGTGGCCTTCGCCCGCCGCTGGCGCCGCAGCACCATCCGCTATGCGCAGGAGAACGGCCGCATCGCGCAATGGCTGCAGGGCATTCTCGAGGCGGCCGCTGTATCGCCGGAGCTGGCGGCGGAACTGGCCCGCTGCCAGAAGCTGGTGAAGGGCTACAGCGACACCCACGAGCGCGGCGTGCGCAACTACGACACCGTGATCGCCGCATGGCGGCAGGCCGGCACTGCGCTGGCCCCCGCCACGCTGCGGGCCTGGCGCGAGGCCGCGCTGGCCGACGAGCATGGCCATGCGCTCAAGGCTGCGCTTGCGCAGCATGCGGCGACGACGAACACGGCGACCGGCCAGGCTGCGCCACCGTTCGCTGCCATGGCACTGCCGGCCTGACGCGGAGCGCGCATGACCGCATCGCCCGCCCTCACGACCCTGCCGCTGCGCGTGGCCGAGGCCCGCGCCCTCAATCCGCTTATCCGCCTGCTGCGGCTGGAGCATGCCGAGGGCGCCGCCTTGCCCGGCTGGACGCCCGGCGCCCACATCCAGGTGCAGGTGCAACTGCCCGACGGCCAGGCCGACTGGCGGCACTATTCGCTGATCGACCTGGAAGGCGTGGCCGGTACCCCGGGCTTCGCACCCCCGGCCTACACCATCGCCGTGCGGCGGGAGGAGGGCGGCCGCGGCGGCTCGCGCTTCATGCACCAGGGCCTGCAGCCCGGCGACGCGATCACCGTGCAGGCGCCGCGCAACGACTTTCCCCTGGATGACAGCCCGGCCCGCGCCGTGCTGCTCGCCGGTGGCATCGGCATCACGCCACTGGCCAGCATGGCCGCACGCTGCCGTGCCGAGGGCCGTCCCGTCGCACTGCACTATGCCGGCCGCAGCCGCACGCTGCTGGCCTTCGCCGACGAGCTGCAGGCGCTGATGGGGCGCGGTCTGCGCCTGCATGCGGACGACGAGGCGGGCGGAGCCGGCTTCGACATCGGCACGCTGCTGGACGGCATGGCCGCCGACGAGCCGCTGTACGTCTGCGGCCCCAAGCCGCTGCTCGACGCCGTGCTGGCCGCCACGCAGGCCCGCGGCTGGGCGCCGGGCCGCGTGCACTTCGAGCTGTTCAGCGCGCCGGTGGTGGAGGCGGGCGATCAGCCCTTCGAGGTCGAACTGGCGCAATCGGGCCAGCGCTTCACCGTGCCGGCCGATCAAACCCTGCTGGACTGCCTGATCGAACACGGCTGCGACCCGCTCTACGACTGCAAGCGCGGCGAATGCGGCGTCTGCGCGGTGCCGGTGATCGAAGGCCAGATCGACCATCGCGACTATGTGCTCTCGCAGGCCGAGAAGGACGGCGGCCAGGTGATGCAGATCTGCATCTCCCGCGCCAGGGGCCCGCGCCTGGTGCTGGACCTGTAGGCCTCACGACTCCAAGGAAGGCATGCCATGACACGCTACCGAGACAACCCCGACGCCATCCGCGCCCTGGTGCAGCCGCAACAGGTGCACCGCGATCTGTACATCAGCCCCGAGCTCTTCGCGCTGGAGCAGGAACACTTCTTCGCCAACACCTGGAACTACGCCGGCCACGACAGCCAGGTGCCCAAGCCGGGTGACTTCATCACTGTGGACATCGCCGGCCGGCCACTGATCGTGGTGCGCCACACCGACGGCACGGTCAAGGTGCTGATGAACCGCTGCGCCCACAAGGGCTCGCGCGTGGTCAACGGCGCCTGCGGCAACACGGGCAAGTTCTTCCGCTGCCCCTACCACGCCTGGACCTTCAAGACCGACGGCGCGCCGCTGGCCATTCCGCTCAAGAATGGCTACGAGGGAACGGCCCTGAAGGACTGCGATGCCTCGAAAGGCCTGGTGCCGGTGCGGCACGTGCGGCTCTACCGCGGCTTCATCTTCGTCAAGCTCAATGACGTGGGGCAGGACTTCGAGGAGTACTTCGGCGACTCGCTGTCCTCCATCGACAACATGGCCGACCGCTCGCCCGAGGGCGAGCTGGAGGTGGCCGGCGGCTGCCTGCGCTTCATGCACCAGTGCAACTGGAAGATGTTCGTCGAGAACCTCAACGACACCATGCATCCGATGGTGGCGCACGAATCCTCTGCCGGCACCGCCAAGGCCATGTGGGCCGGCCAGCCCGCCGATGCGCCCAAGCCCATGGCCATCGAGCAGTTCGTGCCCTTCATGTCCGACTACCAGTTCTTCGATGGCATGGGCGTGCGGGTGTACGACAACGGCCACAGCTTCTCGGGCGTGCATTTCAGCATCCACAGCAAGTACTCGGGCATCCCGGGCTATGAAGAGGCGATGAAGGCCCGCTACGGGGACGAGCGCACGGCGCAGATCCTGGGCATGGCGCGGCACAACACCGTGTACTACCCCAACCTCACGATCAAGGGCGCGATCCAGGCCATCCGCGTGGCACGGCCCATCGCGGTGGACCGCACGCTGGTCGAGAGCTGGACCTTCCGCCTGAAGGGCGCGCCGGACGAGCTGCTGCAACGCACCACCACCTACAGCCGTCTCATCAACTCGCCCTTCTCGGTGGTCGGCCACGATGACCTGCAGGCCTACCGCGGCATCCAGGCCGGCCTGCATGCCAGCGGCAACGACTGGGTCAGCCTGCACCGCAACTTCGATGAGCATGAAGGCCGCGAGCGCGAAGAGACGAGCAACGGCACCAACGAGCTGCCCATGCGCAACCAGTACCGGTCGTGGCTCAAGCACATGACTATGACGATGGGAGCATGACCATGGCCGACCTCACGCCCGCCACCGTCACCCGCGATCAGCTGATCGACTTCGTCATGCACGAGGCCCGGCTGCTGGACGAGAAGCGCTTCGACGAATGGAATGCGCTCTTCACCGACGACGCCATCTACTGGGTGCCGCTCACGCCGGGCCAGCCCGACGGGCTGAACCACACCTCGCACCTCTATGAGGACAAGCTGCTGCGCGACCTGCGCATCGAGCGTTTCAAGAGCCCGCGTGCCTTCTCGCAGCAGCCGCCCAGCCGCTGCCAGCATGTGCTGCAGCTGCCCCGCGTGGAGTCGCGCGACGAGGCGGCCAACCGCTTCGTGCTGCGCACGCCGTTCCACTACAGCGAGGCGCAGGCGGACGAGATGCTCTTTCTGACCGGCGTGGCCTGGCACCACCTGAGCGTGGAGGGTGGCGCGCTGCGCATGACGCTCAAGCGCGTGGACCTGATCAACAGCGATGCCGCGCTGCCGGCGGTGCAGCTCTTTCTCTGAAGTGAACCCCGGCATGGACCACCGCACCATCCACGACGCCTTCACCGCCAGCGCCGCGCGCACGCCGCGCGCGGACTTCCTCTACACCGAGCCGGTCACGGCGGAGGTCTACGGCATCCCGGCCGGCGTCACCGCCTGGGCCGAGGCGGCCGCCGAGGTCGAGCGCCTGCGTCTGGCCTATGCCCAGGCCGGCTGGAGCCATGGCCACCGCGTCGGCCTGCTGCTCGAGAACCGGCCGGCCTTCCTGTATCACTGGTTCGCGCTCAATGCGCTGGGCGTGAGCGTGGTGCCCATCAATGCCGAGATGCGCTCGGCCGAGCTGGCCTACCTGATCGGCCACAGCGAGATCGGCCTGGCCGTCACGCTGCCGCAGCGCGCCGCGGACCTGGAGGCCGCCGCGGCCCAGGCCGGCCGGACGCTGAACACCATGGCGGCCGACGCCGCCGACGTGCCCGCGCCCGCCGAGCCCGCGCCCCACGCCAACGAGGTCGTGGGCCTGGGCACCGAATGCGCGCTGCTCTACACGTCGGGCACCACCGGCCGGCCCAAGGGCTGCATGCTGAGCAATGCCTACTTCCTGCGCGCGGGCGAGTGGTATGCGGGCCTCGATGGGGTGTGCGCCTTCCGCCGCGACCAGGAGCGGCTGATGACGCCGCTGCCGCTCAATCATGTCAACGCGATGGCCTTCTCGACCATGGTGGTGCTGGTGGCCGGCGGCTGTCTGGTGCAGCTGGATCGCTTCCATCCGCGCAGTTGGCTGCAGAGCGCGCGCGACAGCCGCGCCACCATCGTCCACTACCTGGGCGTGATGCCGGCCATGCTGCTGGCCGCGGCCGAGACGCCGGCCGACCGCGACCATGCGATCCGTTGGGCCTTCGGGGCCGGCGTGGACCGCAAGAACCATGCGCCCTTCGAGGCCCGCTTCGGCTTTCCGCTGGTCGAGGCCTGGGCCATGACCGAGACCGGCGCCGCCGCCTGCATCATGGCCAACCACGAGCCGCGCCACGTGGGCACCAGCTGCTTCGGCCGGCCCGAGGATTTCGTCGAGGTGTGCCTGGTCGATGACGAAGGCCAGGACGTGCCCGCCGGCACACCTGGGGAACTGCTGGTGCGTTCCAGCGGCGACGACCCGCGCCGCCATTTCTTCGGCGGCTACCTGAAGGACCAAACGGCGACCGACGAAGCCTGGCAGGGCGGCTGGTTCCACACCGGCGACATGGTGCGGCGCGACGAGGCGGGCCACCTCTACTTCGTGGACCGCAAGAAGAACGTCATCCGCCGCAGCGGCGAAAACATCTCGGCGGTGGAGGTGGAAAGCGTGCTCAACCAGCATCCGGCCGTGAAGGTGTCGGCCGTGGCCGCCACGCCCGATGCGGTGCGCGGCGACGAGGTGCTGGCCTGCATCGTCATCGACCCCGACGCCGCGGCCGAGCCCGGCGAGGCGCTGGCCGCCGACATCGTGCGCCATGCCCTGGCCCAGCTGGCCTACTACAAGGCGCCGGGCCACGTGGCCTTCGTCGATGCGTTGCCGCTCACGGCCTCGCAAAAGATCCAGCGCGGCGAGCTGCGGCAGATGGCGCAGGCGCTGCCCGGCAGCGAGGGCTGTTTCGACACCCGCGCCATGAAGAAGAGGCAGGACTGATGGGCCGGCGACAACGCAGCAACTACGAGGGCGTGGCCGTGGCCGTGCCCGTCACCGTGCCCTACCAGCGCTATTCCACCGAAGGCGCGCACTGGTTCCTGGGCAAGGCGGTGCGCGCGCTGGTGGAGGCCAGCGGCATCGCCAAGGACGACATCGACGGCCTGTGCCTGTCCAGCTTCTCGCTGGCGCCCGACACGGCCGTGGGCGTGACGCAGCACCTGGGCCTGTCGCCGCGCTGGCTGGACCATGTGCCCACCGGCGGTGCATCCGGCGTCATGTGCCTGCGCCGCGCCGCACGCGCCGTGCAGTGCGGCGACGCGGAGGTGGTGGCCTGCGTGGCGGCCGACACCAACCATGTGGACTCCTTCCGTCAGACGCTGGGCGCCTTCAGCAATTTCGCGCGCGACGCCACGTACCCCTACGGCTCCGGCGGGCCGAACTCCATCTTCGCGATGATCACCGCCCACTACATGCGGCAGTTCGGTGCGAGGCGCGAGGATTTCGGCCGCATCTGCGTGGCCCAGCGACAGAACGCGCTGGGCAACCCCAACGCCATGTTCAAGAAGGCGCTGACGCTCGATGAATACATGGCGGCGCGGCCCATCTCCGATCCGCTGCACCTCTTCGACTGCGTGATGCCCTGCGCCGGCGCCGAGGCCTTCCTGGTGATGACGGCCGAACGGGCCCGCGACCTGGGTTTGCCGTACGTGGCGGTGCGCGGCAGCATCGAGCGCCACAACGCCTTCGCCGACGACCCGATCATGGTGCGCGGCGGCTGGGCGCGCGACCGCGACGACCTGTATGCGCAGGCCGGCGTGCAGCCGAAGGACATCGACTTCATCCAGACCTACGACGACTACCCGGTCATCGTGATGATGCATTTCGAGGACCTGGGCTTCTGCGAGAAGGGCGAGGGTCCGGCCTTCGTGCAGTCGCACACGCTCACGCACGACGGCAGCTTTCCCAACAACACCAGCGGTGGCCAGCTTTCGGCCGGCCAGGCGGGCGCCGCGGGCGGCTTCCTGGGCATGACGGAGACGCTGCGCCAGCTCACCGGCCAGGCCGGGCCGCGCACCGTGCCCGACGCGCAACTGGGCCTGGTGGCCGGCTTCGGCATGGTGACCTACGACCGCTGCCTGTGCACCGGTGCTGTGATCCTGGGGAGGCCGGAATGAACCACTTGTCTGCTGCGAAGGGGGACGCACGATGACCATGCCTCTCATGCGCCCCAAGCGCAAGAACCCCGTCCTGCGCACCCGCCAGATGAACCTGCCGCCCTGGGCGCGCGGGCGCGAGGCGCTGGGCATCACCGCCGCCGCGGCCGAAGGCCGCTTCGAGCTGCAGGTGTGCGAGGAATGCGGCACCGTGCAGTACCCGCCGCGCGGCGCCTGCAAGAAGTGCCTCTCCACCGATCTGCGCTGGCGGCCCCAGAGCGGCGAGGGCGAGTTGCTCAGCGCCACCACGCTGCACCACAGCAACGACCTGTTCTTCCGCGAGCGCCTGCCCTGGCGACTGGGCATGGTCAAGCTCGACAGCGGCCCCTCCCTCATGGTCCACCTGCATGGCGAGGTAGGTGAGGCACCGCAGCGCGTGCGCGTGGGTGCCCGGCTCGACCGCGCCGGACAGGCGGTACTGATCGGATTCCCTTTCGAAGGAAGCACATACATGGCCGACGACCCGATGCTGCGCGAGATGACCAGCGACCCCAAGTTCCGCAAGGTGCTGGTGACGGATGGCAAGACGCCCACCGGCCAGGCCCTGGTGCGCGCCCTGGTCAAGGCCGGCGCCGACATCGTGTGGGTGGGCCATGCCGAGCCCTGGAAGCAGCTGGGCGGCCTGGAGGACATCAGCGCGCTGCCCCAGGTGACGCTGGTGCCGCTGGACCTGACCAACGGCCGCGCCGTCACCGAGCTGGCCGGCGAGATCGGCGGCAAGGTGGACATCGTCATCAACAACGCGGAAGTGCACCGCACCTTCGGCATCGGCGCGCGGCGCGGCACCGACGTGGCGAAGCTGGAGATGGACATCAACTACTTCGGCCTGCTGCGGCTGGCGCAGGAGCTCGGCCCGGCGCTTAAGGGCCGCTCGGCCGACGGTGCGACCGGGGCCACGGCCTGGGTCAACCTGCTGTCGATCTATGCGCTGTCGAACTTTCCGCCGCACGGCACCTTCAGCGCCAGCAAGGCCGCGGCCCATTCGCTGGCGCAGTGCCTGCGCGCCGAGATGCGGCCGGCCGGCATCCGCGTCATCAACGTCTTCCCGGGCCCCATCGACGACGAATGGAACCAGCACATGCCGCCGCCGAAGCTCGGCCCCGACGCGCTGGCCAGTGCCATCGTGAAGGCGCTGCGCGACGGCGTGGAGGACGTCTACCCGGGCGACGTGGCGCAGGAATGGCTGCAGCGGTGGCGCGACAACCCCAAGGTGCTCGAACGCGAGCTGGCAACGAATGGCGGCTGAGGCCACCGGCAAGGAGACACCCATGAGCAACGCAACCCTGACAACCGCTGCCGCGCCCACCGGCCTCGACGCCCTGGCCGGCCTGGTGAGCGCCCTGGCCACCGGCCGCATCCGCGTGGTCGACCTGACGCAGACGCTGACGCCCGACTTCCCGCAGATCGCGCTGCCGCCCGAGATGGGCCAGTGCTGGCCCTTCCGCATCGAGGAGGTGTCGCGCTACGACGAGCGCGGCCCCGGCTGGTACTGGAACAACTTCTCCTGCGGCGAGCACACGGGCACGCACTTCGATGCGCCGATCCACTGGATCTCGGGCCGCGACCTGCCCAACAACGCGGTGGACACCATCCCCGTACAGAACTTCGTGGCGCCGGCCTGCGTCATCGACTGCTCGCCGCAGGTCAAGGACGATCCGGACTACCTGCTCACGCTCGACGACATCGCCGAATGGGAGGCCGCGCACGGCCGCATCCCCAAGGGCGCGTGGGTGCTGATGCGCACCGACTGGTCCAAGCGCACTGACCCGGCCGAGTACCAGAACTTCGACGAGACCGGCCAGCACACGCCCGGCCCCAGCACGGCCGCGGTGCGCTTCCTGGTGGAAGAGCGCGACGTGCTGGGCTTCGGCTCCGAGGCCATCGGCACCGATGCCGGCCAGGGCTACCACCTGCGCCCGCCGTACCCCTGCCACTACTACATGCACGGGGCCGGCCGCTACGGCCTGCAGTGCCTGTGCAACCTGGACCTGCTGCCGCCCGCCGGCGCGGTGCTGATCTGCCCGCCGCTGAAGATCGAGAAGGGCAGCGGCAGCCCGCTGCGCGTGCTGGCGCTGGTGGGGTCGGCATGAGCGCGGTGCAGGACCGCGGCGTCGCCGTCGTCACCGGCGGCAGCGCCGGCATCGGCAAGGCCATCTGCCAGGACCTGCTGGAGGGCGGCTGGGAGGTCGTGAGCCTGGCGCGACGGCCCGCCGACATCGATCATGCGCGGCTGCACAGCGTGGAGGTGGACCTGAGCGACCGCGCCGCTACGGCCCAGGCCGCGGGCGAAGTGGCATCGCGCTGGCCCGTGACCACGGTCGTGCACAACGCGGGCGTGATCCGCGCCGCTTTGCTGCCGCAGGTGCAGCTGACCGACCTGGATGCGCTGGTGGACCTGCACCTGGGCTGCGCTGTGCAGCTGGTACAGGCCGCGCTGCCGGCCATGCGCGCCGTCGGCTTCGGCCGCGTGGTGCTGCTGTCTTCACGCGCCGCACTCGGCCTGGCCACGCGCACCAGCTACTCGGCCACCAAGGCCGGCATGCTGGGCATGGCGCGCACCTGGGCGCTGGAGCTGGGCGGCGAGGGCATCACCGTCAACGTGGTGGCGCCCGGGCCCATCCGCACCGACATGTTCTACGACGTGGTCGACGCCGGCAGTGAGAAGGAACGGGCGCTTGCGGCCAGCGTGCCCGTCAAGCGCTTGGGCGAGGCCGCCGATGTGGCACGGGCCGTGCGTTTCTTCGTGGAGCCGGCCAACAGTTTCGTGACCGGACAGGTGCTCTACGTGTGCGGAGGCACCAGCGTGGGGAGCCTGACGCTCTAGGTCGTGCATCGACGCACCACGCTGCGGCCCGGCTTTCCACCATGAGGACAGTCCCCTTGCAACGCCTGGATGTGCTCGCTAGGATTGTTTAAGACTAAATAATTGATAAGTCATGTGCCAGTGCGACAGCCGCAGGAGTGTGGAAGAGGCGGCCCGTCGACACCGGCGTTGTTCCACCGTGTTGCCACCGAATCAGATGGAGTTCGCGATGAAGATGATGAAGTCACTACGTCCCCTGCGCAGCCTGGCTGCCCTGGCCTGCGCCACGCTGCTGGGGGCCGCGACCCCGGCAGCACTGGCCGCCGACTACAAGGTCGGCTTCATCACCTCGCTGTCGGGCCCGGTCTCGTCGCTGGGCATTCCCTACCAGAAGGGCATGGCCGCGGCACAGGCCTTCAAGGGCGACATCGACGGCAAGAAGGTGCAGGTCATCCAGCTGGACGATGCGTCTGACCCGAGCACCGCGGCGCGCAATGCGCGCAAGCTGATCGACGAGGACAAGGTCGACGTCATCATCGGCACGGCCGGCTCGCCCGGCGCGCTGGCCATCGCCGCCGTGGCACGCGAGACCAAGACGCCGCTCATCTCCATCGCCAATGCCAACCTGCCGGGCGAGGAGGGGGCCTGGATGGTCACGCTGCCGCAGCCCGCGCCGCTGATGGTCAGCGCCGTGGTCGATCGCATGAAGAAGTCCGGCGTCAAGACGGTGGGCTACATCGGCTTCTCCGACGCCTGGGGCGACCTGGTGTACGACGCGCTGCAGAAGAGCGCCGAGCCTGCAGGCATCAAGGTGGTCTCCAACGAACGCTATGCGCGGGCCGATTCGTCGGTGACGGGCCAGGTGCTCAAGATCGTCGCGCTGCGGCCCGACGCGGTGCTCACCGGCACCTCGGGAACGCCCGGTGCCTTGCCCTATCTGGCGCTGGCCGAGCGTGGCTACAAGGGCCAGATCTACGGCATGCACGCGCTGATCAATCCCGACTTCGTGCGTGTGGGCGGAGCCTCGGTGGAAGGCCTGCTGGCGCCCACCGGCCCGGTGATCGTGGCCGAGCAGCTGCCGGCCGACAACCCCATCCGCAAGGTGTCGATGGACTTCCGCGCCGCCTACCAGAAGGCCAACGGCGCCGCGCCCACCGACGCCTTCTCGGCCTACAGCTTCGATGCCTGGCTGATCTTCCTGGACGCTGCCAAGCGCGCTTCGGCGAAGGCCGAGCCAGGCACGCCGCAGTTCCGCGTGGCCCTGCGCGATGCCATCACCAGCACGAAGGAGCTGGCCGGCACCCACAGCGTCTACAACTTCACGCCCAACGACCGCTATGGCTCGGACGAGCGCTCGCGCGTGGTCGTGCGGCTCGAGAAGGGCCAGTGGAAGCTGGTGCCCTGAGCCGCTTCCATCGGGCCGCCATGCGGGCGGCCGCCGGCGCACGCCACTGACCAGACGCCGGCGGCCGATGGCTCCGGCAGCCTCCTCCCGCTTTCCCTCCCTTTCCTTTCCTGGAGTCCCGCTCAATGGCCTCTCGTTCTCGTGTGCTTCGTCCCCTCGCCCTGCTGGCTGCCTCGGCCTTCGCCGTCGGCGCCTTCGCGGCCGACCTCAAGGTGGGCGTCATCAGCTCGCTCTCCGGCCCGGTGTCGGCGCTGGGCATCCCGTACGAGAAGGGCATCCGCGCCGCCCATGCGCAGATGCCCACCATCGGCGGCCGCAAGGTCGAGCTGATCGTGCTGGACGATGCCTCCGACCCCACCACCGCCGGCCGCAATGCCCGCAAGCTGGCCACCGAGGACAAGGTGGACGTGCTCATCGGCACCTCCGGCGTGCCGGGCGCCATGGCCATCGCCGCCGTGGCGCGCGAGCTCAACGTGCCGCTGATCTCGCCGACGCCGGTGTCGTTGCCGGGCGCGGAGAACGGCTGGACGGTGTCGGTGTCGCAGCCCTTCGAGTTGATGGTCGCCGCGGTGGTTGAGAAGATGAAGGCGGCGGGCGTCAAGACGGTGGCCTTCATCGGCTTTTCCGACGCGCTGGGTGACCTGGCCTACGACTCGCTGGTCAAGAGTGCGGGCGAGGCCGGCATCAAGGTGGTGGCCAACGAGCGCTATGCGCGCGCCGACAGCTCGGTGGCGGGCCAGGTTCTCAAGATCGTGGCGCAGCGGCCCGACGCGGTGTTCGCCGGCAACTCGGGCACGCCCGGCGCGCTGCCCTACCTGGCGCTTGCCGAGCGCAACTACAAGGGGCGCATCTACGGCACGCACGGCCTGATCAATGCCGACTTCGTGCGCGTGGGCGGCAAGTCCATCGAGGGCCTGGAAGTGCCCAGCGGCCCGGTGCTGGTGGCCGAGCAGTTGCCGGCCGACAACCCGATCCGCAAGGTGTCGATGGACTTCCGTGCCGCCTACCAGAAGGCCAATGGCGCGCCGCCGGTCGATGCCTTCTCGTCGTACACCTACGACGCCTACCTGCTGCTGGCCAATGCCGCGGCGCGCGCCAAGGGCGAGCCCGGCACGCCGGCCTACCGCCAGTCGCTCAAGGACGCCATCGTCGCCACCCGCGAGCTGGTGGGCACGCACGGCATCTACAACTTCACGCCCGACAGCCGCTACGGCTCGGACAAGCGCGCGGTGGTGATCGTGCGGATGGAAAAGGGCCAGTGGAAGCTGGTGCCCTGAGGGCCCGATCGACACAACCCGCATCACCCCCGTCCCGCGATGAACACCCGCTACCGCGATGACCCCGCCGCGATCCAGGCCCTGGTGCAGGACCGGCGCGTTCACCGCGACCTGTACCTGAGCCAGGAGCTCTTCGCGCTGGAGCAGGAGCGCTTCTTCGCCCGCACCTGGCAGTTCGCCGGCCATGCGAGCGAGGTGCCCGCGTCGGGCGACTACTGCACGCGCGAGGTCGCGGGCCGGCCGCTCCTGATGGTGCGGCAGGCCGATGGCGGCGTGGGCGTCTTCTACAACCGCTGCGCCCACAAGGGCGCGCAGCTGGTGACCGAGGAACACGGCAACACCGGCCGCTTCTTCCGCTGCCCCTATCACGCCTGGACCTACAAGCTCGACGGCGCGCCGCTGGCCCTGCCACTGAAGGCGGGCTACGAGGGCACGGGTCTGGCGCAGTGCGAATCGGGCCAGGGCCTGCAGCCCGTGGCAGGCGTCGCCGTGTACCGCGATTTCGTCTTCGTGCGCCTGGCGAAGCAGGGCCCGGGCTTCGAGGACTACTTCGGCGACATCCTGCAGGTGATCGACAACATGGTCGATCGCTCGCCCGAACGCCGGCTGACGGTGGCGGGCGGCGTGCTGCGCAACGTCATCCACTGCAACTGGAAGATGTACCTGGAGAACATCAACGACACGGTGCATCCCATGTCCACCCACGAGTCGGCCACGCAGGCGGCCAACGCACTGTGGAAGAACCAGCCGGCCGATGCGCCGAAGCCCATGGCCATGGAGCAGATCCTGCCCTTCGGCTCGGGCTACGACTTCTTCGACCGCATGGGCGGGCGGGTGTACCCCAACGGCCACAGCGTGCTGGGCACGCGCTTCAGCATCCATTCCAGCTACGCGCAGCTGCAGGACTATGAGGACGCGCTGCGCGGCGCCCTGGGTGATGAGCGCGCCAACGAGGTGCTGCAGCGCTCGCCGCAGAACGCGGTGCTCTTTCCCAGCCTGTCGGTCAAGGGCTCGCCGCAGGCCATCCGCGTGATCCGCCCGTTGGCGGCGGACCGCACGCTGGTGGAGGCCTGGAGCTTCCGCGCCGAGGGTGCGCCCGATCTGCTGCTGCAGCGCTCGATGAACTACAACCGGCTGGTCTTTTCGCCGATGTCGGTGGTGGCGCACGACGACGTGCACCTGTTCGAGAGCATGCAGCAGGGCCTGCGCGGCGAGGGCAACGAATGGGTCAGCCTGCACCGCGGCTTTGCCGAGGGCGAGCGCAGCGACGTGGTGGAAGAGACCAGCGGCACCGACGAGCGCCTGATGCGCAACCAGTTCCGTGCGTGGGCGAAATGGATGGGGGAGGGCGCATGAATCCCGATCCCAACGCCAACCGCGTCGGCCCCGGGTCGCCCAACTCCGTTCGCCCTGAGACGCCCAACCCCGTTCGCCCTGAGCTTGTCGAAGGGCAGGACGGCGCGCAGGCAGAGCTCGCGCCCCGGCTTCGACAGGCTCAGCCCGAACGGTCTGGGGGTGGGGGCGGGGCGGGTCAGGCCTATGCAGGCCATCTGACGCCCGAAGACTTCATCCTCCACGAAGCCGAACTGCTCGACGACCGGCGCTGGGACGGCTGGCTCGCGCTCTTCGCGCCCGACGGCCGCTACTGGATCCCGTTGCAGGGCGCAGCGCAGGTCGATGCCGGAACCCACAACGCGCTGGCGCTGGAAGACCGCCTGCTGCTCGAGCTGCGCGTCAAGCGCCTGCACAGCCCGCGCGCCCACTCCCAGCATCCGGCCAGCCGCTGCCAGCATGTGCTGCAGGCCCCCCGGCGGCTGCCCGCCGCAGCAGATGGCGGCGACACGGTGCGCCTGCGCACCGCCTTCCTCTACGTCGAGTCGCGCGGCCCGCAGCAGGTGCTGCTGGCCGGCCACTGCGTCCATACCCTCGTTCCCGGCGGGCCGCTGGGCTGGCTGATCCGCGAGAAGCGGGTCAACCTGCTCGATGCGGGCCAGCCGTTGCCGGCCATCCAGTTGTTCGTCTAGTCCCCTCCGTCCCTGCCTCTCCCAACCAGGAGTTCCTCCATGAAGAAGAAGCTGATGTCCCTCGGCCGCGGTGCGCTGGCTGCCGGTGCCCTGGCCGCGGCCGCAATCGCCGCCCAGGCGGCCGACCTCAAGGTCGGCCTGAGCGTGTCGCTCTCCGGCCCGAATTCCTCGCTGGGTGTGCCCTATGCCAAGGGCATGCAGGCCGCGCTGGCCTACAAGGGCGAGATCGCCGGGCGCAAGGTGCAGCTCATCGTGCTGGACGACGGCTCCGACCCCACCACCGCCGGCCGCAATGCCCGCAAGCTGGTGGAAGAGGACAAGGTCGACGTGCTGATGGGCACCTCGGGCGTGCCCGCCGCCATCGCCATGGCGCAGGTGGGCCGCGATGCCAAGGTGCCCATGATCGGCCTCACGCCCATCCTGCTGAACCCGGCCGACAACGCCTGGGTGATGACGGTGGCCCAGCCCACGCAGCTGATGATCGACGCGGTGGTACAGCGCATGAAGAAGGACGGCGTGCGCACCGTGGGCTACATCGGCTTCTCGGACGCCTGGGGCGACCTGGTGTTCACCGCCCTCAACCAGGCGGCCAAGGAAGCCGGCATTCAGGTACTTGGCAACGAACGCTATGCACGATCCGACCAGTCGGTCACCGGCCAGGTGCTCAAGCTGCTGGCCATGCGGCCCGACGCGGTGATGACCGGTGGCGCCGGCACGCCGGGCGCCTTGCCCTTCTTGGCCCTGGCCGACCGCGGCTTCAAGGGCAAGGTCTACGGCCAGCACGGCCTGATCAACCCCGACTTCGTGCGCGTGGTCGGCGCGGCGGGGCAGGGCGCGTTGATGCCCACCGGCCCCGTCATCGTGGCCGAGCAGCTGCCGGCCGACCATCCGACCCGCAAGATGGGCCTGGCCTTCCGAGACATCTACCAGAAGGTCAACAACGCGCCCACCAGCGATGCCTTCTCGGCCTATTCCTTCGACGGCTGGCTGGTGTTCGCCGACGCCGCCCAGCGCGTGCTGGCGGCCGGCAAGGGCGAGCCCGGCACGCCCGAGTTCCGCGCCGCCCTGCGCGATGCCATCTTCAGCACCCGCGAGGTGGTGGGCACGCACGGCGTCTACAACTTCAAGCCCGGCGACCTGTACGGCGTGGACGAGCGCGCGCGCGTGATCGTCACGCTCGACAAGGGCCAGTGGAAGCTGGCGCCCTGATATCGGCACAGGGAGCGCAAGGCATGCACACGACCCCCACGACGACGCAAAGGACCCCCCGACCATGACCTGGGACGTCGCCCTCATCCTGGGCATCGACGGCTTGGCCAACGGCGCCATCTACCTGCTGGCCGGGCTCGGCCTGGTGCTGATCTTCTCGGTCACGCGGGTGGTGTTCGTGCCCTTCGGCGACATCGCGGCCTTCGCCGCGCTGACGCTGGCGGCCTTCGAGACCGGCAAGCTGCCGCCCACCATCGGCATGGTGATTTTCCTGGCCGCACTGGCGCTGCTCACCGAGGTGGGCAGCCTGCTGCGCAAGGGCGAGGCGCGGCACATCCCGAAGGCGCTGCTGCTGTGGGGCGTGCTGCCGCTCGTGCCCTGCGCCATCGCCTGGGCCGCGGCACGCGCCGGCGTGCCGGTGGCACTGCAGATCGTGGCCTCGGTGCTGCTGGTGGTGCCGGTGGCACCGCTGCTGGCGCGGGTGGTGTTCCAGCCCATCGCCGATGCCTCGGGGCTGGTGCTGCTGATCGTGTCGCTGGCGCTGCACTTCCTGCTGTCGGGCCTGGGCCTGCTGTTCTTCGGGCCGGAGGGCTCGCGCACCAGCGCGCTGACGTCGGCCTCGCTGACGCTGGGCGACGGCTTCACCGTTAGCGGCCAGGTGGTGCTGATGGTGAGCGCGGCCATCGTGCTCAGCGGCCTGTTCTTCCTGGTGTTCGAGCGCACTGTGACCGGCAAGGCGCTGCGGGCCACGGCGGTCAACCGCACGGGCGCGCGGCTGGTGGGCATCCGGCCGGCGCGCACGGCGCTGCTGGCCTATGGCTGTGCTTCGCTGCTGGCGGGGCTGATCGGCGTGCTGATCGCGCCGGTCACCACCATGTATTACGACTCGGGCTTCATCATCGGCCTCAAGGCCTTCGTGGCGGCCATCATCGGCGGGCTGGTGAGCTACCCGGTGACGGCCATCGGCGCGCTGGCCGTGGGCATCATCGAGAGCTTCGCCTCCTTCTGGAGCGGGGCGCTCAAGGACGTGATCGTGTTCAGCCTGCTGATCCCGGTGCTGATGGCGCGCTCGTACATGGCGCGCCACCACGAGGAAGAAGCCGAGGAGATCGACCAATGAAGCGCGGCACTTCCGCATTCCTCATCGCGGCGGTGGTCGCCCTGCTGGCCGTGGTGCCGGCGGTGGCCGGCAGCTTCACCGTCTCGCTGCTCAACGACATCGGCATCGGCGCCCTGGTGGCGCTGGGGCTGGTGCTGCTCACCGGCGTGGGCGGTGCCACCTCCTTCGGGCAGGCAGCCTTCGTAGGCATCGCGGCCTATTCGACCGCCTGGCTGACCACGGCGCAGGGCCTGTCGCCCTGGCTGGGGCTGCCCTTCGCGTTGCTGCTCACCGGACTGTCGGCCCTGGCCATCGGCGCGCTCACGCTTCGGCTGGGCGGGCACTTCCTGCCGCTGTCCACCATCGCGTGGGGGCTGTCGATTGCGCTGCTCTTCGGCAATGTGGACGGGCTGGGGCGGCACACGGGCCTGTCGAACATTCCGCCGCTTCGCATCGGTAGCTGGGCGCTGTCGGACCCGCGCTCCATCTACTACCTGATCTGGGCCATCGTGGGCCTGGCCTGCCTGTTCAGCCACAACCTGCTCAATTCGCGGCCCGGTCGTGCCATCCGCGGCCTGCGCGGCGGCGCGACGTTGCTGGCGAGCGTGGGGGCCGATGCCTACCGCGTCAAGCTCACGCTCTTCGTCACGGCCGCACTGTTCGCGGGGCTGGCGGGCTGGCTCTATGCGCACATGAACCGCTTCGTCAGCCCTTCGCCCTTCGACGTCCGGGCCAGCATCGAATACCTGCTGATGGCTCTGGCGGGCGGCCTGGGCAGCCTGGCCGGCGCGCTGGTGGGCGCGGGCCTGGTGCTGGTGCTCAAGAACGTGCTGCAGGACGTGCTGCCGCTGGTCACCCAATGGGCCGGCCAGCTGGAGGCCGTGACCTTCGCGGCCCTGTTCATCGCGCTGCTGCACTTCGCGCGCGGCGGCGTGATGGGCTATGTGCGCCGCTGGCGTCTGCGCCGCGGTGCACGCGCGCCCGTCGCCGTGCCCGAACTGGCCGCACCGGTGCCGCCCCTGGCGCAGCGCGCCATGCCGGCGCGCGGCACGCCGCTGCTGTCGGTGCAGGGTGCGGTCAAGCGCTTCGGCGGGCTGGTGGCGGTCAACGACGTGAGCTTCGACGTGCAGGCCGGCGAGATCGTGGGCCTGATCGGCCCCAACGGCGCCGGCAAGTCGACCATGTTCAACCTGCTCACGCGCACCGCGCAGATGACCTCGGGCCGGGTGCAGTTCCTGGGCCAGGACATCAGCAAGATGCAGCAACGCGACGTGGCTCGGCTGGGCCTGGCGCGCACCTTCCAGCATGTCAAGCTGCGCCCGCACATGAGCTTGCTGGACAACGTGGCCCTGGGCGCCCATGCCCGAGCCGGGGCTGGCGTGCTGCGTGCCGGCCTGCGGCTGGACCGGCAGGAGGAGCGCCAGATCCTGCAGGAGGCCCAGCGCCAGCTGGACCGCATCGGCCTGGGCGACCGCGCCCACGAGATGGCTGGCGCGCTCCCCCTGGGTACCCAGCGCATCCTGGAGATTGCCCGCGCTCTGGCGGCCGACCCGGTGCTGCTGGTGCTGGACGAACCCGCCGCCGGCCTGCGCCGCAAGGAGAAGATGGCCCTGGGCGACCTGCTGCGCAAGCTGCGTGACGAGGGCGTGACCATCCTGATCGTGGAACATGACATGGACTTCGTGATGAAGCTGGTGGACCGACTGGTGGTCATGAACTTCGGCTCCAAACTGGTCGAGGGCGTGCCCGCCGCGGTGCGCGCCGACGAGCGCGTGCAGGCGGCCTACCTGGGGAGTACGGTATGAGCGCCCGCACGGCCGTTCCGAGAGGCGCTCGCACCGCAGGCGAAGCCGGAGGTGTCGCAGCGATGAGCGCCACCTCCATGCTGGAGATCGCCGACCTGCACGTGGGCTACGGCCAGGTCGAGGCGGTGCGCGGTGTCTCGCTGGCCTTGCAGCCAGGGCAGATCATCTCGGTCATCGGGCCCAACGGCGCGGGCAAGACCACGTTGCTGGCGGCGGCCATGGGCCTGCTGCCGTCGCGCGGCACGATCCGCTTCGAGGGCGAGGACCTGGCCGGGCTCGACGTCGAATCGCGCGTCGAGCGCGGCCTGTGCCTGGTGCCGGAGAAGCGCGAGCTTTTCGGCGAACTCACCGTGCTGGACAACCTGCGCCTGGGCGCCTATTCGCGCCGCCTGCGTTCCGACGCGCTGCGGCAGCGGCTCGACGGCGTGTATGCGCGCTTTCCGCGCCTGGCCGAGCGTCGCGGGCAGCGGGCCGACACGCTCTCGGGTGGCGAGCGGCAGATGCTGGCCGTGGGCCGCGCACTCATGTCCGCGCCGCGCCTGCTGATGCTCGACGAGCCCAGCCTGGGGCTGGCGCCGCTCATCGTGCAGGAGATCCTGTCCATCGTGCGGCAGCTGCGCGAGGACGGCGTCTCGATCCTGCTGGTGGAACAGAACGCCCGCGCCGCGCTGGAAAGCTCGGACTTCGGCTACGTGCTGGAGACGGGCGAGGTGGCGCTGTCCGGCGACTCGGCGGCCCTGGCCGACGACGAGCGCGTGCGCGCGACCTACCTGGGCGGCGGCACCCATGACGACGACTGAAACGGACGCCCTGCTGCCGGTGGCGCAGCGCACGCTGCCGCAGATGCTGCGGCGACAGCCCACGCGTTTCGGCGATGCGTCGGCAGTGCGCATCGGCGGCCAGCGCTGGCGGCATGACGACGTGCCGCACCGCGCCGCGGCCCGGGCGGGCGCTTTACGGGCAACCGGCATCGAACGTGGCGACCGGGTCGCCATCCTCGCGGGCAACCGGCCGGAGTTCCTGGAGGCCTTTCTCGGCTGTGGCTGGGCCGGTGCGGTGGCGGTGCCCATCAATACCGCATCGATGGGGCCGCAGATC
>NZ_CAJYES010000056.1 GCF_913773995.1 uncultured Pseudacidovorax sp.
TGCCATTGGCAGCGTTGCCGGTGGTGTCCACCAGTTGGCGCACCAGTGCAAGCTTGGGCGCAACGCTGGAACTGGTCGATGCGAAGGATTGCGCGCGGTTGTACTGGCGTGCAGCCAGGCGTACATAGACATCGCCCAGGTTCTCGTGGGCTACGGCGTAGTTGGGATTGAGCCGCAAGGCGTTGTCGAGCGCGTCGCGCGCCTTGTCGAGCTGGCCCTCGGCCGCATAGATGACGGCGAGGTTGTTGTACGGCTCGGGCAGTTCGGGGTAGTCCTGCGTGAGCTTGACGAAGGTGTCGGCGGCGTCTTGCTGCTTGCCTTGTTCGCTGAGGATCACGCCGCGCAGGAAGCGCATCTGCGGATCGCGCGGATTGCCGGCGATGTAGCGATCGGCTTTGTCGAGTGCCTCGGTGGCCTTGCCCGAGCGCAACAGCGCATTGACGTCGGCGTAGTCGTCGGCCAACGCCGCGCCGGCGCCTGCGATGAGCACACCAGCAAGGGCGGCGCGAAGCAATGAACGGGCGACGGGAGAGGCGGCGTGCGTCATGGAGCGAATGAGGCCGGACCGCGAGTGCGCCCCGGCATGGTTGGATGCGGCGGGCCCGTGGGAACGGGCGCTGCGCAGGGGCCGTTTATACTCGTGGGATTGTAGCCATGGGTTGTCCGAAGCCCTTGGCAGTGCGCCCGCAGCGGCGCATGATCGATCTCCAGGCTGGCGCCACCTTTCAACGGCGCCCATTCCGATTTTCATGACCCTGCGTATCTACAACACGCTCACGCGTGCACTGGAGGAGTTTTCGCCGCTGGAGGCAAGCCATGTACGGATGTACGTGTGCGGCATCACGGTCTACGACTTCTGCCATGTGGGTCATGCCCGTTCGATGATCGCGTTCGACGTTGTGCAGCGCTGGTTCAAGGCCCGCGGCTGGCGCGTGACCTACGTGCGCAACATCACCGACATCGACGACAAGATCATCCGCCGTGCGGTGGAGAACGGAGAGACGCTCAAAGCCCTCACCGCCCGCATGATCGACGCGATGTACGAGGATACAGACGCGCTGGGCGTGGAGCGCCCGACGCACGACCCGCGCGCCACCGACTACATCCCGCAGATGCTGTCGATGATCGAGACGCTGGAACGCAAGGGCCTGGCCTACCGCTCGGCCGACGGCGATGTGAACTATGCGGTGCGCAAGTTCCCGGGCTACGGCAAGCTGTCGGGCAAGTCGCTCGACGAGCTTCATGCCGGCAACCGCGTGGCCGTGGCCGAGGGCAAGGAAGACCCGCTCGATCCGGTGCTCTGGAAGAGTGCCAAGCCGACCGAGCCCGCCGAGGCCAAGTGGGAGAGTCCCTTCGGCACCGGCCGCCCCGGCTGGCACATCGAATGCTCGGCCATGGCCTGTGACCTGCTCGGTGAAACCTTCGACATCCATGGCGGCGGCGCGGATCTGCAGTTTCCGCACCACGAAAACGAGATCGCGCAGAGCGAAGGCGCCACGGGCAAGCCCTTCGCGATGAAGTGGATGCACAACGGCTTCATCAACATCGACAACGAGAAGATGTCCAAGAGCCTGGGCAACTTCTTCACCATCCGCGATGTGCTCAAAAAGTACGACGCCGAGACGCTGCGCTTCTTCATCGTGCGCGCACACTACCGCAGCGACCTCAACTACAGCGACGTGCACCTGGACGATGCGCGCAATGCGCTGCGTCGCCTCTACACGGCGCTCGACGGCGTGCCGCCGGCCGAGATCGCAGAAATCGACTGGCAAGATCCCCATGCCGCGCGCTTCAAGGCCGCGATGGATGAAGACTTCGGCACGCCCGAGGCGGTTGCCGTGCTCTTCGAACTGGCCGCCGCGGCCAATCGCACCCGTTCGTCACAGACCGCTGGCTTGCTCAAGGCGCTGGCCGGCACGCTGGGCCTGTTGCAGTCCGAGCCGCGTGCCTACCTGCAGGCCGGCGCTGGTCTCGATGATGCGGTCATCCAGGCGCGCATCGATGAGCGCGCCGCGGCCAAGGCCGCCAGGAACTTCGCCGAGGCCGACCGCATCCGCAACGACCTGCTCGCCCAGGGCGTCGTGCTCAAGGACGGTCCCGCGGGCACCACCTGGGCGTCGGCCCAGTAATCCGTGGACACGACGGCAACGCTGGCCATGGCTGCACCGCGCCCGCAGGCTCCGGAATTCATCACGCCCGACTATTGGGAGGAGGCTTGCCGCCACCTGGTCAAGAAGGACCGCGTGATGCGCCGGCTGATCCCGCAGTTCGGCGACGCACGGCTGCAGTCGCGCGGCGACGCCTTCACCACGCTGGCGCGCAGCATCGTGGGCCAGCAGATCTCGGTGAGAGCCGCGCAGTCGGTGTGGGAGCGCTTCGAGAAGCTGCCGCGCCGCATGACGCCCGCCAACGTGCTCAAGCTGAAGGTGGACGACATGCGTGCGGCGGGCCTGTCCGCGCGCAAGGTGGAGTACCTCGTCGACCTCGCGCTGCACTTCGACGGCGGCACCGTGCACGTCGACGCCTGGAAGGACATGGCCGACGAGATGATCATCGCCGAGCTCGTGGCCATTCGCGGCATCGGCCGGTGGACGGCGGAGATGTTCCTCATCTTCCACCTGCTGCGTCCCAACATCCTGCCGCTGGACGACGCCAGCCTCATCGCCGGTATCAGCCAGCAGTATTTCTCGGGTGACCCCGTCAGCCGCAGCGATGCGCGCGAAGTGGCCGTCGCCTGGGCCCCTTATTGCAGTGTGGCCACTTGGTACATTTGGCGCTCGCTCGAGCCCCTGCCCGTGGCCTATTGACTTCACAGGAGTAGATCTTGGCAAAACGTAGCTTCCTCGACTTCGAGCAACCCATTGCCGAACTCGAAAGCAAGATCGAAGAGCTGCGCTATGTGCAGAGCGAATCGGCGGTCGACATCTCGGAAGAGATCGACCAGCTCGGCAAGAAGAGCCAGCAGCTGACCAAAGAGATCTACAGCAGCCTCACGCCGTGGCAGATCACGAAGATCGCCCGCCATCCGGAGCGGCCCTACACCCTGGACTACGTGAACGAGATGTTCACGGATTTCGTTGAGCTGCACGGCGACCGCCACTTCGCCGACGACCTGTCGATCGTCGGTGGCCTCGCGCGTTTCAATGGCATGCCCTGCATGGTGCTGGGCCACCAGAAGGGCCGCGACACGAAGGAGCGCACGGCGCGCAACTTCGGCATGAGCAAGCCCGAGGGCTATCGCAAGGCGCTGCGCCTGATGAAGACGGCCGAGAAGTTCAAGCTGCCAGTCTTCACCTTCGTCGATACGCCGGGCGCCTACCCCGGCATCGATGCCGAGGAGCGCGGGCAGTCCGAGGCCATCGGCCGCAACATCTTCGAGATGGCGCAGTTGGAAGTGCCGATCTTCACCACGATCATCGGCGAGGGCGGCTCCGGCGGTGCCCTTGCCATCTCGGTGGCGGATCAGGTGCTGATGCTGCAGTACTCGGTGTATTCGGTCATCAGCCCCGAGGGCTGCGCCTCCATTCTCTGGAAGACGGCCGACCGGGCGCAGGACGCGGCGGATGCCCTGGGCATCACGGCGCATCGCCTCAAGGCGCTTGGTCTGGTCGACAAGATCGTGAACGAGCCGGTGGGTGGCGCCCATCGCGACCATCGACAGATGGCTTCCTTCCTGAAGCGGGCGCTGACCGAGGCGGTGCGCCAGGTGGTGGACCTCAAGCCGCGCGAACTGCTGGACCGCCGCTATGAGCGCATTCAGAGCTACGGGCGCTTCGCCGACACAAAGGCCGACGCGGGCCGCTGAGACCGTTCGCCCGCCTCAGCGCCGTGTGGTCGCAGCGCGGGCGCGAAGGGCATCGGCCATGCCTGGTGGCAGCAGCTTCTGCGACAGCCTCAGCAGGAGAAAGACCACGATGCCGTCGTCCAGCCAGCCCAGCACGGGAACGGCATCCGTGACCAGGTCCAGCGGGCTCAGCAGGTACGCGGCTGCAGCGAGTACCGCCAGCTTGGCGCCCCAGGGGGCGCTGCCGTTGCGCAACACGGCCCAGGCGAGGGCCAGCTCACCACGCATGGCCCACCACAGTCGTCCCAGTTTCCACATAGGCTCAGTCCTTGGTTCGGTCGTCGCGGGCATGCGACGGCCATGAATGGGATTGGAGCTACAGGCATGCGTCCAGTTCCCCCGCCCGGACGCATCGAGTCCGCCGTGGGCGCGCTTTCGCCTCGGCTCCCGCTGGGCGTTGCGCTGAGTGGGGGTGCCGACTCGACAGCACTGCTGGTGGCTTGTGTGCGCCGCTGGCCGGGGCAGGTGGTCGCCCTGCACGTCAATCACGGGTTGCAGGCCGCAGCGGAGGACTTCGAGCAGCACTGCCAAGCGCTTTGCGCGCGACACGGCGTGCCGCTGCGCGTAGGCCGCATCGATGCGACACATTCGCCAGGGGAAAGCCCGGAGGAAGCTGCGCGGCGCGGGCGTTACCGGGCGCTTGCGGCGCTCGCCGCACAAACGCCGGGGAGTCTCGAAACGAGCTTGGCCGGCCCCAGCGATGTTTCTGGCGCGATCCGCGACATCGTGCTGGGCCACCATGCGGATGACCAGGTGGAGACGCTCCTCCTTGCCCTCTCTCGCGGCGCCGGTCTGCCCGGCCTGGCCGCGATGCCGCCTGTGGCCGAGCGCGACGGGCTGCGCTGGTACCGGCCCCTGCTCGAACTACCGGGCGGCGCCATCCGCGACTGGCTTCGCGCGCAGGGTGAGTGCTGGGTGGACGATCCGACCAACGCGGATGTGCGCTACACCCGCAACCGAATTCGTCGTCAGTTGTTGCCCGTCCTGGCCGAGACCTTCCCTCAGTTCCGGGAGACCTTTGCCCGCAGCGTCCGCCACGCGGCCGAGGCGCAGCAGATGCTGGCCGATCTGGCCCGCGCCGATCTGGCCGACACAGGTGTGCCGCCACGCATCGCCGCGCTGCAGCGATTGCCCCGCGCCCGGCAGGCCAATGCCCTGCGTGCATGGCTGGCGCTCGAAGCGGGCAGGCCGCCCAGCGCCCGTCAGCTCGACGAATTGCTCGACCAGATCGCGGCCTGTACCACGCGCGGGCACCGCATCCACCTCAAGGCCGGCAGCGGCCAGGTGCTGCGCGAAGGCGACACCCTGCATTGGTACAATGGCGCGCCCCTGCCGAAGCCCCCGCGCTGAATGGCATCCGGGCCGCCACCGCGCAGGCCATTCTCCAGGCCCGCCGTCCCGGGCGACGCCGATCAGGCGACTCACTTTTCTTCCGACATCTCACCCATGGCATTGATCGTTCACAAGTACGGCGGCACGTCGATGGGCTCGACCGAGCGCATCCGCAACGTCGCCAAGCGCGTCGCCAAATGGGCGCGCGCGGGCCATCGCATGGTGGTGGTCCCCAGCGCCATGAGCGGCGAGACCAACCGCCTGTTGGGCCTGGCCAAGGAGCTGGCCCCGGCCAAGCCCACCACGCCCTACAACCGCGAGCTGGACATGCTGGCCGCGACCGGCGAGCAGGCCTCGTCGGCCTTGCTGGCCATTGCGCTGCAAAGCGAAGGCGTGGAGGCCGTGAGCTATACCGGCTGGCAGATGGGCGTGCAGACCGACAGCAGCTACACGAAGGCCCGCATCGAGCGCATCGACGACGAGCGCGTACGCGCCGACCTGGACGCGGGCCGCGTGGTCGTCGTCACCGGCTTCCAGGGCGTGGACGAGCTGGGCAACATCACCACGCTAGGCCGTGGCGGCAGCGACACCTCGGCCGTGGCGATCGCCGCCGCGATGAAGGCCGACGAGTGCCTGATCTATACCGACGTCGACGGCGTCTACACCACCGACCCGCGCGTCGAGCCCGATGCGCGCCGCCTGGCCAAGATAAGCTTCGAAGAGATGCTGGAGATGGCCAGCCTGGGCTCCAAGGTGCTGCAGATTCGCTCGGTGGAATTCGCCGGCAAGTACCGCGTGCCGCTGCGCGTGCTCTCCAGCTTCACGCCCTGGGACATCGACATCAATGAAGAGGCCGTGTCGGGCACTCTGATCACCTTCGAGGAAGACGAAACCATGGAACAAGCCGTCGTGTCCGGCATCGCTTTCAGCCGCGACGAAGCCAAGATCTCCGTCCTGGGCGTGCCCGACAAGCCGGGCATTGCGTACCACATCCTGGGCGCCGTGGCCGACGCCAACATCGAGGTGGATGTGATCATCCAGAACCTTTCGAAGGACGGAAAGACCGACTTCAGCTTCACCGTCAACCGCGCGGAGTTCGCGCGCACGGTGGACCTGCTCAAGACCAAGGTCCTGCCGACGCTGGGCGCGGCCGACATCGTGGGCGACACCAAGATCTGCAAGGTGAGCATCGTCGGCATCGGCATGCGCAGCCACGTGGGCGTTGCAGCAAAGATGTTCCGCGTGTTGAGCGAGGAGGGCATCAACATCCAGATGATCTCCACCAGCGAGATCAAGACGTCCGTCGTGATCGACGAGAAGTACATGGAGCTGGCCGTGCGCGCACTGCACAAGGCCTTCGACCTGGACCAGCCCGCAAATTAATGCGCAACGCGCGGCCTCTGGGGCCGAACAGGGCAGATTCGATGGCATAATCACGGTCTGCCTAGCGCACTGGAAACGTGACCGAGTGGCCGAAGGTGCTCCCCTGCTAAGGGAGTATGGGGTGTAGAGCCTCATCGAGGGTTCGAATCCCTCCGTTTCCGCCAGCCTTCGCTAACCCCGCCCATCGAAAGATCGGCGGGGTTTTTTGTTGCTGCGCCCGTTCACTCCACAACAACTGCAACCGTAACGCTACTGACCGGGCGTCCGCATCGAAAGTCTCCTCGGTTTCAGAGCGGCCATGACTGCAACTCCCGGCGACATCATCAAATCAGCTGATCTGCTCGTCGCTGTGAATTCAATCGATGGACAAGATCATCGTCTATGCGCTGCCCGGGTTCATTGTGCTGATGGCTTGTGAATTCGCTTACTGCGTACTGACCCGCAAGAACACGGCGGGATGCTGGTCATCTGGGATCGAATGTTTGGCACCTTCAAAGAAGAAGACGAGCCTTGTGTCTATGGAAGCCGGACTCCGTTGAAGAGCTGGAACCCGCTCTGGGCGGTGGGCAAGGGCTACGCAGACATTGCAGCGCTCGTAGCCCATACGCGGCGCTGGTCGGACAAACTCCGACTGTTGTGGAAGCCGTCCGGCTGGCTTGCCGACGAGGTGCAGTCCCAAGAGGAGCCGTACGATTTGCAGGCGGCGGCTCAGCGATATGACCCCCCGTTGTCGCTCGGCAGTCGCCTGTTCGGTGTCTTACAGTTTTTGTTGCTGGCCGCGGGGGCAGGCGGCTATTTGTGGTTTGCCGAGAGCTGTCTTATGGAGAGACTATGCTGGTCGTCGCGCCCATGTTGATCGGCCGTTGGGCATTGGGCATGTTGTTGAATGGCCGTCTGACAGCTGGCCGCATGTGGCTTGTGAACTTGACCACCGCGGCAGGGCGCTCGCCATATGGCTCAGTTTTCACTTACAGTGAGCTGGCAAGGCATTGCCAGCGCGACACTTGGTCGAAACCCCAAAGAAAAAACCCGTTGGGTGACAACGGGTTTGGAATCTCTGGCGGAGCAGGCGGGATTCGAACCCGCGGTGGGCTATTAACCCACACACGCTTTCCAGGCGTGCGACTTAAACCACTCATCCACCGCTCCGTGGAGCCCATGATTCTAACCCGGATTTGAGCCGCCGCGGCCGGCGCGCACCATCTGCATCGCGGAAGCGATCAGTCCGGCGGTATCGGTCATGTTGCTGGGCACGATGAGGGTGGTCTTGGCGTCCGCTGCGACCTTGCTGTAGGCGTCGACGGCGCGCTCGGCCACCTTGAGCTGCACGGCCTGATCGCCCCCTGGCTGCCGGATGGCGGCCGCGATGCGTTCGATGGCCAGTGCCGTGGCCTCGGCCACTGCGGTGATGGAGGCG
>NZ_CAJYES010000057.1 GCF_913773995.1 uncultured Pseudacidovorax sp.
GTCTCTGGGGCGGGGGGGGGGTGCGCGGCGACGGGGCTGGGTGGGGGCGGGCCCGGTCGACTCGCGCGCCACGAAGCGCGCGGGCGCCATGGCCTCGCGCGGTTGCGCGGGCGGTTCGCCGCGCATGCGCTTGAGCAGCATGTCCACGCCGGCATCGGCCGCGATCTCGTGGTCGATGGCGATGCTGGTGATCGAGGGCCGGTGATGGCGCGCGAAGTCCGGGTCGCCCAGGCTCACGATGGACAGGTCGCGCGGCACCTGCAGGCCCAGCGCTTCGGCCGCGTTGAGCGCATCGGCCAGCACGCTGGTGCCGGGGGTGATCAGCGCCGTCGGCCGGTCGGCCGGGCGCAGCAGCCGCAGCACTTCGTCATAGGCCGGGCTGGTCGATGAGCCCAGCCGCACCACCCGCTCCGGGCGGAACGCCAGACCGGCGGCCTCGAGGCCGGCCCTGAAACCTTCGAGGCGCCGACGCATGGGCCGGTTGGGCACATCGGCGATGAGCAGGGCCACGTCGCGGTGCCGCAGCGCGGCCAGGTGCTGCACGGCGTCGTGCAGGCCGCGCAGGTGGTCGAACAGCACGCGGTCGTGCGCCACGTCCATGTCGCGGTCGAGGACGACCACGGGCAGGCCCAGCTTGTCCATCGTCTCGAGCAGGGCCGGATCGCGCTCGTGGCCCGGCGCGATGATGGCGCCGTCCATGCGGCGGCTCTGGAACATCGACAGAATCTCGCGTTCGCGCTGCAGGTCGTTCAGGCTGTTGGCCAGCAGCACCATGTAGCCGGCCTTGTGCAGCTTGGTCTCGAAGGTCTGGTAGAGCCGCGCATAAAGCGGATTGGCCACGTCGGTGAACATGCAGCCCACCGTGCGCGAACTGCGCGAGCGCAAGGCCTGCGCCGTCTGGTCGGGTGAATAGTCCAGCTCGCGCATGGCGCGCTCCACCCGCGCACGCACTTCGTCGCCGACATTGCCGGCCTTGTTGATGACCCGCGACACGCTGCCCAGCGACACGCCCGCGAACGCCGCCACGTCCTTGATGCTGGCGCGTTTGGCGTGGTGTTTCATGAGCAGGTGAGGGGCGCTGGAGCGGGCGGATTCTAGGGGCCGGCTCTGGGGTCGACGGCCGCTGCCATCAGCGCGCTTGGCTGTCGCCGGCCAGGGCCAGTTCGGTCAGCTCGAACAGCAACGGCACCAGCTTGCGCTCGATCTTCGACGCGCTCATCTGCGACGACGAGCCCGCGCAATTGAAGCTGAGGATGCCGTGCGCCGGCAGGTGCACCGCGCGCGCCACGCCCACCACGTCGGCCACCCATGAGGCCTGGCACCAGCCATGCATCTGGTGGCGCTGTACGCCCGCTTCGATCTGCGCGCGCAGGGCGGCGCGGTCACCCGTGTGGCGCGCGACCAGGTGGGCGATGTGCATCGCCCGTGCCTGCGCCGGCATGCAGGCCAGCGCGGCCGTGCCGAGGGCGGTGTAGGTCATGGGAATGCGCACGCCCGGCGCAATGTGCATCAGCGTCTCGCGCCGCGCACGGCGGAAGGTGTCGACGTAGACCATGTCATCGCCGTCGGGGGCGGCCAGGCTCACGCTCACGTTGTGGCGGTCGGCGGCCTCTTCCATGCGGGCCAGCACCTGCTGACGCACCGGTGCCATCGCCTGGAAGGTCGCAAAGCCCAGGCTGATGCAGGCCGCCGTGGGCGCGTAGCCGCCCGCGCCAGGCAACTGCCGCAGCAGGCCTGCCTCGACCAGCGCCCCGGTCATGCGGCTGACCGTCGACGGCGCCAGGCCGCTCAGCTCCGCCAGGGCGCCGTTGGTCAGGACGGGAAAGCCGGGCCGGAAGGCCTTGAGCAATGCCAGGCCGCGGCGCAGGGTCTGGTTGGTAGCGGTGGCGGTGTCGGTGCGGTCGACAGGCTTGCGAGGTCGCAAAGGGCAGTTCCCGGGTGTGGGGTGCTTAAGGGAGTTTTCCATTCTATGGAAATGACTGGCGTGAGCCCGGTTGAGAAAGAAGGGGCTGCCGCCCATGATCGACAGCGGGCGGCAACAACAACGGAGACATCGTCATGCCCCAGCATTCCTTCAATCGCCGCAGGTGGCTTGCACTGCTTGGCGGTGCTGGCCTCGCGGCCACCCAGGCGACGGGCGCCCTCGCGGCGACGGAGCCCTTCCCATCGCGTCCGCTCAAGCTCGTGGTGCCCTTTCCGCCGGGCAGCGGCACGGACATCGCGGCGCGGCACTTCGCGCGGCTGCTCGGGGAGATGTCGGGCCAGCCCGCCATCGTCGAGAACAAGCCCGGCGGCAATGGCTTCATTGCCGTGCAGATGGTGCTGAATGCGCCGGCCGATGGGCACACGGTGCTGCTCGGCAGCAACTCGACCCTGGCGACCAATGCGGCGGCCTTCCGCAAGTTGCCCTACGACCCGCTGGTCGATCTTGCGCCGATCTCGTTGCTGGTGGGCGCGCCCGTGATGCTGGTGGTGCCGCCGACCTCGCGCTACCGCAGCGTGGCCGATCTGGTGGCCGATGCCAGGCAGCGGCCCGGTGCGCTCAACTATGGCTCGGGCTCGATCTCGTACACGCTGTATGCGGAGTGGATGGACCAGCTTGCCGGCATCAAGGCCACGCCCATCAACTACAAGGGCTCGGGCGATGCCGGTGCCGCTGTCATGGCAGGCAACGTGGACTTCGCCATCGTCGACGCGAGCAGCACGGTCGAGCTGGTCAAGTCGGGCCGCCTGCGTGGGCTGATGCTCGCGGCGCCCCAGCGCTCGCCCTTGATGCCCGACGTGCCCAGCGCGCCCGAGGCCGGCCTGGCTGCCTTCGATGCCTTCACGTGGGTGGGCGCGGCCGTGGCCGCCAGGACGCCACCCGAGGCGACGCGGCGGCTCGCCGAACTGTTCGCCCAGGCCGGGCGCAGCGACGAGACCCGCAAGTTCTACGAAGGCCAGCTGGTGACCATGCGGCTTTCCTCGCCCGAGGACATGCGCCGCTACCAGGTCGAGGAGATCGCGCGCTGGAAGTCGCTGGTCAAGCTCACCGGCTTGGAACTGCAATAGGCCGCCCGTCATGCACCGATCCCCTGAATGCCATCACGGCGGCCCACCGCGCCGCAAGGAGTCGAAGCGACATGAATGACGAGCTGTACCGCGGCGTCTACACCCTGCCCAAGATCGAGCGCGTGGTCTTTGGCCAGCCGGCGGCCGAGGTGATCGCGGCAGAGGCCGAGCGACTGGGCGCCAAGCGCGTCTTCGTGCTGACCGCCGCGCTGCTGGCCGAACAGACGGAAGTGCCCGCGCGCCTGGCCGCCGCATTGGGCGCGCGCCATGCGTCCACTTGGAGCGGCATCGCCGCCCATACGCCGCGCGACCACGTCATTGCTGCGGTGGAGGCTGCCCGGCGCGCCGAAGCCGACCTGCTGGTGGCCCTGGGTGGTGGCTCCGTCATCGATGCGGCCAAGGTGGTGGCGACCTGCCTGGCCAACGACGTCGGCACGGTGGACGACATGGACGCCCTGCGCAAGTTGCCCTCGCAGTCGATGACCGCGGCAGGCGCTGGGGTGCGCGCGCCGCAGTTGCCGCTGCTGGCGGTGCCCACCACACTCGCCGGCGCAGAGTTCACGGCCTATGCCGGCGTCACGCATCCGCGGACGCGCCTGAAGGAGGTGTTCACCCATCCGCAGCAAGTGCCGCGCGTCGTCGTGCTCGATCCGTCGGTGACGCTGCCCACGCCCCAGGCGCTGTGGCTGTCGACCGGCGTGCGGGCGCTCGACCATGCGGTGGAGGACATCTGCTCCATCGACGCGCAGCCCTATTCGCAGGGGACGGCGCTGCAGGCCATCCGCCTGCTGACCCGCGCGTTGCCGGCCACCCATCGCGACGCGGGCAACCTGCGCGCGCGGCTCGATGCGCAGGTGGCGGGCTGGCTCTCCACCGTGGGCTCTCAAGCAGGCGTCAACAAGGGCGCGAGCCATGGCATCGGCCACGCCCTGGGCGGCACGGGTGGCGTGCCGCACGGGCTCACGTCCTGCATCCTCATGCCGCATGTGATGCGCTTCAACGAGCCGGTGGTGCGCGAGCAGCACGCGATGATCAGCGAAGCCATGGGCCAGCCCCGCGTGCCCGCGTGGCAGGCGGTGGCGGGGCTGATCGAGGGGCTGGGGCTGCCGCGCACGCTGCGCGAGGTGGGCCTGGACGACGACGAAGGCATCGAAGCGGTCGCCCAGGCGGCGATGCACGACCCGTGGATCCGCACCAATCCCCGGCCGATCGAGGGCGTGGAGACGGTGCGGATGCTGCTGGAGGCGGCGCGGGCCTGAGCGCCCGTGCGGCAGCAGGCGGCCGACGCCGCCCCGCCCTCCGCACTCGTCATCCGCCGCGTGCACGCGGCATGGCGGCGGGGCGAGCCGTCACCGCCACGACCAGTCCGACCATGACGGTGACCAGTCCCACCGCTTCTGTCCCAGTCGGCACATGCCCGAGCACGGGCCAGGCCATCAGCGCGGCCAGTCCGGGTGCCAATGCAGGAAAGATGGCGGCGCCCGCTGGGCCGAGCAGCGAGACCGTCCTGGCGTAGGTGAACAGGGTGCCGGCACCCGCGATGAGACCCTGCACCACGACTTCGGTCCAGAACACCGGCGGCGCGACCGCCATCAGCCGCTCGACACCGACCTGCCAGAAGTAGGCCGGTACATAGGTCGCCAGCGCGGAGATCGACACCACCGCGGTCGCCAACAGCGGGTCGAGCCGGTGCTTGCGCAGCAGGATGCCGAATGCCGCCCACAGGCTGCCCGCGGCCACGAACATGACGTCGCCAAGGGCGCCGCGCGCGCTGAAGCTGGCGCCATCCAGGCCGGACACCAGCACCAGCCCCAGCAGCACGACGGCGATGCCCGCCACCTTGCGGCGGCCGAGCGCCTCGCCCAGCACCAGGGCGCTCAGCGCCATGCCCATCACGCTCATGGCCGTGAAGGGAAAGACGGCGGCGTGGCTGACGGGGGCGAACTGCAGCGCGCCAAACATCAGCAGCCCGAAGGGCGTCCCGGCCAGCAGCGCGATGGCTACCCATACCCGCCAGCGCGCGGTGAACTGTGCGGCATCACGCCGCCAGGCCAGGATCAGCACGGGCAGCATCAGCAGCCCGGCCACGCCGAAGCGAAGCACGGTGAGGTCGGGCGACTGCAGGCCGTGGCCGATGCCCCAGCGCGCGAACACGGTGTAGAGCGCGCCGATGCTGGCGGCCAGCAGACCCACGGCCACGCCGGCCACCAGGCGGATCGGCGAGGCGGAGGCAGGCGGCATCGAAACGACAGGGCTCATGGCAGTCATGGGACGGTCCTGACGAGGTGCGGCGGTGCGCTGTCGGCTCAGTCCGCGAGGGCCGGTGCGGCCGGAAAGTCCACCGGCACTTGCGTCGTGGCATGCAGGTAGTTGGTGACCGTCTTGTCGCCGATCGTCACGATGACGTCGACCAGGTTCTCTTGCGTCCAGCCGGCATCGAAGAAATGCTGAAGGCTGGCGGGGTCCGCATGGCCGCGCTCGGTGGCGATGCCCTTCACCAGCCGGGCCAGCGCATCGAGCTTGGGGTCGAAGTCCGCACGGCCGCTGCGGATCTGCAGGATCTGCCCGGGCGTGAAGCCCACCATGCCCCCGATGACGGTGTGTGCCGCCAGGCAGTACTCGCAGCGGTTGACCTGGCTGACGACCAGGTTGACCACTTCGCGCGCCTTGCCGGTGATGCTGCTGCGGGCATTCTGCAAAGCCAGGTAGGTCCCCAGCGCGTGCTCCGACAGCGCCAGCGTGGCATAGAGATTGGGCACGCGGCCCAGGCCTTTGGTCAGGGTGTCGAAGAGGGCCTGATTGGCCGGGGAGACCTGCTCGCGGGTGGGAACGATGAAGGGGGTCATGGTGCGTACTCGGTGGAGGGATGAGGCATCGCGTGGAGCGACGGACGAACTGTGATTGCTGCTGTCCTTTCTCGCTAGACCATCTGGAGAACTAAGATCCAGTCCCAACAGGAATGAATTGGGAATCGCCTTGGACCGTCTTGCCGCCATGCAGACCTTCATCCGCGTCGTCGAGACCGGCAGCTTCTCGGCGGTGGCCCGCGAGCTGCAGGCCACGCAGAGCGCCATCAGCAAGCAGGTGGCTGCCCTTGAGCGCAGCCTGGGCGCGCGACTGCTGAGCCGCACCACCCGCTCCCTGGCGCTGACCGAAGAGGGCGAGCGCTACTTCGAGCAGGTGCGGCGTCTGGTGGCCGAGATCGCCGAGGCCGAGGGCAGCCTGCGGCAGGGAGCGCAGCAGCTCAGCGGCGGGTTGCGCGTTGCGGCCTCGGTGGGCTTCGGCCGGCTGAAGCTGTTGCCGCTGGTCCGCACCTTCCTCGCAGCCCACCCCGCCGTGAAGATCGACCTGCGGCTGAACGACGGCTTCATCGATCTGGTGGAGCAGGGCATCGACGTGGCGGTGCGCATCGGCGAACTGGCCGACAGCAGCCTCGTGGCCCGGCGCATCGGCACCAGCCGGCGGGCGCTGGTGGCCAGCCGGGCGTACCTGCAGTCATTGCCCAAGGCGCTTCGGCGGCCCAAGGTGCCGGAAGACCTGCTGCAGCTGAACTGCATCGTCTACACCGAACTGGCCACGCAGAACGCCTGGACCTTTCAGGCCGGGCCCGGCGCCCCGGTGCCGGCCGGCACGACCGCGACGATCCGCGCCCAGGGCAGTCTTCAGACCAACAGCAGCGAGGTCATCCGGGCGGCGGTGCTGTCAGGCATGGGCGTCGGCTTCTCACCGACCTGGCTGTTCGAGGAGGAAATGGCGCGCGGCGAGCTGCAGGTGCTGCTGCCCGACTGGCCCGTGCCCGAGATCCCGGTGCATCTGGTCAGCCCGAGCCAGCGGCGCCAGTCGGCCAAGGTCAAGGCCTTTGCGGAGCATCTGGTGGCGAGCGGCGTGTGAGTGACCGCGGCTTGACCCGGTACATCGACGTGTCGCTGCGATGCAGCAAGGAAGCGGCGGTGTCCCCGCTCATCGCCTCGGCCAGGCCGATGCTCACCGAAACGCGCAGCCCCGCGGCGATCGACTCCCAGTCGAAGGACGTGATGGCGGCGCGGACGCGCTCGCACACCTGCGCCGCACTGCCCGCCGTGGCGTTGGCGAACACGATGACGAACTCGTCGCCCGCCCAGCGCGCCGGCAGGTCGCGCTCGCGCAGCTGCGACGACATGATGCCGGCCACCGTCTTCAGGACACGGTCACCCACCTCGTGGGTAAAGCGGTCGTTGATCGACTTGAACTGGTCGATGTCGAGCAGCGCCACGGCCAGCGGCTGCCCGGCGGATGCGTGCAGGCGCAGCGCCTCATCCAGGACCTGCTCCAGATGTCGCCGATTGGCGATGCCCGTCAGTGCATCCTCCAGCGACCAGCGCTCGAACTGCCTGGACGCCACCAGCGCCTGCTGCAGGTGACGCTCGCTCTGCCTCGCACCAAGGCGCCAGGACACCAGCGCCTCCCGGTGGCTCAGGCTGTCCGCGACGACCCGCTGTTCGCGTTGCCGAAGGATTCGGTTCTCGCGCAACGCGTCTGCATGGCGACCCTGCAGTTCGAACACCTGGATCAGCAGCAGATGGGCACGGCACGCCAACTGTTCGTGCTCGACGCTCAGGGCGAGATCGCGCATCCTTTCCAGTTCGAGCTGCGTGGCTGCCCAGTCCTGCCGTGCCCAGGCCATCTCGGCGGCGCACCAGCGCACGAAGGCATCGAGCCAGGTGACCGTCGTGCCCAGCGCACGCCGGGCGGCCTCGAACTCGGTCTGGGCCAGACCCGCGTCGCCTTGCCATGTGGCCAGCAGTGCGCACGAGGCCGGAGAAATCACGGCGCGGAAGGCCTGCAGCCCCGGCAGCAGCTCAAAGCCAATGCCGGCGCGTTCCAGCTCCCGGCACTCCGCCACCAGGCTTGCCAGACGCGCCAGGCTGCGCATCGTGCCGGTGTGGAAGCGTTCATCGATCAGGCGAGACGCCTCGACCCACACCTGATTGATGCGCGGCTGAAAGACGCTGACCGCTGGCTCGCAGCGCCGCGCCGTGTCGACGGCAAGCTCCAGTGCCGCATCGCCCCGCGCGTGGTCGCCGCCCCAGGAGTAGGCCAGCCCCAGGCAATTCAACGCGAGCACGGCGGGCGGCTGCGGCTGCTTGGTCTTGCACAGCTGCACGCTCAGCAAGGCGGCCTCGACCGCCTCGTCGTTGCGACCGAGCAGCATGCAGACATGCGCGAGCGTGGTCAGCGCATTGGCCTCGCCCTGCGCGTCGCCCAGCTGTTCGAAGAGCTGCGCCGCCCTGCGGCTGGTGCCGCTCGCGCGGCGCAGGCGCGAATGGATGCGGTCGCAATGCGCGAGACAGGCCAGCGCGCGGGCTTCGAGCCGGAGGTTGTCGCCATTGGCCGCGGACAGCGCGGCGGCGGCCAGGTCGTAGGCCTCGTGCACTTGGCCTTGCTCGAGGGCGGCGTACGCCGCCGCCAGGTCGCCGTCCGGCGTGTCGTCGGAGTCGCCGAGGATGGTGTGGCGGGTCACGGTGCGCGGCCTCGTTGAAGTGGGCCGCTGGCCAAGCTAGTCCTCCCCATCACGACTAATTCGACGAAGTGACACCTGCATCGCTTCGGCATCAGGCATAGTTAAGGGCTCCAGAACGTCGGTCGGCCCCGACCGACCGGGAAGGTCAAAGTCAAGGTCCTCAGGTTCAGTTTGACCTTTAATAGAGAAGCATTTGGTAAGAGGTTAACCGTAATGTACGAACACACCATCATCTGCTTGGCGAATTCACGTAAGCCGCCGCAAGGTCGATGCATCGCCGGTAAAGTCTGGACTGCCGGTGTAGTCGGGCCATGGGTCCGGCCGGTCAGCGAGCGTGCCACGCATGAGGTGTCCGAGGCGGACCGCCGCTACCCCGATGGGCACCTGGCCACGGTGCCGCACATCATCACTATCCCACTAGTGAAGGCAAGCCCGATCAGCTTTCAGCTGGAGAACCATGTGCTGGAAGGCCGCGAGTATTGGCAGAAGGTGGGTGTAGCTTCGTGGGCCAACGTCCTGTCCTGCCTTGATGGGCATGACCCGCTATTCTGGTCGCACTCGCAGAGTACTTACCATGGCCAGAACGACAAGGTAGCGGAGGCGGATGTTGGCCGCTTTACCAGTTCACTGAAGTTGATCCATGTCCGCGACCTTGAACTGCGCGTCCAGCTTGAGGACGGATATCAAGGCAGGCCTGGAAAGAAGAAAGTTCGCGGACGCTTTATCTACAACGCTCAGCAGTATCTTCTCTCGGTGAGTGATGCTGAATTTGAAGATGAATTTTTGCGACGCGGCGAGGGAACATACCCGATTGGCGCAGCAGTGCTCTGCATAAGCATGGTTGAGGTGTTCCACCAGTTCAGCTTCCGCGTCATCGCGTCCGTGATAACTCAGGAACGATGTGAGGCAGCGCATGCTTGAAGTATTCACGGTCGGCCACTCTACTCAGCCCATTGAGCGGTTCATCGCGCTGCTCAAGCGACATGACGTTTCCGCCATTGCTGACGTAAGGTCTGCACCCTACAGCAGGCATAATCCGCAGTTCAATCGAGAAAAACTGAGGGAGTCCTTGAAGCAGCAGTCGATTAGCTACGTCTTCCTTGGCAAGGAATTGGGTGCGCGCAGTGAAGATGAATGCTGCTACGTCCACAACAAGGTGAGCTATCAGTGCCTCGCCGATACTGATCTATTCAAGTCCGGCATAAAAAGAGTGCTCCGAGGGGCTCGTTCCTATCGCGTGGCTCTGATGTGCGCAGAAAAGGATCCGCTCGACTGCCACCGGACGATCTTGGTCGCACGCAAGCTCGTCAAAGACGGTGTGACGGTCAGCCACATTCTTCAGACGGGTGCGCTGGAGCCGCATGATGCTGCGATGAACCGGCTTGTGAATCAATTGGGCATCGTCGAAGACGACATGTTCCGTCCACGCGAGGAAGCCTTGGATCTCGCTTATGACAAGCAAGCGCAGTTGATTGCCTACGACAGAGGCGCAACACCGCAGCGCCGACCGCTCATGGCCGAGAACAGAGACGAGGCGCGATGAAGATTTACACCATTGGATTCACTAAGACATCCGCTCAGCGCTTCTTCACGCGGCTCAAAGATTCGGGAGCTTGCCGGCTGTTAGACGTGCGCCTCAACAACATTTCGCAGCTCGCGGGATTTGCAAAGCGTGATGATCTGAAGTACTTCACCGGCGCCCTGTGCGGCATGGGCTACGAACACGTGCCGGCGCTGGCGCCGACGCAAGACATGCTCGATGAATACAAGAAGAACAGCGGTGACTGGGATGCCTATGCCAAGAAGTTCTTGGACCTCATGAGTCAGCGACATATTGAAACGCTCGACCGCGAGATGCTGGACGGTGGCTGTCTGCTTTGCAGTGAAGACAAGCCGCATCACTGCCATCGCCGTTTGGTTGCCGAGTATTTGCGAGAGAAGTGGTCAGGCGTCGAGATAGTTCACTTGTAGACCCAGGACATCTCCCTCAGGGGGCCAATAAGGATATGGAGTAACCACTGAACATCGCGCCTGCTCGAATGGGACGACTCATAAAGAGCGGCATGTATTTGCTGTCGCTCTGGCTTCTCTTCGTTCTAATTTTCATCAACAAGGTGTCGATTGACATCTGCCTTGCCTGCAAGTTCGCCGATGGGCCGCAGCTATGGGAGATCGCCAAAGCGAACTCGCTTCCACTCGCCTGCATCGGCATGTTGCTGATCTCAGGATGCTTCTATATTGCCTTCGCTCGGTTGATCCGAGGGGCAAAGGACGGCCCGTACAAGGTGACCGAGATCGAGGACAAAAATACCGAGCATCTTGTCTTTCTTGCGACCTACGTGATCCCGCTAGTTGGATTCGGACTTGAAAGCGTTCGCCAAATCATTAATCTCAGCATCACGCTGGTACTGCTCGGCGCAATCTACATCCGGACCAATCTCTTCTACGCGAACCCTACGCTTTCACTGCTCGGCTTCAAAATCTTTGTGGTGAAGTTGGAAGGCCAAGGCGCTCCACTGCCGCAGCCCTGCGTACTGATATCACGAGAGGAAATCGAGCTCAGCGACTCGATCAATGTGATGCAGTTGGACAAAAGAATCTTCTTTGTAAGGAAGGCACTGGTGATCGCGCCATGAAAACGATTGAAGAAATACGTGCGGCCTGGGAGGGACTGCTGGCTCCTGGGATCAACTTCACGCTCTACCTCGGCCTGGGTGACTCCGATCACCGACAATATTTGCGCGCCGACTTTGACGACGCTGCCACAGCAGCTGTGTGTCAGAGCTACATCGCCAGCGTCCGCCGCTACCTGCAGGAAGAGCTCACGACCGTACCGCTGTCTGCGCTGGATGATCGGGCAAACGTACTGGTCTGCTACGACTTGGCCGACGCGCCTGCTGAGTTCGCAGCGTTGCGCCAGCTGACACAGGCGCCAGCGCCAGCAACGTTCATGTTCGCGGATCACGAGCTGTCGGAGATCAAGACGATGGCTATCAAGGTCTCATCCGCGACGAGCAGTGTTGTCTTCTTCAAGCCCTTCTACCCAGTGTCTTTGGTCAAGCGCGACCAAATTCTTCTGGTCAAGGGAGCCGCGTCTCGCTTCGAACTCGTTGACAAGGACATTCTCAAGCTCACCGGGGGGTTCGAGGTCATGATGATGGATGATGAGTTCTACATCAACGGTTTTTCCAAGTTCGAGAAGGCTTTTGCGTTTGACGAGATCGCGACGCGCGCCATGAATGCGGTAACTCAATCCATTGTCGCGCTTAATCTCGTCGATGACGCGAAGGGTCATCTGGCAGCATGTGCTGCACCGCGTAAAGACATCATTCGAGCCGGCCGCAGCCCTGTGCTCGCTATGCAGACTGCTGTGATACTGGCGTTCGTCACCGCAAAACAGCAACAGATAGGCCTCAAGGTTGACGCAGGCAGAGTCGTTCTCAATTCGAAAGAGAGTGTCCGGCGACTCTATAGGCTCCTGAATGACGACTATCTCACTTCAGAGTTGACCCACCTCGATTACGAGACGCTGGCGAAGAATCAACTCTAACCACGCCGAACAATACGATTCTTGCGAGCGTGCAAGGTGCGCTTCTACCGAATTATGGAGCCGCACTGACTCACGCCTGCGCGAACGGCGCAGTCCCCAAGAGATGCCCCGGACGCTGAAACCGCTCGGGCGCCGGTGCACTGAATTTTACAGTCGGCTTTTCCACCCAGCGGTCCTTCAGCGGCGAAGCAGCGCGTGGCTGCTCACAGTCTGAAGCCGCCTTTCAACCACCACAATCAAGGTTCCCGGACAGTCCATCACGCTGTGCCAAGCGCCTACTTCTCGCTCCAACTGACCTTCGCCGCGCACTACGCGATCGCGGCAGGTGTGCCCTTCGACGTCGCGGTCGCCCGCTGCACCAACCTCCGCCGCCGCCTGCATCTCTGGGGCCCAAGCGGTGCCGAACAATGGGCCATCTTCCTGGCTGAACTGCGCAAGGTCAGTCCTGACCAAGCGGCCCTCTTGTCGACCACGCTCAAGTTCCACGAAGCACGCCCGCCGCTCGCTCCTGCGCCAACCTTCGGATGCTTCTCCTACGACAGCCCCACTGCCGCAGGCGTGCTGCGTGTCCACTTCATGCCGCCGGAAGGTCTAGCCGCCAGTCCGCTCGCAGCCGTGGCGGTTGACGCGCTCCGCCATGAACTGCGCGCGATGTTCCAACACGTCCGCAGCGCCCATCTTGAAGCACGGTCGGTCATGGGCGTCTCCTGGCTCTACAACCTCCAGGCCTATACGCGCTTGTTCCCACAGGTCTTCGTCGAATCGATCCAGCCCGTCAGCGGTCCGCTGCACCTGAACGGCAGCTCCACCTGGGGCCAGGTGCTCGACTGGCGCCAGCAGGTGAAGCCAGCCGTGCGTGAAGAGCTGCTGCGCCGGCTGGTCGGCATGGACACGACCGCGCCCTGGCGTGTGTTTCCCTTGCAGCCCCAGATGGCGACGTGCGACGTGCATGCGTTTCATGACCTCTTCACCTGAAGGGCGAGCGTGACCGGCTCCGTCTCCGCAGCCCCCTCCGCGCTGTTAAGCTGGCACGCCGTGTCCGCCCTGCGCATCGCCTCCATCATCATTCGCTCCATTCCGGGGTGGGTGGGTTAGCGCGCGGCCCAGGTCGCCATCCGCAACCCGCCCGGTGAGGCGGGTTTTTTCTTTCTGTCTCCCGGGCCCCCGTCACAGGAGATCGAAATGAATCCGCCGCAAGTCCCGTCCCCTTCTGCGCCCTTGTCTTCCGTCGCCACGCTGCACCTGGTCTGCGGCAAGATCGGCTCGGGCAAGTCGACGCTGACGCAGCGCCTGGCCTCCGCCCCCGCCACGGTGCGCATCAGCGAGGACGACTGGCTGTCGCTGCTCTACCCCAACGAGATCCACGCGCTCGCCGACTATGTGCGCTGCGCGGGCCGCCTGCGCGCCGCCATGAGCGGTCACATCGAATCGCTGCTGCGCAGCGGCGTGTCGGTGGTGCTCGACTTTCCCGCCAACACGGTTGCCACGCGGGCCTGGGCGCGCGGCTTGTATGAGCGGGCGGGCGCCGCCCATGCGCTGCACCTGTTGGACGTGCCCGACGAGGTCTGCAAGGCCCGTCTTCGCGCCCGCAACGCGGCTGGGGACCACCCCTTTGAAACGACCAACGCCGAGTTCGACCAGATCTCTCGCCATTTCGTGGCACCGACGGCGGACGAAGGCTTCAACGTCATCCGCCACGGCTGAGCGCCGCGGCGCGTCCGGGTGCTCTTCCATGCGGAGCCGAGCGACCCGCGCGCCCGAGGGGTTCAGGCCGCCCGCGCGCCCAGCACTTCCGGATTGACGATATTGCGCGGCTCCCCCTGCGCAAAGGCCACGATGTTGTCGAAGGCTGTGCCGAAGTAGTGCTCGTAGTTGTCACGCTCCACGTACCCGATGTGCGGGGTGCACAGCGCATTGGGCAGGTCGAGCAGCGGATGGCCGCCTTGCAGCGGCTCCAGGTCCTGGTCGAAGACGTCCACCGCGGCGAAGCCCGGCCGGCCGGCGCGCAGGGCTTCGACCAGGGCGCCGTCCTCGATCAGCTCGGAGCGGCTGGTGTTGACCAGCACGGCGCCGGGCTTCATGCGGGCCAGGTCGGCGCGGGTGACGAGGCCCTGCGTCTGCGGCACCAGGCGCACATGCAGGCAGACCGCATCGCTCTCGGCAAAGAAGGCCTCGCGCGAAGGCGCCACGTCGAAGCCATCGGTACGCGCCGCAGCGGTGGAGGCTTCTCGGCCCCACACCCATACCTGCATGCCGAAGGCGCGGCCGTAGCGGGCCACCTGGCTGCCGATGCGGCCATAGCTCCAGATGCCCAGCCGCTGGCCGAAGAGCTGCTGGCCGAGGTGGCCCTGCCACTGGCCGGCGCGCAGCCGGTTGGCTTCGTCCACCAGATGCCGCCGGCTGGCCAGGAGCAAGGCCCAGGTCAACTCGGCCGTCGCCGCACCGGAGCCGCGGCCATCGGCCACGGCCACGCCGTGCGCGGTGCAGGCGGCCAGGTCCACATGGCCGGCCACCTTGCCGGTCTGGCTGATCAGCTTCAGCCGCGGTAGCCGCGCCAGCAGCTCGGGGCCGACGCGGGTGCGCTCGCGCGTGAGCACCACGGCGTCGAAGTCCTGCAGGCGCTCGGCCAAGGCGGCCGGGTCGTGCAGGGTGTCGTGGAAGACGGTCACCTCATGGCCTGCCAGCTTGCCGAAGCAGGCCAGCCCGCGCACGCATTCCTGGTAGTCGTCGGGAATCGCGATGCGCATGGGGGCCTTCAATCGAGCTTGATGCCGAGTTCGGCAATGGTCTTGCGCCATTGCACCAGGTCCTTGCGGATGATCTCTCCGTATTCCGTCGGCGGCATGCCCCCGGGTTCGATGCCCTGTGCGCGGAACATGGCCCGCAGCTCGGTGTCAGAAAGTGCGGCCTTGACCTCGCGGTACAGGGCATCGACCACCGGCGCGGGGGTGCCCGACTTCACCAGGAGCCCGTACCAGCCATGCACGTCGAAGCCCGGGTAGCCCTGCTCCGCGACGGTGGGCACCTGCGGCAGGCCCTCGAAGCGCTGGGCCGGTGCCACGGCCAGTGCGCGCAGCTTGCCGGCCTGGATCTGCCCCAGGGCCGAGCTCATGTCCAGGAACATGAACTGCACGCGGCCGCCCAGCAGATCCTGCACAGCCGGGCCGGCGCCCCGGTAGGGCACATGCGTGGCCTGGATGCCCGCGCGCTGCGCGAACAGCGCACCGGCCAGATGGGCCGAGGTGCCGATGCCCGACGACGCGTAAGACAGGCTCCCTGGGTTGGCCTTGCCCATCTTCACCAGCCCCTGCAGGTCGGTGGCCGCAAAGTCCGGCTTGACGACCAGGGCGTGGGGAATGAGGCCGACGATGGTGACGGGGCTGAAGTCCTTCAGGGTGTCGAAGGGGTAGTTGGGCATCAGCGCCGGGTTGGTCACGGCAAGGATCGAGGGCATGACCAGCGTGTAGCCGTCGGCGGGGTTGCGCCCGATCTCGCTCAGGCCGATCACACCGCCGCCGCCCGGCTTGTTGTCGACGATGAAGGGCTGGCCGGTGGACTGGCCCATCGCCTTGGCGATGGCCCGGGCCATCAGGTCCGTTGGGCCGCCCGCTGCGAAGGGCACGACGATGCGGACCGGCTTGTTCGGAAAGGGGGCCTGGGCCCAGGCGCTGGGCCATACCGCGCCGAGGGCGGCGGCCTGAAGAATCGAGCGGCGGCGAAGCCGAGGCGAGGTGGAAGTGGGGGTCATCGAAAGTCTCCGGGCCGAACCGGTTGCATGACCGGCTCGTGCATCGAAGACAGCTTAGGCAATGCCCTGCCAAGCGCAAAGACTGCCATTCCACCTGGTGGAACAGCGCCGGCGGCGGACTGCCACCGGCACCTTCACCATCAAGCGGCGAGCAGCACTTCGCGCTCGGCTGCGGTGCGTCTACCGATGAAGCCGCCGATGCCCGACACGATCAGCCCGAGCAGCAGCACGACCACACCCGCCCAGGCGGCATGGCTCACGCCCTTGGCCGCCGCGTCGCTGGCCTCGCGGGCCTTCTGTTCGGCCTGGGCCTTGAGCTCGTTGTACTTCGCCACGGCTTGGTTGTAGCTCTGCTCGTAGTTGGCAGCGATCTGTTCGGCTTCGGAGCGGCTCTTGCCGGTGCGGGCCATGATGATGTTCACCAGCGCGTCGCGATCGGCAGCGTCCAGCGCGGGCTGGGCCTTCTGGCGCAGACGGTCGAAGAAGGCCGACAGGTCATTGCCTGCGCCCTGGGGCGTGGTGGCGGCATCGCCGGCGGTGGCCTTGCCGTCCTGCACGGCATCGCCAGCCTTGGACTTCAGAACATCCGGGTTCAGTTCCGACTTGCCGGTCTGGCGCAGCAGCAGCTCCAGTTGATTGCGCAGATCGTCGAAGTTCAGGTCGATGCCGTTCTTCTGCAACTGGTCCTTCACACCCGCGGCAATGCTGGGTGCCACGGCAGCCACGCCTTGACCCGCGAGCGCAGCACCTGCACCGGCAGCCCGCGTCGCGGTGCCGATCACGCCACCGGCCAGCGACGACAGCGCGTACACGGTCACCAGCGTGGTGACCGCCCAGCACAGCACGCCGTGCAGAGCACCCTTGCCGGGCGCCGTGCGGCCGGCGAAGAAGGCGCCGACGGCCAGGGCGATCAGCGTCGAGAAGCCGACCCACAGACCGGCGCCCGTGCCGAAACCGGCCAAGGGGTTGCCGGGTGCCATGGGGTCCACCGCGCTGGCGCCGATGGCGGTGCCGAGCAGGGCGAGAAAGAGGTAGGTGGCCAGTGCCAGGAACAGGCCCGCGAATACGGCGCCCCAGGAGACGCGCGAGAGGCTGAGGCGCGCCGTTTCGGGCGCAACGATGTGGGGGGCTGTTGTCGTGATCATTCGAATCCTTCGATGCTCGGCAAGAAAGATCGGGGCGCCGGGTTCCTGTGGATCCTGGCGCCCCGAGGAGTGATGTCGGTCGTAAGAGCCGATGAAGCGAGGTGTGCGGTGCCCGTTACTTGCGCAGCTTGTCGGCGGCATCCTTGGCCGCTTCCTTGGCGTCGCCGTAGCTTTCCTGCGCCTTGCCGGCGGCCTTGTCGGCCATGCCTTCGGCCTGCAGCGACTTGTTGCCGGTGACCTTGCCCAGCGTTTCCTTGACGGCGCCCTTGGCCTGTTGCAGGTTGCCTTGCACGGAATCCTTGTTCATGAATGACCTCCTGGATGGGGTGATGAGAGCAATCCCGCCGCGGACATCGCGCCGGGAATCCGCCTTCAGCAGATGACCGGACTCTCTGGCGCAGGGCGGCCCGCCGCGGTCGGCGCGGGGGCCTCAAACGGTGTAGTGATTTGGTATCGCCCGTTGTAGGCGGCGCACCCCGGCAAGCTGACGGTCGGCCGACCGCCCCCCATCGGCAACACCCCGACCGCTCACCGCCCCCAGCGCAGCACCAGCGGATCGAGCCGTCGCGCGATGTCGATCAGCTCGCGGCGCGTGGCCGGATGCATGGGCGGCAGCGGATGCCGGGGCGCCTCGCAGGCGATCACGCCGCCTTCCTTCATCAGCGCCTTGGCGGCCAGCATGCCGGCCTGACGGTTCTCGTGGTTGATCAGCGGCAGCCAGCGCTGGTAGTGCGCGAAGGCGGCGTCCATGTCCCCGCGGCGATGCGCCTCCAGGATGGGGCGGATGCCGTCCGGAAAGCCGCCGCCCGTCATGGCGCCCGTGGCGCCGGCATGCAGGTCGGCCAGCAGCGTGATGGCCTCCTCGCCGTCCCAGGGGCCTTCGATGGCATCGCCGCCCAACTGGATCAACTCGCGCAGCTTGTTGGCGGCGCCGGCGGTCTCCATCTTGAAGTACGACACATGCGCGATCTCGCGCGCCATGCGGGCCAGGAAGGTGGGGCTCAGCACCGTGCCGCTGGCCGGCGCATCCTGGACCATGATGGGAATGTCGATGGCATCCGACACCTGCTGGTAGAAGGCGTGGATCTGCGCCTCGGGCACACGGAAGGTGGCGCCGTGGTAGGGCGGCATCACCATCACCATGGCGGCGCCCATGTCCTGCGCGCGGCGGCTGCGCTCGGCACAGATGCGCGTGGCGTAGTGCGAGGTGGTGACGATCACCGGCACGCGGCCGGCCACATGCTCCAGCGCGGTGCGGGTGAGCACCTCGCGCTCCTGGTCCGACAGCGAGAACTGCTCCGAGAAGTTGGCCAGGATGGCCAGGCCATCCACGCCGGCGTCGATCATGAAGTCGAGCGCGCGCTTCTGGCTCGGCAGGTCCAGCTCGCCGCTCTCGGTGAAGGTGGTGGGCACCACCGGGAAGATGCCGCGGTACGGGGTGGCGGGATGGGCCATGGGCGGGTCGCGTGTGGGCTGGTTTGAAGGGGAGGACTCAGTGCGAATGGCGCGGCACCGCAGCGCCGCGGCAGCCCACCAGGAAGTCGAGGTCGCAGCCCTCGTCGGCCTGCAGCACGTGTTCCACGTAGAGCTTGCGGTAGCCGCCGCCGGGGGGCGTCAGGCTCTTCTGCACGTCGGCCATGCGGCTCGCGTATTCCTCGTCGGGGATGTCCAGGTGCAGGCGGCCGGCGTCGCTGTCCAGCTCGATCCAGTCGCCGTCGCGCACCATGGCCAGCGGGCCGCCGGCCGCCGCCTCGGGCGCGACGTGCAGCACCACGGTGCCGTAGGCGGTGCCGCTCATGCGGGCGTCCGAGATGCGCACCATGTCCTTGATGCCCTGGCGCAGGAGCTTGGGCGGCAGGCCCATGTTGCCCACCTCGGCCATGCCGGGGTAGCCGCGCGGGCCGCAGTTCTTGAGCACCAGCACCGAGTCGGCATCGACGTCCAGGTCTTCGTCGACGATGCGCTCCTTGTAGTGCTCCAGGTTCTCGAACACCACGGCGCGGCCCCGGTGCTTGAGCAGGGTCGGTGTGGCGGCCGAGGGCTTGAGCACCGCGCCGCGCGGCGACAGGTTGCCGCGCAGGATGCGGATGCTGCCGTCACTGATCAGCGGCTTGTCCAGCGGGCGGATGACCTCGGGGTCGTGGATGGGCGCCTCGCGCACGTTGTCCCACAGGCTGTGGCCGTTCACCGTCAGGGCCTCGGGATGCGGCAGCAGTCCGGCCTCGCCCATGCGGCGCAGCACGCCGGGCAGGCCGCCGGCGTAATAGAACTCCTCCATCAGGAAGCGGCCCGAAGGCATCAGGTCCACCAGCGTGGGCATGCCCTGGCCGACCCGTGTCCAGTCCTCCAGCTCCAGGTCCACGCCGATGCGTCCGGCGATGGCCTTGAGGTGGATCACCGCATTGGTCGAGCCGCCGATGGCCGCGTTGGTGCGGATGGCGTTCTCGAAGGCCTGGCGGGTGAGGATCCTGGAGAGCTTGAGGTCGTCCCTGGCCATCTGCACGATGCGCTGGCCCGACAGGTGCGCCAGCACGTAGCGCCGCGCGTCCACCGCCGGAATGGCCGCGTTGTGCGGCAGCGTGACGCCCAGCGACTCGGCCATGCAGGCCATGGTCGAGGCGGTGCCCATGGTGTTGCAGGTGCCCGCCGAGCGAGACATGCCGCCTTCGGCCGAGAGGAACTTGTGCAGGTCGATCTCGCCCGCCTTGAGCGACTCGTGCAGCTGCCACACCGAGGTGCCGGAGCCGATGTTCTTGCCGTCGAGCTTGCCGTTGAGCATGGGCCCGCCCGAGACCACGATGGCCGGTACGTCGCAGCTGGCCGCGCCCATCAGCAGCGCGGGCGTGGTCTTGTCGCAGCCGGCCAGCAGGACCACCGCGTCGATGGGGTTGCCGCGGATGGCCTCTTCCACGTCCATGGCCGCCAGGTTGCGGGTGAGCATGGCGGTGGGGCGCAGGTTGGACTCGCCGTTGGAGAACACCGGGAACTCCACCGGAAAGCCGCCCGCCTCGTACACACCGCGCCGCACATGCTCGGCGATCTTGCGGAAGTGCGCGTTGCAGGGCGTCAGCTCCGACCAGGTGTTGCAGATGCCGATCACCGGCCGGCCGTCGAACTCATGGTCGGGGAAGCCCTGGTTCTTCATCCAGCTGCGGTACATGAAGCCGTTCTTGTCGTTGTGGCCGAACCACTCGGTGGAGCGCAGCTTCTTCTTGGGGGTTGAGTCGGACATGATGGCTTTCAGGAGGACGGAGACGACGTTCGAAGAGGAGGGGGTTCAACGGCGGCCGGCACGCAGCGACACCACGCGCTGCAGCAGGCAGAAGGCGAAGAGCAGCAGGCCGACGACGATGCGCGTCCACCATGAACTCAGGGTGCCGTCGAAGGCGATGAGGGTCTGGATCACGCCCAGCATCAGCACGCCGAACAGCGTGCCGGCCACATAGCCGACGCCGCCGCTGAGCAGCGTGCCGCCGATCACCACGGCGGCGATGGCGTCCAGCTCCAGCCCCACGGCATGCAGGCCGTAGCCCGAGAGCATGTAGAAGGTGAAGAGCACGCCGGCCAGGGCCGAGCACAGGCCCGACAGGGCGTACACGCCCACCAGCGTTCGGCGCACCGGCAGCCCCATGAGGTGGGCCGAATGCTCGTTGCCGCCGATGGCGTACACCGTGCGGCCGAAGGGCGTGCAGTGGGCCACGTACATCGCCGCCAGCAGCACCGCCACCCCGATCACGGCGCCCAGCGACAGCGAGGTCTCCGCGAAGAAGGGCACGCGCAACTGCGCAAGCTCGGTGTAGGCCTCGCTGGTGATGCTGATCGAGTCGATGCTGATCAGGTAGCACAACCCGCGCGCCAGGAACATGCCGGCCAGCGTGACGATGAAGGGCTGGAGCCGGAATCGCTCGATCAACAGGCCCATGAAGCCGCCGAAGGCCGTGCCCATCACCAGCACCACGGCGATGGCGGGTGCGGGGCTCCAGCCGTGCTGCTCCACCAGCGTGGCCAGCACCATGGTCGAGAAGGCGATGACCGAGCCGACCGACAGGTCGATGCCGCCGGTGAGGATGACGAAGGTCATGCCCACCGCCACCACCAGCAGGAAGCTGTTGTCGATCAGCAGATTCAAGAAGACCTGCAGCGAAAAGAAGCCGTCGTAGCGCAGCGAGCCGGCCAGCACCACCGCCGCGAAGAGCGAGATGGTGGCGGCCAGGGGCAGGTACTTGGGGTCGAGCCGGTGGCGCGGGCGTGCGGGCGCCATGGGGCTCGCCTTGTCGGCGGCGCGGGCGGTGGGCAGCACGGCGCTCATCGCAGCTGCTCCCGCGGCGCCGGCCGCACGGCCAGGGTGCGCAGCATGGCGCGGAACTCGGCGGACTGCAGCAGCATCACGACGAACACCACGGCTGCCTTGACCACCAGGTTGATCTCGGGCGGCACGCCCAGCGAGTAGATGGCATAGGTCAGCGTCTGGATGATCAGCGCGCCGATGGCACTGCCCACCAGGCTGAAGCGCCCGCCGGTGAGCAGCGTGCCGCCCAGCGTCACGGCCAGGATGGCGTCCAGCTCCATCAGCTGACCGGCGTTGTTGCCGTCCGCGCTCTTGACGTTGGAGCTGATCAGCAGCCCCGCGATGCCCGCGCACAGCCCGCACACCGCATAGCAGCCGACGATGAGGCGCCGCGCCTTCACGCCCGCCACCCGCGCCGCCGTCGGGTTGATGCCCACCGCCTGGATGAACAGCCCCAGCGCCGTGCGGGTGCAGGCCAGGCCCAGCAGCGCCAGCACCGCGGCCGCCACGTAGACAGAGAAGGGCAGGCCGAAGAGGTAGCCGCCGCCGATGAAGAAGAAGGGCTTGTAGTAGATGGTCAGGATCTGCCCGTCGGTGATCAGCTGTGCCAGGCCACGGCCGGCCACCATCAGGATCAGCGTCGCGATGATCGGCTGCATGCCGATGGCGCCCACCAGCAGGCCGTTCCACAGCCCACAGAGCAAGGCGACGCCCAGGGCACCGGCCACCGCCAGCGGCAAGCCGAAGCGCGCGCTCTGGCCGTCGACCGCGCCGCCGATCAGCCAGGCAGCCACGGCCGCGCAGATGGCCACTACCGCGCCCACCGAGCTGTCGATGCCCCGCGTGGCGATCACCAGTGTCATGCCCAGCGACACCACCACCAGCGGCGCCGCGCGGTTGAGGATGTCGACCAGGCTGCCGTAGAGGTGACCGTCGCGCCATTCGAGGTGCAGGAAGCCCGGGTTGAAGCCGGCGTTCACCGCCAGCAGCAACGCCAGCGTGAGCAGCGGCCAGGCGAGCCGGTGCTGCA
>NZ_CAJYES010000058.1 GCF_913773995.1 uncultured Pseudacidovorax sp.
GGGGTGTCGGCTGCGGACTCGCCATCGGCGCTAACGGCATCGGTCGGTGCAGCACCGGACTCGGCAGAGGCCGCAGCGGCGCCGTCGGTGCCGGTCGCAGCTGCGGCGGCGGGGGCCGCGGCTTCGCGACGGCCACGCAAGGCATCTTCCAGCGCCGTCATGGCAGAACGGATCTTCTGAGCATCACCGGTTGCATTGGCCGCTTCGAGCGCCTTCGAGGCTTCGAGCACCGCACGGTCATGCTCGCCCATGGCCTCGGCCTGGCGCTCACGCTCGGCACTCTTGCGCTGGAAGGCGTCGTCGATGGGCTTGCGGAAGGCATCCCAGAGCTTCTGCTCCTGACGACGCTCCAGCGGCACGGCCTGCGCCTCGGCTTGCCAGCGCTGCTGCAGCGCCTTGACGGCGTCGATGCGCAACTGCGGCGCCGCGCCCAGCTCGGTGGCCTCGGCAATCATCTGCTGGCGGCGCTCGATGCTGGCCTTCTGGGAGGCCTCGAGCGGGCCGCGGGCCTCGGTCATGGCGGCGCTCCACAGCGGCTGCAGCTCCGCAAACACTTTCTCGCTCACATGGCCGCCGTCGCGCCAGCGGTCCGAGAACTGGTGCAGCGCGCGGTTGCGGGCCTTGAGGTCGGCATCGCCGGCATGCTCAGCCGTCCAGGCTCGAAGTTCCTCGACCAGCGCAAGACGCTGGGCGCGGTGCTCGGCCGCTTCGGCACGGACCTTCTCCAGCCAGGCCTCGACCACCTTGTGGGCCTTGTTGCAGGCCTCGTCGAAGCGACGCCACAGGCCATGGTTGGGCACGCCGCCCTGGTCGGCCTGCTTCCATTGCTCGCGCAGGGCGCGCAGTTGCTCCTGCATCTTGCGGCCGCCGAGCGCCTGGCCCTCGGGGCGATTGAGCAGGCCCTCGGCTTTCGCTACCAGCTCTTCGCGGACCTTGTCGGCGCCCCAGCGCTGCCAGCCTTCGAGTTCGCCTGCGGCGACGAGCGCCGCATGCACGCGTGCTTCCAGCGCATTGCCGACCAGCTTGCCGTGCTCCTTGAGCACGGCGCGCAGCGCATTCGCGGCGGCCTGGCTGCTCTTGCCCTGGCCCTGGGCCGTCGCTTCTTCCAGCTTAGCCAGCGAGGCTTCGACGGCCGCCTCGGCGGCAGCGCGCTGCGCCGGATCGACCTTGGGTGCGGGCGGTGCGGCCGGTGCCGGCGCGCTCTCGGGGGGCAGGCCACGGCCGGCTCGCAGTTCGTCGGCCCAGACAGGGACTGGGGGCAGCGGCGCCTGAGCATCTGCCGCAGCGGCGACAGCCTGGGACAGCGCGCTGTGGAAGGCCTCGGACACCACCTGCAGCTGCGACCGCGACGCGTCGAGCTGCGGCGCAAAGCGCGCATCCAGACTGCCCCAGTTCGGGTCCTGCACGATCTCGTCGGCCTGGGTCGTCCAGTGGGCGACGTCGCCGCGCAGGCCCTCTTCCGCGGCCTGGGCGTCCTGCCAGCCCTTGGTGGAGAGCACCTCGAAGCGCTGCGCCAGCAGCACGGCGGCTTCGCGATGAACCTGGGCGCGGTGCTGCAGGTCTTCCACGCCCTTCACGCGCTCGGCCAGGTTGGCCTTGAGGCCGGCGAGCGGTTCACGCGACAGCGGCGCGCCCGCCTTGGCGGCGTCGCGCTGCCAAGCCATGGCGTCGGCGATGTTCAGCCGGGGCTGGTCGAGCAGCGAGCGGGCCTTCTCGGCCCACTCGGCGGCGATCACCTCCTGGCCCTTGGCGCGCTTGATCTCGTCCAGGCGCTCGCGCAAGGCGCGGGCGGCGCCCTTGTCGCGACCGCTGAGTTCCTTGAAGACTTCCTGCATCAACTCGGCCGAGGGATTGCCTGCGAGCCAGTCGCGCACGCGCTGCGCCCGTTCGCCGGAGGTGGCGGCGGTGAAGACGCCCCCGGTGAGCTGGTCGAGGGTGGGAAGATCGTGTTTGGTCGTGGCTTGAGTCACTGCGCCAGAGTCGTGGTAAGAGGTCGGAGGGGGTGGACCGGCGCTGCGCCGGTCATTGAAGCAAAGGCGCCGGCATGGCCGGCGCGTGCTCCCATTGTCGCCCAGGAGCACATGCACCTGGAATACTGGACGATGTCGGCGAGAAATCCTTCTCAGGGCATGTCCAGGGTCAAGGCCGTGCCAGGCTTCCAATCGGCGTCGCCGCCATCGGTACGAACCGCGCCCAGAAAGATGCGGTCGCCAGGCAATTTGCGCTGGAGCAGGTAGTCGCGTACGGCCGCCGCCCGGGCGATGGCGAGTTCGCGGATGGACTGCTCGTCCACTGCGATGGTGGGCAGCAGCAGCTTTTCCATCTCGTCAACCGATTGCGACTTGGCCATGCCGATGAGATTGCGGGGCTTGGGAATGTCCGCCCGCTTGTAGACCGCCTCCAGCAGGGCCGGGTATTCGGTGTCGCTGACCGGCGTGACGTCGGCAGGGTCGGTGCCGGCACGCACCGCCGCCCGGCGCTTTTCGGCCAGGGCCATGCGGCGCAGTCGCTCGCGCTGCAGCGCGTCACGTTCGCGCTCCAGGCTGGCCTGGCCCACCAGCGTCAGCCGCAGGCCTTCGCGCTGGCCAAGCGCCTTTTCCACCTTGTCCAGGTTCTGGCGCGCTGCGTCGGACAGTACATCGCTGCCGAGAGCGAAGGGCACGACGCTCGACTCGCTGCTGCCACCGCCCAAGCCGCCCGTCAGCAGGCTGAACGGCGAGGTCACTGCCTTGGCGATCAGGTTGAGGATGCCCTTCCAGATCAGCGGCCCGATGCTGAACTGCGGGTCGTTGAGCGAACCCGACAGCGGCAGGTCGACATCGATGACGCCGTTGCGATCGGCCAGGAGCGCGACGGCCAGACGCACCGGCAGGCTGTTCGGCGCATTCTTGACCTCGTCGCCGAACGCCAGCTGATTGAGCACCAGTTTGTTGGTGGCGGTGAGGCGGCCGTCCGGCGCCACCTGGTAATGCACGTCCACGCTCATCTTGCCGCGCTCGATGCCGTGGCCGGCATAGCGTATGGAATAGGGGGACAGCGGCGCCAGCTCCAGGTCGCGCACCTTGGCCGCAATGTCCAGCTCCAGCGGCTTGGCCAGCGGATTGAGCTTGCCCAGGATCTCCAGCGAAGCGGTCTGCTGCGCCTTGCCGCGCAGTTCCAGATCGGCCAGGGCCGGCCGTCCGCCGTCGGTTGGCTCGGAGGAGAAGGCGCTGAGCCGGCCGGTCAGCTCCGTGAGGTCGGCCGAGTAATTGGGCTGCACGAAGAGATCCGAAAAGTCCACCCGTGCGTTCACCACGCTGATCGGCCCGAAACGGATGACCGGGGCGGGGCCCGGTGCAACGTCGGTCCGGGCGGCCGCCGGGGCCGGTGTCGGCGCAACGCCTGTTCCGTCGGCATTGGTGGTGGCGCTGGCGCCGCCCCCCCCGGACGCGGTCCGCGGCGCCGGCCGCTCGACCGCGGCTTGCTCGCTCTCCCGCTGGCCCTGGCGGGTGATGGCCTGCAGGTTCAGGCGCCCCGAAGGCTGCACGATGATGCGAGCGAAGGCGTCTGTGAGCGTCGTCTCGCGCACGTCGAGGCGCAGGGCGGCGCGGGGGCGTTGATCGAGTTCGAAGCCGCGCAAGGCCAGCGTCTTCCAGCGCAGCAGCCGCTCGCCACGCGCCGCTGACGTCGCAGTGTTGTTGGTGGAGGCCAGCGCCACGCTGTCCACCCGCAGATCCTCGACCGACAGGTCGCCACCGAGCTTCGCCTGCACGCCCGCTGGCTGGACGGCCACCGCCAGCGTGCCCCGGAAGCCGGCGAAGGCACGCCGCACGTCCACATTGAGCGACTGCCCGTAGTAGGGCTGGAAGGCATGCACCGGCAGCCCCGAAGCCTCCAGCCTGCCGGACAGCGCCACCGGCGCCATCGCCAGGTCGCCCTTGAAGTCGAAGCGTCCCGGCTCCGCCCGGGTGCCTGCCGCGATGCGCCCCGCCAACTCCACGGGTGACGCGGCGGCAGACGCAGGATCGAGGTCGCGAGCCCGCAGGCGCAGGCTGGTGAGCTTCACCTCCACCGGCGAACCGGCCTGGGCGCGATCGGCGAATTCCACGTCGCCGCCGTCGACGGACAGCGCGGCAATCCGGACCTTCCACGGCGGCGGCGACGCGCCCTCGACCTGCCGGGGCTGCGCCACGGGCACGGTCGACGCGTCGGGCGTGCGCAGCCAGCGCTGGTACATCCAGCGCTGCTCCTCATCCCGCTCCACCCGGACACGCGGTTCGGTGGCAGCCAGGCTGCCGACGGTCAGCGTGCGTGCCTTCAGGTCGGCCTGTGCATCGCGCAGCTCGAAGTGGCCGACAGCGGCCAGGGCCGTCTTGCCTTCGGTGAGCGAGAGTCGATCGAGCGTCGCGCGCTCGGCCGTGAGCAGCAGGGCCTGCGGCGACCATTGCAGCCCCAGCCGCCCGCCGAGGCGACCTTCGACGGCCGGGTTGAGCGTCGACGCCAGATACGGCGCTGCCAGAGACAGCGGGATGTCGCTGGCCTCCAATTGCGCCTTCACCGCGCTCGGACTGCCCTGCCCTTCGAAGCGCAGGCGACCTTGCGCCACGGTCATCTCGCCGGAGAACCTGGCTGGCTGCGCCATGGGCCATGCCGCGTCGTCCACCGTCACGCCGAAGCCTGTCACCTCGATGGCCGCCGCCGGCCGCACGGAGTCGTCGCGCCAGGCCACTCGGCCCTCGCGCAACGCCACGCGGTCGACACGCACCTGCAAGGCGCCCGGCGCGGCGGCCGCAGCGGTGCCTGCCGACGGCGCCCCCGTGCGTGCGGCCTGCGCCGTGGCGGGTGCCGGCGTCCGGCCATCGGTGAGCAGCAAGTTGATGCGACCCTGGGCGTCGCGGCGGGCCGCCAGCGTGGGCGCATCGACCTCCACTGAGGTTAGGTGCACCAGCCGCTCCAGCGGCCGCACATCCGCCAGCTCGACTTTCAGTCCGTCGAGCTTGAGCAGTTCCCCGCCCTGCGCGTCCACAGCCTTCACGTCATGGACCTGGACCGTGCCGGACAGCTTGAGCGAGGCATGGTCGGCGCGCTCGAAGTCGGCACGCAGATCCACGTCGACGACGCCCGACTGCAGCGCGACCGGCAGGCCGGGCGGTACATAAGCCAGGTAGGGCGCCAGGTCGAGGCCGGCAATGTGCAATTGCGCGGCCGTCTTGTGCGTGGCGGCGAAGGGCTGGGAAGACGCGGAGGAGTCGAAGCGGCTGCCGTTGAGCGTGAACGCCAGCCGGGGTTCGACGTCCACCTCGCGCTTCGATGTCAGGCTGCTGAGGAAAGGAACCTGCACCTCCAGGCCCTCGAGCAGGTGCTGGCGCTTGGTCGCCTGGTCGTCCAACGCGATGCGCCCGTCGTGAATCGCCAGGTTGTAGAGCACGAAGCGGGCGGGCTCCCCGGCGGGCTTGCTCTCTTCGGGACGACTCAGGCGGCGCAGGATGTCGTCGATGTCCAGCGCGCCGTCCGAACGCCGCGTCAGGCGCAGCGCGGGCTCTTCGATACGCAGCGCATCGACCACCGGCGCGAGGCGCAGAAGCGACTGAAGTTCGGCATCGGCATATACACGCTTCGCCGTGAACAGCGGCGGCGCGGCGTCCACGCCCGAGATCGCCAGGTCCGTCAGCGACAGCTCCAGCGTCCAGGGCCGGAACTGCACGGCCCCCACGGTGACGCTGCGGCCCAGCGCTGCCGATGCCTGCTTCTGGATCTGCCGTTTCAAGAGCGGCGGCACGACTGCCCAAAGCAGCAGCCACAGGAGCAGCAGGCCGGCGAAGGCCATGCCCAGTCGCCTCAACCATGGGCCGTACGTCATTCCGGAGAAATTCATGGGGCGCAGTGTGCCGCAACGTGTAGCGCTCCCGCCCTGTCGCGAGTGGCGTCGCGCCAGCCGCCGTGGCGCCCGCTTGGCCGGCATCGGCGATCCGCACAAGAAAAAAGCCCGGTGGCTGCTTGAACAGACCACCGGGCTCGACGGAGGGCCCCAGGCCGCATCCATCTTTTGGCGCGGGAAGAAGAAGGTTCCCGACGCACTGGCAGCAAGGGATTGCCGCCGAGGAGGCCGGACCACCCTGAGGGACTGCGTCCTTCAGGAGAAGCGCCGACAGAACGTCTGCGATGCAGACGGCTGCAGATTAGGCCTGCCATCCGGACGTGGCAAATGAACTCGCACGATGGACCCAGACCCGCCCATAGGCAGACTTTTAAGCATCAAATTAGCATAAAACTTTGATTTGATATTCTTGACCGTGTATTTGACGGTTCCTAGAATGCGCGCTGCCCGGGCTCCCGCAGTCCTACCACCCGGGCTCTCTTCCGGACTTCCCAGGTCCGGCCTCTCTGGCGAAGTCAGGACGCCCGTGCACCTTGTATCCCTGCACGGACCTGATCTACGCCGCATCACGCGATCGATCGAGGCAGTCGGCACTCCGGTGCACGACCTCTGGCCTTGGAGTTCGCAGAGAAAGGAAAGTAGCGAATGAATCAGGTCTTGCGGGCTGGCATGCAGGGGTTGCGAACCTTTGCCAGCGACGTAGCCGATGGTTTCTTCGAGATCGTCCACAACGGCTTCGCGCTGATCGGGCTCGCGCTCGTGTTCGTCGTCGTCGCGTTGGCCGCCCGGCCCGACCTGAAGCAGGCAGGCGAGGATCGGCTGGCCGCGTGGGTGGAATCTCGCAAGCCCGCACCGGTCCCCACGGATCCGGCACCCAACGCCGTGGAACGCGCCACTGCCGCGCGCCCCGAAGAATTGCCCCGCCCTCAGGCGGCCGTGGCCTACTGGCTCAGCCGCAAGTACAAGGTGGCCGCCGAGCCGCTCAGCGTGCTGGTTGCCGAGGCCTACGACATAGGCCGGCAGACCAAGCTCGATCCCACGCTGATCCTGGCCATCATGGCCGTCGAATCGAGCTTCAACCCGTTCGCCCAGAGTCCTGTCGGCGCACAGGGCCTGATGCAGGTGATGACCCGCGTCCATGGCGACAAGTACGAGCCGGCCGGTGGCACGCTCGCGGCCTTCGACCCCATCACCAACCTGCGCGTCGGCGTCAAAGTGCTGCAGGAATGCATCGCCCGCGCCGGCTCGCTGGAAGGCGGCTTGCGCTACTACGTCGGCGCCGCAAACCTGGGTGATGACGGCGGCTACACCGTCAAGGTGATGGCCGAGCATGACCGCCTGCGTCAGGTGGCCAATGGCCGCAACGTGCCGATCTTCACGCCTCAGGCGCCAGCGGCCGGCACCCCGCCTGCCTCGGCGATGCCCACCCAGCCGCCGCAGCGCACCCAGCCGATTCCGGTCGTGGCGCCAGCGGCGGAGCCCAAGCCGTCGACGCAGCCGCCTGCCACGGTCGCCTTGCTGGAGCACCCAGCGCTCTGACGGCCAAATTCGCCACCCCCACGCTTGCGAGGGCGCTCCGCGAGGAGACGCCCTCTTTTGTTTCCGTCGCCTCATCGAATAACCCTCCGCAGGTCGGATCCGAAGGGCAGGCAAAAGCCTCGGATACACTCCGCCGGTGCGCGACTGGCGATAGGCGCGGCCCCTCCCCGCGAGGCGAGCCGGCGCTGACGTGGATGACCACTGGGAAGCGCACCGCCCGCGGCTGGAACCGGGGCGATCAGCCGTTCGCCTGGGCAGCCCTTGCCGGATCCGACGCCGCAAGGTCCCTCTTCTTCGAAGGACTGCCATGTACCAACGCAATATCCTGGTCCAAGAGACCGATCCCGAGCTGTACGCCGCCATCGTCGCCGAGACGCAGCGCCAGGAAGACCACATCGAGCTGATCGCCAGTGAGAACTACGCCTCGCCGGCCGTGATGGCCGCCCAGGGCTCGCAGCTCACCAACAAGTACGCCGAAGGCTACCCGGGCAAGCGCTACTACGGCGGCTGCGAATATGTCGACGTGGCCGAGCAACTGGCCATCGACCGCATCAAGCAACTCTTCGGCGCCGACGCCGCCAACGTGCAGCCGCACTGCGGCGCCTCCGCCAACGAGGCCGTGTTCCTGGCCTTCCTCAAGCCCGGCGACACCATCATGGGCATGAGCCTGGCCGAAGGCGGCCACCTCACCCACGGCATGCCGCTGAACATGTCGGGCAAGTGGTTCAACGTCGTCTCTTACGGCCTGAACGACGGGGAAGAGATCGACTACGACGCGATGGAGCGCAAGGCCCACGAGTCGAAGCCGAAGCTGATCGTGGCCGGTGCCTCGGCCTACAGCCTGCGCATAGACTTCGAGCGCTTCGCCAAGGTGGCCAAGGACGTCGGCGCCATCTTCATGGTCGACATGGCCCACTATGCCGGCCTGATCGCCGCGGGCGTGTACCCCAACCCGGTGCCCCATGCGGACGTGGTGACCTCCACCACCCACAAGAGCCTGCGCGGCCCGCGTGGCGGCTTCATCCTGATGAAGGCCGAGCACGAGAAGGCGATCAACAGCGCCATCTTCCCCGGCCTGCAGGGCGGCCCCCTGATGCACGTCATCGCCGCCAAGGCCGTGGCATTCAAGGAAGCGCTGACGCCCGAGTTCAAGGCCTACCAGCAGCAGGTGGTGAAGAACGCCCAGATCGTGGCCGAGACGCTGACCTCGCGCGGCCTGCGCATCGTCAGCGGCCGCACCGAGAGCCACGTCATGCTGGTCGATCTGCGCGCCAAGGGCATCACGGGCAAGGAAGCCGAGGCCGTGCTGGGCAGCGCCCACATGACCATCAACAAGAACGCGATCCCCAACGACCCCGAGAAGCCCTTCGTGACCAGCGGCGTGCGCGTCGGCACCCCCGCGATGACCACCCGCGGCTTCAAGGACGAAGAGGCTCGCGCCACGGCCCACCTGATCGCCGACGTGCTGGACAACCCGCGCGACGCGGCCAATATCGAGGCCGTGCGCGCCAAGGTGGCGGCCCTCACCAGCCGCTTCCCGGTCTATCGCTGAAGCAGGCACGGCCGCATGAAATGCCCCTTCTGCGGCCACGCCGAGACGCAGGTCGTCGAGACCCGCATCTCGGAAGACGGTGACTTCGTGCGCCGCCGCCGCCAATGCGGCGGCTGCGAGAAGCGCTTCACCACCTACGAGCGGCCGGACGTCAACTTTCCGGCGGTCGTCAAGAAGGACGGCAGCCGTGCCGACTACGACCCGGCCAAGGTGCGCGCGTCGATGATGCTCGCCTTGCGCAAGCGACCGGTGGGCGTGCAGCAGATCGACGAGGCCATCATGCGCATCGAGCAGAAGCTGCTGTCGGGCGGGCTGCGTGAAATCGAGTCCAGCAAGCTCGGCGAACTGGTCATGCTGGAGCTGCAGCGGCTGGACAAGGTCGCCTACGTGCGCTTCGCCTCGGTCTATCGCAGCTTCGAGGACGTCGAGGAGTTCCGCCGGCTGTTGCGGGACATCTGACCGGCACCGGCCTCGTGGCCGGCCGGATGCCGGCCAATGGGTTTGGCGGCGGCTCACCTTTCTTTCCCGACTCTCCCCGTTCGTCCGCTGATCGGTCCAAGCGGTGCTTCCGTCGTGTAGCGGGCCTGACCCATCAATGCGTCCCTAACATCCCGCGCTCAAGGGAAAACAAGGGGGCGCAACATGCGAAGGAGAAGCGCGCGGTCGGCGCGAACACGCGGCTTTTCGCTGGTCGAAGGGCTGATCTGCCTCGCCGTCATGATGACGGCGACCACCGTCGCCATGCCTAATGTCGCGCGCTGGCTGCGCGACTGGCAGAGCAGCCGCGCCGGCCAGGCCCTGCGCGAGAGCCTCGACCTCGCCCGCATCCACGCCCTTCGCTCCTCGGCCCGTGCCACGGTCTGCGTCAGCACCGACGGCAGCGGCTGCGTGACCTCATCCGACTGGAGCGTTGGCTGGATCGTCTTCGGCGACCGCAACGGTGACGGCATGCGCAGTGCCGACGAGCCCATCGTGCACGTACAGCCTCGCCTGCCGGGGCTGCTGCGCATCGCTGCGGCCAGCGGCGGCATCCAGCGGCTCGTGTTCCTGCCCAATGGGCTGCTGAATAGCACACCGACCAGCCTCTCGATCACCTCGTCCCATCCGGAAGTGCCTGTGCGCAAGCTCGTGCTCAACCGCATCGGCCGAGCCCGGGTGACGACCGGATCGTAGGGGGACAGGCATGGCGCCCCGCGGATGCGCCCCCGGCTTTTCGCTGCTCGAAGTGCTCGTTGCACTGCTGCTGCTGGCCGGCACCGCCCTGGGCGGTGCGCGGCTTGCCGCACGCACCTACCAGCAACTGCAGGCCACGCAGCACCGCGCCTCCGCCCTGCTCATCGCGCAGGACCATGCCGAACACGCCCGCATGAATCCTCGGGGCGTGCGCGAGGGTCGCTATGCGCTCGCCCTGGATCAAGCGCCGCAGGCCGCTGCCGCCCCCGCGGCGGATCTGGCCGACACCGCAGAGGCGGCGCGACGAATCGCCGCGCTGGACCAGCGCAACCTCCTTGCGGCTGCGGCCGGCCAGCTGCCGCAAGGTCGCGCGCAGGTGAAGGTCACCCAGGACAGCGGCGTCCAGGTGCTGCAGATCTGGCTCGCCTGGTGGAATGCCAGCGCGACGGCCGAAGACGGACTCGCGCCCGCCAATCAGATGGATTGCCCGGCCGAACTGGGCGAGCCTGCTGCCGAGCAGGCCTGCCTGTTCCAGCGCTTCGCCCTGTGATGCGCCAGAAGCACCCTCGACGCGCCCCGCAGCGCCAGGAGGGAGCCAGCCTGGTCGAGCTGCTGCTGGGCGCCGCCCTCGGCCTGACCCTGGTGCTGCTGGCGGTCCAGGTCTACGTGAGCACGGGCCAGCCCGTCCGGCGCATCGCCGCACAGGTGCAGTTGTATAGCGACGGCGCGATGACCCTGCAACTGCTCGCTCAGCAATTGCGGCTCACCGGATTGTCGGAACTCGACGACCAGGGCAACCCGCATTTCCAGGGCCTCGCCGTACGCGGCTGCGCTGGCGCCTTTGCCGACACCAGCGCCGCCTTCGACGCACTGGCCTGCAAGGCACCCACGGCAGACGCCCGGCCGCATGCCTTCGCGATCCGGCATCAGGCGGATGCCCATGTCACCGTGCCAGTGGGCGCCGACCAGCCGTCCAACTGCGTACTGGAAGGCATCGCGGCGTGGGCGACCTCCAGCGCAGACAGCGCCGTGCGCTACCCGCTGGCCGATCAGCGCTATTTCATCGAGCCGGACGAGGACGGCGTGCCGACGCTGTACTGCCGCGGCATGCGCGATGCGGGCGTGATGGGCAGCAAGCAGGCCATCGCCAGCCAGGTCGAGGACATGCGCGTGTCGTATGCGGTGACAAAGCTTCCGGACGCCAGCGAACCGCAGCCGGTGCAGGTCACGGCCTATGTGCGCGCCGACGACCCGGCCCTGGGCGCCGCCTCTGAACGGTGGCGACGCGTGATCGGCATGAGCCTGTGCATCGTCGTGCGCAGCGCCTCGCCCGTCATCGGCGCACAGCAGCCGCCCGAGCCTTACGTCGACTGCGATGGCCAGCCACAGCAGGCCAAGGATGGACGGCTGCGCCGCAGCTTTCGCATGACCGCCTTTTTCCATGCCTTGCGGCCGGCGCTGGATGCGGGCACCTCCTCATGAAACCCGCCACTCATCATGCCCGCCTCCCAAGGCGCCTGGCCGAGCGAGGACAGGCCCTCGTGATCCTGCTGATGCTGTTGCCGGCGCTGGCGGCGGCGACCGCCCTTGCGGTGCGGGGTGCCATCACCTCGGCCCGGCAGTTGCAGGCCCAACAGACCGGCGCGCAGGCCCAGGAGGCCGCCAGCCTCGCACTGCGGCAATGCGAAGCGCTGGCCATGGCGGGGACCGCCGCCGATGCGGCCGATCCTCGGATGGTCGCCGTGACCGCAACCCAGGCCGAGCAGGGCTGGAACCGGCTGACTTCCTGGCGCCCTGGCGCCTCCGGCCTGCACGTCACCACGTTCGCCGGCTTCGGAGGCCGCAGTCCGGGCACCGGCCAGTGTGGATTCCAGCGGCTCGCGGATGGTGCGCAGGGCCTGCGCTTCATCGTCACGGCACGCGGCCTCTCGGCCGATGCGCAGGTCTCGACGCAGACCGGCGCCCTGCTCGACGGTGCCGAGGCCTGGCAGCAGGCATTGCTGCGCAAGGCCGCGGACCCTTGCCAAAACCCAGGCGCGTCGTCCGCCGCGACGTGCACAACCCCCGGCTGGACACGCCGCTGGCGCGTGCTGGTCAACCCTCCCGCTGCCAGCCCCGGATGAAACGTTCTGCCCCATACCTGCCGCACGCCGGCTTCTCGCTGATCGAACTGCTGGCGGCCCTGGCCATTGCCACGCTTCTGGCGGCCATCGCGCTGCCGGCCTACCAGGAGCATGTACGCCGCACCCATCGGACGGCGGCCCAGCTGGCGCTCATGGAGGCGGAGCATCACCTGCATCGCTACCACGCCGCCCGTCTGAGCTTTGCGGGCGCGTCACTGCCGGATGTGCTGACCCGCGTGCCCGCCACCGGTCCCGCCGTCTATCGCCTCACACTGGCGGTCGACGCCAGCCAACCCCAGCGATTCACCCTCACCGCCACACCCACGGGCGCGATGCAGGAGGACCGCTGCGGCACCCTTTCGGTCGACCAGACCGGCCGCCGCACGATCAGCAACAATGCCGCGGACACCTTGCCGAGCGACTGCTTCAAAGCCTCATGAGCGACCTCCCCGTCCTGCCGCCCCTGCCCGACCACGACCTCACCTGGATGGCCCGGGCGCTGGACCTGGCCTCGGACGCGGTTGGCCTGTCCGATCCCAACCCCCGCGTCGGCTGTGTGATCGTGGCCCAGGACGGCACGGTGGTTGGCCAGGGCCACACCCAGCAGGCCGGCGGGCCGCACGCCGAAGTGATGGCGCTGCGCGACGCCCAGGCCAGCGGTCGTGCGGTAAAGGGCGCCACCGCCTATGTGACGCTGGAACCCTGCAGCCACCATGGCCGCACTCCGCCCTGCTGCGATGCACTGGTGGCGGCCGGCGTGGGCCGCGTCGTGGCGGCTCTGCAGGACCCGAACCCCCAGGTGGCCGGACGCGGCATGGCACGTCTGCGCGCCGCGGGCATCGATGCCTGCCTGCTCGATGCCGCCAGCGAGCCCGCGCGGGGCGCCCGCGCCCTCAACATCGGCTTCTTCAGCCGCATGGTGCGCGGCAAGCCCTGGGTGCGCCTGAAGACCGCCGCCTCGCTGGACGGAAAGACGGCGCTGCCCGACGGCACCAGCCAGTGGATCACCGGTGAGGCCGCCCGCGCCGATGGCCATCGCTGGCGCGCCCGCGCCGCCGCCCTGCTGACGGGGGCCGGCACCGTGCTGGACGACGATCCCCGGCTGGACGTGCGCGGCGTGCCCATCGCCCGCCAGCCCACGCTGGTGGTCGTGGACAGCCGCCTGCAGACCCCGCCGGATGCCCGGCTGTTCGCGGCCGAGCGCGCCGTCTGGTTCTATGCCGCGTCGCCAGAAGCCAGCCGGGCCGAGGCACTGCAGGCACGCGGCGCGCACCTGACGCGGATGGCCGACCCCCAGGGCAAGGTCGACCTCGCGGCCATGCTGGCCGATTTGGCCCGGCGCGAGATCAACGAGCTGCATGTGGAGGCCGGTCACAAGCTCGCGGGTTCGCTGCTGAGGGCCGGCCTGGTGGATGAACTGCTCGTCTATCTCGCCCCCAAGCTGATCGGCGAGGGCCTGGACATGTTCCACCGGCCCACGCGCACCAGCCCGCTGGCCGCCCTGGCGGACGCGCCGGCACTGGTGTTCCACGACGTGCAGCGCGTCGGCGACGACCTGCGCATCCTCGCCCGCCCGGCCGGCCGCGACGCGTTTTGACCCGGCGCGCGGTTCGCGCCTCGCCAGTCTGCGAAAATGGCAGGCTATGTTCACCGGCATCATCACCGGCATGGGGCGCATCGCCGCCGCCCATGACCTCGGAAGCTCCTCTCTTCACGGCAAGCGGCTGGACATCGAGGCGCCCGCCGGCTACCTGGACGACGTCGGCCTCGGCGACAGCATCGCCCTCAACGGCGCCTGCATGACTGTCACCTCGCTCGACGCCGCCGCCTCGCACTTCACCATCGACATCTCCGCCGAATCGCTGACCAAGACCGCGGGACTCGGCGAGGCCGGCAACACCGTCAACCTGGAGAAGGCGGTGCGCCCGCAGGACCGCCTGGGCGGCCACATCGTCTCGGGTCACGTGGACGGCATCGGCCGCGTGAGCCGCTTCGAATCGCAGGGCGAGAGCTGGAACCTGCGCATCCTGGCGCCCGCCGCGCTCGGCCGCTTCATGGCCTACAAGGGCTCGGTCACCGTCAATGGCGTGAGTCTCACGGTCAACACCGTCGAGGACCATGCCGAGGGCTGCGAGATCGGCATCAACCTCATCCCCCACACCGTCGACCACACCACGCTGGGCCTGCTCAAGGCCGGCAGCCAGGTCAACCTGGAGATCGACACCGTGGCCCGTTATGTGGAGCGCATGCTGCAGGCCGGCACCGCAGTCTCCGGCACCTCCTCCAAAGCACCATGAGCGCGTCCATCAGTTCCCTGCCCACGGCGGCCATCACGCCCGCCCCCATCTCGCCGGTCGAGGAGATCGTCGAGGAGATCCGCGCCGGCCGCATGGTCATCCTCGTGGACGAGGAGGACCGCGAGAACGAGGGCGACATCGTCATCGCAGCCGACCACATCACGGCCGAGAGCATCAACTTCATGGCCCGCCATGCGCGCGGCCTGATCTGCCTGACGCTGTCGCGCGTGATGTGCGAGCGCCTGACCCTGCCGCCCATGGTCGCGCGCAACGGCGCCAAGCATTCCACCGCCTTCACCGTCTCGATCGAGGCGGCCGAGGGCGTGACGACCGGCATCTCTGCCGCCGACCGCGCACGCACCGTGCAGGCGGCTGTGGCGCCCGATGCCCGGGCCAGCGACCTGGTGCAGCCGGGCCACATCTTTCCGCTGCAGGCCGTGGACGGCGGCGTGCTGATGCGCGCCGGCCATACCGAGGCCGGCTCGGATCTCGCCCGCATGGCCGGCTGCTCGCCCGCGTCCGTCATCTGCGAGGTGATGAACGACGACGGCACCATGGCCCGTCTGCCCGACCTGCAGCGCTTCGCCGCCGAGCATGGCCTGAAGATCGGCACCATCGCCGCGCTGATCGAATACCGCAGCCGCCACGAATCGCTGGTGCAGCGCGTGGGCAGCCGCGAGGTGCAGACGGCGCACGGCCCCTTCCAGCTGCATGCCTTCCGCGACCAGCCCAGCGGCGGCTTCCACCTGGCCCTGGTGCGCGGCGAATGGCAGGCGGACGAGGCCGTGCCGGTGCGCGTGCACGAGCCGCTGTCGGTGCTCGATCTGATCGAACTCCATCGTCCCATGCACACCTGGAGCCTCGACGCGGCGCTGGCCCACATCGCCGGCGCCGGCAAGGGTGTGGCGGTGCTGCTGAACTGCGGCGAAAGCGCCACCGACCTGCTGGCCCAGTTCGAAGGCACGGCGCGGCCCGCCCAGGCGCCCGAACGCGGCCGGATGGACCTGCGCAGCTACGGCGTGGGCGTGCAGATCCTGCGTGAATGCGGCATCCAGAAGATGCTGCTGATGGGCAAGCCCCGCCGCATGCCCAGCCTGGTGGCGGGCTACGGCGTCGAGATCGCCGGCTACGTGACCAAATGACCCCGGGGCGGCACCGGCCGCTCCAACCCCAGAAAAAAGAATCCTCATGCTCAACGCCAACAAGGGAGCGGCCGGCCCGCTCGACGGACGCGGCCTTCGCATCGGCATCGTCCAGGCCCGCTTCAACGAAGACATCACCAATGCGCTGGCCGAGGCCTGCCTGGCCGAGCTGGCCCGGCTGAACGTGCAGCCGACCGACATCGAGCATGTGCTCGTGCCCGGCGCGCTGGAAGTGCCGCTGGCGCTGCAGGCCATGGCGCAGCGCGGCGGTTTCGATGCGCTGGTGGCGCTGGGCTGCATCATCCGCGGCGAGACCTACCACTTCGAGCTGGTGGCCAATGAATCCGGCGCCGGCGTCACGCGCGTGGGGCTGGACCACCGCCTGCCCATCGCCAACGCGATCCTCACCACCGAGGACCTGCCGCAGGCCACCGCCCGCCAGACCGACAAGGGCCGCGATGCGGCCACTGTGGCGGTGGAGATGGCCCGGCTGGTGCAGCGCATCGGAGGCCAGGCATGAACAGCACCCAACCGCCCGAGGACGCCCCGCTGATCGGCACCGAACTGCCGGCCGAAGGCGAGGTCCGTCCGCTCGCCGCCGCCGGTGGCGCCAAGCCTGGCACCAAGTCCAATGGCGTGCGCAAGGCTTCAGCCAAGTCGGCCCGCACGCGGGCCCGCGAGTTTGCCGTGCAGGCCCTCTACCAGCACATCGTGGGCCGCAACGATGCCGCGGCCATCGACGCCTTCACCCGCGACCTGTCGGGCTTCCACAAGGCGGATTCGGTGCATTACGACGCCCTGCTGCACGGCTGCGTCAACGAGGCGGCCGAGCTGGACGCGCTGATCGTGCCGCTGCTCGACCGCAAGCTCGAGGAGATCTCGCCCATCGAGCATGCCGTGATGTGGATTGGCGCCTACGAATTCCGCCACTGCCTCGACGTGCCATGGCGCGTGGTCATCAACGAATGCATCGAGCTCGCCAAGGAGTTCGGCGGCACCGACGGCCACAAGTACGTCAATGGCGTGCTGGGTGGCCTGGCGCCACAGCTGCGCGCGCCCGAGGTCGAGGCCGACCGCGCGGCGGGCAAGGCACGATGAGCGTGTCCCCGCCTCTGCGCATCGCCCGCCGGGCCGAGCGCATCGAGCCCTTCTTCGTGATGGAAGTCGCCAAGGCGGCAAGTGCCCTCGCCCGCGAGGCCGCCGTCGGCAGCCAGCCGATGCTCTACCTGAACATCGGCGAGCCCGACTTCACCGCGCCGCCCCTGGTGCAGGAAGCTGCCGCCCGCGCCGTCTCCTCCGGCCGCACGCAGTACACGCCCGCCGTGGGCATCGATGCGCTGCGCGAACGCATCAGTGGCTGGTATGCCCAGCGCTTCGGCCTGGACGTGCCGGCGCGCCGCATCGTGGTCACGGCTGGCGCCTCCGCGGCGCTGCAGCTCGCCTGCCTGGCGCTGATCGAGTCCGGCGACGAGATCCTCATGCCGGACCCGAGCTATCCCTGCAACCGGCATTTCGTCAGTGCCGCCGAAGGCCGCGCCGTGCTGCTGCCGACCACGGCAGAGGGTCGTTTCCAGCTCACGGCCGAGCAAGTCAAAGCCGCCTGGAACGCGCGCACGCGCGGCGTGCTGCTGGCCTCGCCCTCCAACCCGACGGGCACCTCGATTCCGATGGACGAACTGCGCCGCATCCACGAGGTGGTGAAGTCGCACGGCGGCATCACGCTGGTGGACGAGATCTACCTGGGCCTGAGCTACGGCGCCGCCCTGGGCGATGCCGCCGAAGCCGATGCCCGCTTCGGCCACAGCGCGCTCGCCATCGACGACAACGTCATCAGCATCAACAGCTTCAGCAAGTACTTCAGCATGACCGGCTGGCGACTGGGCTGGCTGGTGGTGCCCGAGGCGCTGGTGCCGGTGTTTGAGCGCCTGGCGCAGAACCTCTTCATCTGCGCCAGCGCCATCGCGCAGCAGGCGGCGCTGGCCTGTTTCGAGCCCGAGAGCATCGCCGAGTACGAACGCCGCCGCGCCGAGTTCAAGGCCCGCCGCGACTGGTTCACCCCGCAGCTCGAATCGCTGGGCCTGCCGGTGCCGGTGGTGCCCGACGGCGCCTTCTACGCCTGGGCCGACTGCACCGAGTTCGCGCGTCAGCTGGGCATCACTGGCCCGGATGCGAGCTGGAACCTCACCTTCGAGCTCATGAAGCGCGCGCACGTCACCGTGGCGCCGGGCCGCGACTTCGGCACCGACCAGACCGGGCGCTTCATCCGCTTCTCCACCGCCAACGCCCTGCCCCAGCTACAAGAGGCGGTCGCCCGCCTGCGTGCTCTCGTCCGATGAACCGCTTCACTTACGACATCCGGGTCTACTGGGAAGACACCGACGCCGGCGGCATCGTCTTCTACGCCAACTACCTCAAGTTCATGGAGCGCGCCCGCACCGAATGGCTGCGCGACATGGGCGTGCAGCAGCAGCTGCTGCGCGACGACACCGGCGGCATGTTCGTCGTCACCGAGACGCAGGTGCGCTACCACCGGCCGGCGCGACTGGACGACCTGCTGTGCGTGTCGGCCGAACTCAAGCACATGGGCCAGGCTTCCATCACGCTCTCACAGCAAGTGGTGCTGGCCGCCGACCCCGCCTACAAGCTGGCCGAAGGCACCATCCGCATCGGCTGGGTCGAGGCCGCCACGCTGCGACCCGTGCGCATGCCCAGCGCATTGCTGGGAACCCTCGAACGCCATCGCGCTCCATCCACCGAAGAACCACACCGAAGAACATGAACCAGGATCTGTCGATCGTTTCCCTCATCCTGCAGGCGAGCTTCGTCGTGCAGATCGTGATGGCGCTGCTGGCCTGCGTCTCGGTGGCCAGCTGGGCCGCCATCATCCGCAAGTTCTTCGCCCTGCGCCGCATGCGTGCGCTCAACGACGAGTTCGAGCGCGAGTTCTGGTCGGGCTCCAGCCTGAACGAGCTCTACGCCGCCGCAGCGCAGAACGCCAAGCTGGCCGGCTCCATGGAGCGCATCTTTGCCTCCGGCATGCGCGAGTACCAGAAGCTGCGCGAACGCCGGATCGGCGACGCCAACACGCTGCTGGACGGCACCCGCCGCGCCATGCGCGCCAGCTTCCAGCGCGAGATGGACGCTGCCGAGTCCAACCTGTCCTTCCTGGCCACGGTGGGCTCCGTCAGCCCGTACGTGGGCCTGTTCGGTACGGTGTGGGGGATCATGCATGCCTTCACCGGCCTGTCGAGCATGACGCAGGTCACGCTGTCGACGGTGGCGCCCGGCATTGCCGAAGCGCTGGTGGCCACCGCCATCGGCCTGTTCGCCGCCATCCCGGCGGTCGTCGGCTACAACCGCTTCGCCCGCGACATCGACAAGGTGGCGATCGCGCTGGAGACCTTCACCGAAGAGTTCTCCAACATCCTGCAGCGCAACCTGTCCACCGCGCCCACCGCCACCGCGGCCGGGCACTGAACCGCCAGGAGAGCCGAGCATGCCCGCCGTCGCCTCTCGCGGCCGAGGACGCCGCACGATCAACGAGATCAACATGGTCCCGTTCATCGACGTGATGCTGGTGCTGCTGATCATCTTCATGGTCACGGCGCCGCTGATCACACCGAGCGTGATCAACCTGCCCACGGTCGACAAGGCCAACCGCCAGCCCGACAAGCCCCTGGAGGTCACGATCAAGAACGATGATGTGATCGAGTTCAAGAAGGACCCGAGCTCCGGCTCGTCCGGCCTGCAGGTGCCCATGAACCAGATCGGCCAGGCGGTGAAGGCCGCGCAGAACGGGGATGACCAGCGCCCGGTGGTCATCAGCGCCGACAAGTCGGTGAAATACGAGACCGTGGTGAAGGCGATGAACCAGCTCAAGCGCGCCGGCATCGAGCGCGTGGGCCTGTCGGTGCAGGCCACCGGCAGCGGCCGCTGATCGGCCGCGCGAGGATCCCGCCCCGATGTCCCTGGCCTCCGAACGTCCCGAGTTCCATCCACCACCGCAGCGCGGTACCGTACGTGCCGTGGTGCTGGCGCTGATCGCCCATGCGCTGCTGATCGCCGCCCTCACCTGGGGCGTGCGCTGGAAGCGCGAAGGCGACGACGAGCCGGTGGAGGCCGAGATCTGGTCGGCCACGGTGCAGCAGGCACGGCAGAACGTGACCCCCACGCCACCGCCGCCCCCGGCTCCGGCTCCCATCCCCGCGCCACCGCCGCCTCCTCCTCCTCCCCCGCCACCGCCGGCCCCGGCGGTGGCACCCACCCCGCCGCCGCCGAAGGCGCCCGAC
>NZ_CAJYES010000059.1 GCF_913773995.1 uncultured Pseudacidovorax sp.
CATGGCATCCTGGTGCAGCTGCCGCTGCCCAAGCACATCGATGCCGACAAGGTCATTGAGACCATCGCCGCCGAGAAAGACGTGGACGGCTTCCACGTGGCCAGCGCCGGTGCGCTGATGACCGGCCTGCCCGGCTTCTGGTCCTGCACGCCCTACGGCTGCATCAAGCTGCTGGAGAGCACCGGCGTGCCCATCAAGGGCAAGCATGCCGTCGTCATCGGCCGCAGCAACAACGTGGGCAAGCCGATGGCGCTGATGCTGCTGGCCAAGAACGCCACCGTCACCATCTGCCACAGCGCCACCGCCGACCTGGCCCACCATGTGCGCCAGGCCGACATCGTGGTGGCCGCCGTGGGCCGCCGCAACACGGTGACGGCCGACATGGTCAAGCCGGGCGCCATCGTCATCGACGTGGGCATGAACCGCAACGAGCAGGGCAAGCTCTGTGGCGACGTGGACTTCGCGGCTGTCAAGGAAGTGGCCGGCTGGATCACGCCGGTGCCTGGCGGCGTTGGCCCTATGACGGTGACCATGCTTCTGGTCAACACCCTCGAATCCGCCGAGCGCGTCGCCGCAGCCTGACAACCGCCTGCCGCCCGGTCGGCAATAGCCGGGCTGCATCGTGGCCATGGCGACATCCGGCGCTTGAAGCGCCGGGCTTTGCCTCAAAATCGGCAGCATGACCTCCAATCCGCTGCTCGACTTCTCCGACCTGCCTCTGTTCGACCGCATCCGGCCCGAGCATGTGGCACCCGCCATCGACACGCTGTTGCAGCAGGCCGAGGCGGCGCTGGAACAGGTCACGGCCACCGACTTCCCGGCCCAGTGGAGCGCCATCGCCCGCGTGCTCGACGTGGCCACCGAGCGCCTGGGTCGTGCCTGGGGCGCCGTCGGCCACCTCAACGCCGTGGCCGACACGCCCGCGCTGCGCGCCGCCTACAACGAGGCCATGCCGCGCGTCACCGCCTTCTGGACGCGCCTGGGGGCCGACGAGCGCCTCTATGCCAAGTACAAGGGCATCGACGTGACCACGCTCAATGCCGAGCAGCGCAAGGCCCACGCCAATGCGATGCGCAACTTCGTGCTCGGTGGCGCCGAGCTGCAGGGCGCGGCACGCGAGCGCTACGCCGAGATCCAGGAGCGCCAGGCCGAGCTCAGTCAGAAGTTCAGCGAGCATGCGCTGGACGCCACTGACGCCTTCGCCTTCTATGCCGAGCTGTCCGACCTGGACGGTGTGCCGGCAGACGTGGTGGCTGCCGCGCGTGCCGCGGCAGAGGCAGAAGGCAAGGCCGGCTACAAGCTCACACTCAAGATGCCCTGCTACCTGCCGGTGATGCAGTTCGCCCGCAGCAGCGCGCTGCGCGAGCGCCTCTATCGTGCCTATGTCACCCGCGCCAGCGAATTCGGCGATCCGGCCTTCGACAACACCCCGCTCATCCTCGAGATCCTGAAGCTGCGTCAGGAAGAGGCGCAACTGCTGGGCTACCGCAACTTCGGCCAACTGTCTGTGGTGCCCAAGATGGCGGAATCGCCGGAGCAGGTGATCGGCTTCCTGCGCGACCTGGCGTCCAAGGCCAAACCCTACGGCCAGCGCGACGTGGTGCAGCTGCGCGACTTCGCCAGCCGCGAACTCGGCATTGCCGATCCGCAGCCCTGGGACTGGAGCTACATCGGCGAGAAGCTGAAGGAAGCCCGCTATGCCTTCAGCGAGCAGGAGGTCAAGCCCTACTTCCCCGCGCCCAAGGTGCTCGACGGCCTCTTCAAGATCGTGCAGAACCTGTTCGAGGTGCAGATCCGCCGCGACGAGGCACCGGTGTGGCATCCGAGCGTGGTCTTCTACCGCATCGAGCGCCAGACGCCGGACGGCGTGCAGAAGGTGGGCCAGTTCTACCTGGACCCCTCGGCCCGCGCGGCCAAGCGCGGCGGTGCCTGGATGGACGATGTGCGCGCGCGCTGGCTGCGCCCGGACGACCAGCGGCTGCAGACGCCCGTCGCTCACCTCGTGTGCAACTTCGCCGAGGGCGTGGACGGCAAGCCGCCGCTGCTCACGCACGACGACGTGATCACCCTCTTCCACGAATTCGGCCATGGCCTGCACCACATGCTGACGCAGGTGAACGAGCACGACGTGTCGGGCATCAGCGGCGTGGAGTGGGATGCGGTCGAGCTGCCCAGCCAGTTCATGGAGAACTTCTGCTGGGAATGGGACGTGCTGCAGAACATGACGGCCCACGTCGACACCGGTGCGCCGCTGCCCCGCGCGCTCTACGACAAGATGATCGCAGCCAAGAACTTCCAGAGCGGCATGCAAACGCTGCGTCAGATCGAATTCGCGCTCTTCGACATGCTGCTGCACACCCAGCTGGATGCGGGCAAGGCCGAGCCTGACGCCGTGATGGCGCTGCTGAACGAAGTGCGCACCAAGGTGGCCGTGCTGCCCTCGCCGGAATTCAGTCGCACGCCCATGACCTTCACCCACATCTTCTCGGGGGGTTACGCGGCCGGCTACTACAGCTACAAGTGGGCCGAAGTGCTGTCTGCGGACGCCTATGCAGCCTTCGAGGAGACGGTCGATGCCCAGGGCCTGCCGAGCGTCGAAACCGGCCGCCGCTACCGCGAAGCGATCCTGGAAGCCGGTGGCAGCCGAAGCGCGATGGAATCCTTCAAGGCCTTCCGCGGTCGCGAGCCGAGCATCGACGCCCTGCTGCGCCACCAGGGCATGAGCGAGCCGCTGGCTGAAGAAGCGCTGGCGTGACCGCCATGAAAGCCGCTCCTGGCTCGCGCGTGGCAGCGCTGCTCCTGGCGACGGGCCTCGCAGCGGCCGCGCTGTCGCAGCCGCAATCGGCCACGGCGCAACCGCTTTACCGTTCGGTCGACGGCCAGGGCCGCGTGACCTTTTCGGACCGCCCGCCGTCCTCCGCAGCCCGGCCCGTGGACGCCACTCCTGCCAACGACATCGACACGGGCGCTGGCGCACTGCCCTTCGAGCTTCGACAGGTCGTGCAGCGCTATCCGGTGACGCTCTATGCCCAGCGCGACTGCGCGCCCTGCGACGAAGGTCGCGCCATGCTGCGAGCGCGTGGGATCCCGTTCCAGGAGCGCACCGTCACGACCAATGCAGAGGTCGATGCGCTGCAGCGCCTCAGCGGCCAGACGGGCCTGCCGTTGCTGGTGATCGGAAGCCAGCAGTTGCGCGGCTACACCGATGCCGAATGGTCGCAATACCTGAACGCGGCGGGCTATCCCAGCCGCAATAGTCTGCCGGCCGGCTATACCCCGCCGGCAGCCCGGCCGCTGATCGCGCCCGCGCCGGCCGCCGCCGTGCCGCAACCACCCCAGAGCCCTGCTGCCGCTCCGCCCCCGTCCGGGCCGACGCCTGCCAATCCGGCCGGCATCCGCTTCTGATGCTGCCTGGCGCGGAAGCGCCGGGACTTCTCCTCAGTAAGAGAGCGTCTGCACGCCCTCCGGCGTGGCCAGCAGGCACAGGCTCGCCTTCTGGTGCGCGAAGACACCCACCGTGACCACGCCGGGCCACTGGTTGACCTCCGACTCGAAGGCGAGCGGCTCCCGGATCGACAGACCTGTCACATCCAGGATGTGCTGGCCGTTGTCGGTCACCAGCGGCTGGCCGTCCTTCAGGCGGAGCGTGGCGGTGCCGCCCTGGGCGGCGAACTGCCGCGCCACCCGGCGGGCGGCCATCGGGATCACTTCCACCGGCAGCGGAAAACGACCCAGCACCTCCACCCGCTTGGACGCGTCCGCGATGCAGACGAAGCGCCGCGACTGGGCGGCGACGATCTTCTCGCGCGTCAGGGCCGCGCCGCCACCCTTGACCATGTACCCGCGGGCATCGATCTCGTCCGCGCCGTCGATGTACACCGCCAGTTCTTCGACCTCATTGCTGTCGAACACAGGAATGCCCAGGGCCTTCAGGCGCTCGGTCGAGGCCTCGGAGCTGGACACGGCACCCTTGATCTGGTCGCGGATCGTGGCCAGCGCCTCGATGAACTTGTTGACCGTGGAACCCGTGCCCACGCCCACGATCTCGCCCTGCACCACATGGTCGAGGGCGGCACGGCCCACCTGGGCCTTGAGTTCATCCTGGGTCATGGCGGCGTTAGGCATCGGGGAGAATCCTGGGTTGTCCGAAAAAACGCGAATTATCAGATGCCCGCTCCCGCCACCGGCCTCTACGGCCTCGCCCGTCCCTTGCTATTCCGCATGGATGCGGAGGATGCCCACGAGCTGACGCTGGCGCAGCTGGCCCGGACACAGAACACGCCGCTGGCGGCGCTCTACCGCGTGCGCCGGGTGGAAGACCCCGTCGAACTCGCCGGCCTGCGCTTTCCCAACCGCGTGGGGCTGGCCGCCGGCCTGGACAAGAACGCCCGCTGCATCGACGCATTCGCCGCGATGGGCTTCGGCTTCGTGGAGGTGGGAACCGTCACACCGCGCCCTCAGCCCGGCAATGCCCGCCCGCGCATGTTCCGTCTGCCGGCGGCCGAAGCCCTCATCAACCGGCTCGGCTTCAACAACGAAGGCCTGGACAGCTTTCTGGCCAATGTGCAGCGTGCACGCTTCCGCCAGCGCCGGGACCGGCTGCCGATGCTGCTGGGCCTCAATATCGGCAAGAACGCGAGTACGCCCATCGAACGAGCCGCCGACGACTACCTCGCCTGCCTGGACGGCGTCTATGCCCACGCGGACTATGTGACCGTCAACATCTCCAGCCCCAACACGGCCAATCTGCGCAGCCTGCAGAGCGATGAGGCGCTCGACGCACTGCTGGGCGCACTGGCCAACCGGCGCGCGCAACTGCATGAGCGCACCGGCAAGCGCACCCCCATCTTCCTGAAGATCGCCCCCGACCTGCACGAGGCGCAGGTGGCGGTGATCGCCGGCGCGCTGCGCCGCCAGGGCATGGACGGCGTGATCGCCACCAACACCACCTTGGCCCGCGATGCGGTGCAAGGCTTGCCGCACGGGCAGGAAGCCGGCGGCCTGTCCGGCGCGCCGGTGCGCGATGCGAGCAACCGCGTGATCCGGCAATTGCGCAGCGCGCTGGGGACAGACTTTCCGATCATCGGCGTCGGCGGCATCCTGAGCGGTGCGGATGCCCAAGCCAAGATCGCCGCGGGTGCCGATGCAGTGCAGGTCTACACGGGCCTGATCTATCGCGGCCCGGGCCTAGTGACCGAGGTGGCGAAGGCGCTGCGGCTCGCCCGCTGAGCCGCAGCGCCAGGAAAGCCGAAGGCCGGCGCCTGCGCCGGCCTTGGCGCTTTTCAGCGCAGCTTCCAGAGGATGGGCAATGCCCAGCCGGCCCAGCGGACCAGACGCCGCGGGC
>NZ_CAJYES010000060.1 GCF_913773995.1 uncultured Pseudacidovorax sp.
CGAAGTGCCAGCCACCTGCTGCCGTGGCATCGCTGCCGGGTTGCAGGACGAAGGCCTGGCCGCCCAGCGCCAGCACCAGGCGCGAGGCGGCGGTGCGGGGATCGTTCGGCCATTCCTGCCACGGCACGGTCGCGGCCAGGTCGATGTCGAGCGCATAGCTGGCCGGCTCGGCCGCCATGAGCAGCTGATAACGGCCGGCGGCCAGATCGATGCGGCTGAGCACGGCGGCCTTGCGCGAGCGCGAGGTGGCTTCGGCCGCGACCAGTGCGGCATCGGTCCATTCCGTGCCCGGCGCCCGTCGCTGCACGCGCAGGATGGCGGGGTAGACCGCGCCGAGCCGCTGCTCGGGCCGGTCGGCTGCAGTGGGCGCCTGCGCGCCCCCCAGCAGGGCCAGCGTGGACAGCACCGCGTCGTATTGCACCACCTGCTGGCTCATCAGCCGATGGGCGATGCGGCCTTCGGTGTCGAAGTCGGCCTGGAGACGGTCGAGTTTTGTCCGTGCGAGCCAGACGCTGCCTGCCAGCACGGCGACGAGCCAGGCAAGCAGCCAGGGCAGCAGGGAGCGCAGGGAACGGGGCATGCGGGCATTGTGCCGGGGGGCCCGAATGCGACCTCTGCCGCGCGACCGAGGTGCTATCGTTTCCGGCCCCGTCTCCGTGACCCTTGCGCCTTCACGACCGCCATGCCTTCCAAAGCCTCGTCCCCTTCCACTGCGCCAGCGCCGCGCAAGCGTCCGGCGCGCAAGGCCGCCGCCGCATCTGCGCCTGCCGTGGATGCGGCCATGGACGAGGAAGTCCCTGCGGACGAGGGTGTTGAAGGCGCTGCCCGGCTGACCCAGGCCGAGCGCCGCGCGCTGGCCGAGCGACGCATCCTGGATGCCGCGCTGGAGCTGGTCGCGCGCCGCGGCTCGGTGCGCATGACGCTGGCCGAAGTCGGCGAGGCCGCGGGCTACAGCCGCGGCCTGCCGGCGCATCGCTTCGGCAACAAGGCCGGCCTGCTGCAGCGGGTGGTGCTCAACATCGGTGCCCGCTTCGAGGCGCGGCGCCTCGCGCTGCCGCAGCACCGCCCGGGGCTGGATGCGGTGCGCAGTCTGGTCTCCACCTACTTCGTGCGCGACGACACCCGCTGGATCGAGACCCGCGCACTGCTGGTGATGATGACCGAGGGCTTCATGGAAGACTCGGAGCTCAACCCCTACATCGGCGAGTACATCCGCAGCAGCATCTCGCGGCTGGAGCAGCACATCCGCGACGGCATCGCGCTCGGCGAGATCCGCGCCGACATCGACCCGACCACCGCCGCCACACTGCTGCTCGGCGCGCTGCGCGGCGTGCTGCACCAGCGGCTGGTGCTGGGCGACCTGCGCCTGGACCGGGTGCGCGATCTGGCGCTGCAGATGGTCGATCGCACGCTGGCGGTGGAGGACTAGCCGCCACCGCCTTGCGGCGTTTCGCGTGGCCCACCCGTCGGCGGCGTGAGTCGCTCAGCCGCCGCGCCCCGCCCGTGCGCGGGACCAGTCATCGGGACCCCAGGCCAGCAGGTCCTCGGCGCCGGAAGTGCGCAAGTGCTGGCCGCCGTCGATGGCGATCATCTCGCCGTTGATGTAGGCGGCACTGTCGCTCACCAGGAAGGCGGCCAGCTCGGCCAGCTCTGGCGGCCGGCCGACGCGACCGAGCGGGTTGGCGGGATAAGGAGCGGCTGCCCCGACACCTGGCGCCGCATTGGCGAACGCCCGCCCCGCGGTCGGGTCGAGCGCCTGACCTGCGCCCGCCGTCGGGAAGGGCCCGGGCGCGATGGCCACGCTGCGGATGCCGTGCGGACCCCATTCCACGGCCAGGCTGCGCGTCATGGCCAGCAACCCCGACTTGGCCATGGCCGAGGGCACAGTGAAGGCGCGGCCGGTGCGGGCGGAGGTCGACAGGATGCTCAGCACCACGCCCGGCCGGCCGCGGTCGATCCACCGTCGGCCGGCCTGCAGCGTGCAGTACAGCGCGCCGTGCAGCGTGGGCCCGAGGATGGCGTCGGCTGCGCGGGCGCTCAGGCGTTCGGTCTGCGCGATGAAGGTGGCCGCCGCGTTGTTGACCAGCACATCGAGCGGCCCCTGCTGCCAGGCGGCGTCGAACATGGCGTCGACGGCGGCTGCGTCGCGCACATCGCAGGTCAGGGTCTGCACGCTGGCGCCATGGCGGGCCACGAGGCCGTCGCGCGCGGCAGCCAGCACCTCGGCTCGGCGGCCGGACAGAACCAGCTGTGCGCCCAGCGCCGCGAAGCGATCGGCCATGGCGAGCCCGAGGCCCGTGCCGCCACCGGTGATGAGGATGCGCCGTCCGCGCAGCAGTCCGTCTTGAAGCATGGGGGGTTCCTTGGCCCGCGATGCGGGCGTCATGGCGAAAAAGGTGGGGGCGGCGCGGGCGGCTGCTTCAGCGGCCGCTGAACTTGGGCGGCCGCCGTTCGGCCATGGCCTGCACGCCCTCGCGGAAGTCCTCGCTGCGGAAGTGCGCGAACTGCATCTCGCTTTCGCGGGCGACGGCCTCGCGCAGTTGCGGCAGCAGGTCACGCCGGAGCGTGGCACGGGTGGCCTGCACGGCGATGGGGGCCGACAGCGCGATCTCCTGCGCGAGTTCCAGGGCCGCGCCGCGCACGGCTTCGGGCGTGTCCACCAGCGCGTCGACCAGGCCCATCGCCTGCGCCTGCGTGCCGTCGATGCGTCGGCCGGTGTAGAAGAGCAGGGCCGCCTGCTGCGGACCCACGAGCCGCGGCAGCGTGACCGACAGGCCGAAGCCCGGATGGAAGCCCAGCCGGTTGAAGTTGGCACTGAAGCGCGCCTGCGGGCAGCTCACGCGGAAGTCCGCGGCCAATGCCAGGCCCAGCCCGCCACCGATGGCCGGCCCGTGCACGGCCGCGACGATGGGCTTGCCGGTGGCGTAGATGCGCAGTGCCTCGGCATAGATCGGGTTGAGCGCGCGCGGGCTGGGTGCCGCGGTTGCGTCGGTGTTGCCGCCGAAGTTGGCACCGGCGCAGAAGGCCGTGCCCTGGGCGGCCAGCACCACGGCGCGGCAGTCGGTATTGGCTTCGAGGTCTTCGAGCGCGTCAGCGATGGCGGTGATCAGCGGCACGTCGAAGAAGTTGTGCGGTGGGCGGCGGAGCTCGATGACGGCGACGTGGCCGTCCATGTCGACGCCCAGGTCGGTGTAGCTGCGTGGGGGCATGAGGGTCTCGCTGGAATGAGGGGAGGGAAGGGCGGGTTCAACCTGCCGCCGTCGCGGAGAACTGCCGCTGCGTCATCGCCGGCCAGAAGCCGGCCGCGCCGGCGCGGATGGCCGCGGCACCCAGGCGCTGCGCCCACCAGGCGTCCGCGCCGTAGGCCGCGCGCCAGGCCCACAGCCGGCGCGTGGCGAAGTGCAGCGCATGCTCGTGCGTGAAGCCGATGGCGCCCAGCACCTGGTGCGCGGTCGCGGCCACGCGCGGGGCCGCCTCGCCGCAGCGCACCTTGGCCGCAGCCACGCCGAAGTCCGCACGCGCCGCGCGCTCCGCATCGCCGAGCCGGAAGTCCAGCCCAGCCGCGCGCACCGCCATGCGGGCCGAGGCCACATCGCCCGCGGCCTGGGCCAACATCTGCTGCAGCGCCTGGTTCTTGCCGATGGGCCGGCCGAACTGCACGCGGTCGTTGGCGTACTGGATGGCCTCGGCCAGTGCCCATTCCATGGTGCCGACCATCATGGCCGCATGCAGCAGGGCGGCCGTGCTGCGCAGCGGCAACGCGATGCTGAAGGCTTCGGCCGGCAGCACCGCGCGCAACGCAACGCCGGTCAGGCGCAGGCGGTCGGCGGGCAGGCCGGCGAGGTCCAGGCCCGGCTCGCAGGCGAGGCCAGTGGCATCCTTCAGGTCCACCACGGCGATGTCGCCTTGCGGCAGTTGCACGAGGGCCCAGGCGGCGTGGCGTCCCCATGGCACGGCGGGCGCCTCGCCGCTCAGGTGGCGGCCGTCGGCGGTCAGGGCCAGCGTCTGGCCCGGCCCGGCGTCGATCAGCGTGCCCGGACCGGCCAGCGGCGCATGGCCTGCGCAGGCCAGCAGGGCCAGGCCAGCGGCCGTCTCGGCCAGCGGCAGCGGCACGCGGTGGCGACCCAGCTCCTCGAAGATCGGCAGTGCCTGGTCGGGCGTGAGACCGAAGCCCTGATCGCCCGCGGCCAGCGACGCGGCGAAGCCGGCCTCTTCCACCTGCAGCCACAGGGCCTGCGGAAACTCGCCCGCCTCCACCTGCATGTTGAGCGCGGCCCCGGCCGCATCGGCGAACAGGCGCGCGGCGCTGTCCTGGATCATCTGTTGGTCGTCGTTCATCGCAGGCCCATTCCTTTCGCGAGCATGCCCCGGAGGATTTCGCGCGTGCCGCCGCGCAGGGAGAAGGACGGCGTGGCCAGCACGAGGTGCCGCTGCACGCGCGCCAGGTCGCTCTCGGGGGGCATGCGGCCGCCGAAGAGTTCGTGCGCCAGGTCGGGCAGGCCCTGCTCCAGGAGTGCGCCCTGGTCCTTGACGGCCGCAGCGGCCAGCCCGGGGTTCTGGCCCGCGGCCAGCATGCCGGCCACGCCCAGCGACATCTGCCGCAGCGTGGCGTACTGCGCGGCCAGCCGCCCCAGCACCAGCTGGTGGTGCGGGTTGTCGGCATCGGCGGCGTCCAGCATCTCGAGCATGAGCTGCGTGCTGCTCATGTAGCGCTCGGGGCCCGAGCGCTCGAAGGTCAGCTCGGTCGTGACCTGGTGCCAGCCTTCGCCCTCGGCGCCGATCAGGTGGTGCGCGGGCACGGGCACCTCGTCGAAGGTGACCTCGTTGAATTCGTGCTCGCCCAGCTGGTTGACGATGGGCCGGATGGTCAGGCCGGGGCTTCGCATGTCCACCAGGAACTGCGACATGCCCGCATGCCGGTCGGCACTGGGCGGTGCGGTGCGCACCAGCGCGATCATGTAGTGCGCCTTGTGCGCGGCCGAGGTCCACACCTTGCGGCCGCTGATGCGCCAGCCGTCGCCATCGCGCACGGCCCGGGTGCGGATGGAGGCGAGGTCCGAGCCCGAATCGGGTTCGCTCATGCCGATGCAGAAATGGCACTCACCCCGCGCGATGCGCGGTAGCAGCTCGGGCGCCAGCACCTCGGGCGAATAACGCATCAGCAGCGGGCCGCTCTGGCGGTCGGCCACCCAGTGGGCCGACACGGGGGCGCCAGCGGCCAGCAGCTCTTCCAGCACCACGTAGCGCTCGAGCATGGAGCGCTCGCCGCCGCCGTAGCGCCGCGGCCAGGTCATGCCGATCCAGCCGCGTTGGCCGAGTGCTCGGCTGAACTCGGGGCTGTAGCCGGACCAGTTGCGCGCCCGCTCATGCGGCGGCAGGTCCCCGAGCGTCTGCGCGAGAAAGTCGCGCACCTCGGCGCGCAGCCGCTCGCAGTCGGGCGGCAGTTCGGCCGGACGGATGTCCAGGGCTTGCATGGCTTGTCTCCTTCGACGGTGCGTGCCGGACAGGAGCGTCCGGGTCAACACCTAAAGCAACTTGCTTGTTGGTCAACAAATATAAGTGCTAGAGTCCGCCCAGGCAAGCGAGGTCCCATCCGGGCCTTCCCGGACTTGCGTGAATCCACACCTACAGACGGAGACATCCCATGACCCTTGAACGTCGCGCCTTTCTGGCTGCGCTGGGCGCCTTCGGCGCCGGCGGCGCGCTGCTGGCGGCCAGTCCGGCCGCGCTGGCCCAGGCGGCCTTTCCCACCAAGCCGCTGCGCATCGTGGTGCCCTTCACCGCGGGCAGCGGTTCGGACTCGGACTCGCGCTTCTACGGCGATCTCCTGGCCAAGAAGCTGGGCCAGCCGGTGATCGTGGAGAACCGGCCGGGCGGCAGCGGCCTGATCGCGGTGCAGTCGGTCAAGTCGGCCCCGGCCGACGGCTACAGCATCCTGCTGGCCAGCAACTCGCCCATGTCGGTCAACCCGGCCGTGATGAAGAACCTGCCCTATGACCCGTTCAAGGACTTCAAGCCGCTGGTGGGCTCGGCCGTCGGTCCGGCGGGCTTTGTGGTGAAGGGCGATTCGCCCGCGCACAGCATCCAGGATGTGGTGGCCGCGGCCAAGCGCGAGAAGCGGCCGATCGCGGTGGGCAACTATTCGGCGGGCTACCAGCTGGTGGCCGCGTGGCTGGGCACGGCCTCGGGCGCGCAGATCAACCACATCAACTACAAGGGTGGCTCGCAGATGGTCACCGACGTGATCGGCGGCCAGCTGGAGCTGGCCATCGTCGACCCTTCGGCATTCCTCGAGATGCAGAAGGAAGGCCGGGTGCGCATCCTGGCCGTGACCGGCGCCAAGCGCATGGCCACCCTGCCCACGGTGCCCACCATGATCGAAAGCGGCTTCGCCGATTTCGAGACCTATGTCTGGAGTTCCTTCTTCGTGCGCAGCGACACGCCCGCGGACGTCACCCAGAAGCTGATCGGCGCGATGGCGGAGGTGATGGCCCAGCCCGAGGCCGTGGCCTACCGCCAGCAGCGCGGGGCCGAGTTCCTGGACCTCAAGGGCGACGAGATGCGCAAGTTCCAGCAGCGTGAGTACGAGCGCTTCAAGCGCGTGGCCGAAGCGGCTGGCCTGGTGCAGCAATGACGATGACCCGGCCGGCGGACGCCTTGGGCGCGCCGGCTCTTTTCCCCCCGATCCCATGAAGCCTTTCGAGCAGACCTCTTCCTCCGCCAGCGGCCCGCTGGCCGGCCTCCGCGTCCTCGACCTCACTGCCGTCGTGCTGGGCCCGCTGGCCACCCAGATCCTGGGCGACCAGGGCGCGGACGTGATCAAGGTCGAAAGCCTGGAGGGCGACCTGATGCGGGCCAATGGCGTGTCGCGCCACCGCGGCATGAGCTCGATCTACCTCAGCATCAACCGCAACAAGCGCTCGCTGGCGCTGGACCTCAAGCGCCCCGAGGGCGTGCAGGCGCTGTTGCGACTGGCGGCCACGGCCGACGTGTTCATCCACAACATGCGCGTGCCGGCCATCGAGCGGCTGGGCCTGGGCTACGAGGCCCTGCGCCGCGTCCGGCCCGACATCGTCTACTGCGTGGCCACCGGCTACCAGGAGGGCGGCGCCTTCGCCGGCAAGCCGGTGTTCGACGACATCGTGCTGTCGGGCTGTGGCCTGGTGGACCTGAACCTGCGCGACGGCGCGCAGCCGCGCTACATGCCCACGCTGGTGGCGGACAAGGCCGCGGGCCTGATGGTGGCGCAGGCCGTGACTGCCGCGCTGCTGCACCGCGCGCGCAGCGGCCAGGGCCAGTATGTGGAAGTGCCCATGTTCGAAGCCATGACCGCCTTCACCCTGGTCGAGCACCAGGGTGGCCATGCCTTCGAGCCGGCCACGGCGGAGCCCGGCTACGCGCGGGTGCTGGGTGGCGGACGGCGCCCCATCGCCGTGCGCGACGGCCATGTGACGGTGCTGCCTTACTCGCCCGCCCACTGGCAGGCGCTGTTCGAGCGCACCGGCCATGCGGCCCTGCTGCAGAAGTACGGCCCCATGGACCGCAGCCAGCTCAATGCCCGTGTACGCGAGCTGTACGCCGACCTGGCCGCCGTGGTGGCCGACATGGACTGCGACACCTGCCTGGCGCTGTGCGAAGCGCTGGACATCCCCGCCACGCGCATCTATGCGCTCGACGAGCTGCGCGAGCATCCGCAGCTCGTCAGCGTCGGCCTGTTCGAGACCCACGAGCATCCCACCGAGGGCCCCACCGTTCAGGTGCGGCCGCCCGTGCGCTTTGGCACGACGCCGGCCCGCATCGCGCGCCTGGCGCCGACGTTGGGCGAGCATTCCGCCGAAGTGCTGCGCGAGGCGGGGCTGTCGACCGAGGAAATCGAATCGCTGGCGGCCGCGGGCGCCGTGAAGCAGGCCGCCTGAAGCCCGTACGGCGGCGGCGCCTATTCGGCGATCACGTTGGCCTTTTTGACCAGCGCCGCGTAACGCTCCTGTTCCGACTTCAGGAAGCGCGCGGCTTCCTCGGCGCTGTTGAGGATCAGCTGGTCGTCGCGCTTGGCGAAGCCGGCCTTCACCTCCGGATCGTTGAAGGCGGTGACGAAGGCATCGTGCAGGCGCCTGACCTGCGCAGGCGCCAGGCCCTTGGGCCCCACCGCCGCAAACCACCCGGCGATGTCGACGCCCGGAAAGCCCTGTTCCGCGAGCGTCGGCACGTCGGGCAGGGCGCTGGCGCGTTCCTTGCCCATCACGCCGATGGGCCGCAACTGTCCGGCCTTGATCTGGCCCTGCACCGCGACGACCGCGGCCGCGCCCATCTCGACCTGGCCGCTCATCAGGTCGGTGATCATGGAGCCCATGCCCTTGTAGGGGATGTGGCGTGCGCTGCCCCCCATCTCGCTCACGGCGAGCTCGCCGGCCAGGTGGATGATGGTGCCGTTGCCTGAGGACGCGAAGTTGAGCTCACCGGGCCTGCCCTTGAGCAGCACCTGCAGCTCCCTGGCGTTGCGCGCCGTCACCTTCGCCGGATTGACGACGAACACGAAGGGCGAGCCCCCGATCACCGTGATCGGCGTGATGTCCCCCAGGCTGTCGTACGGCAGCTTGCGGAACACGCTCGGATTGACCGCATGGTTGTTGGACACCACCGCGATGGTGTTGCCGTCGGGCGCGGCCCGGACCGCTGCCTGCGTGCCGGTGATTCCGCCCGCGCCGGGCATGTTCTCGATGACCACCGGCTGGCCGCCCAGCGCCTTGGACAGTGCGACCTGGGCCGAGCGCAGGATCACGTCCACGCCCGAGCCGGCGCTCACCGGCAGGATGACGCGCAGCGGCGTGCTGCCCTGCGCATGGGCGGCGCCCGCCAGGCCGAGCGTGATGACCGCAGCGCTGCAGGCCATGAGGGTGCGGCGGCGCAGCGTGGCGGGACCTGCGGGCAAGGGGTGAGCGTTGGTTGTGTTCATGGGTGTCTCCGTTGTTATGAATGCGATGCAGGGGCAGGCTGCGGCGCATGGCGCGCAGCCTCTTCTTCGAAGCTCAGGCTGTGGCGGCCTTGAGGGCGGACAGGATCTCTTCGCTGTGCTCGCCCACGCGCGGCAGCGGCATGCGCACGCCCGGCCGTCGGCCGCCGAGGGTCAGGGGCAGCAGCACGACGTCGGTGGTGCCGCCGTCGTCGGTCACCATGGGTGCGAGGCCGCCGCTCTGCCGCAGATGGGGGTCGTCCACCAGCTGCTCGGGCCGCGCGATGGGCGCGTAGGGAATGCCGGCGGCCTCCAGCCGCGGCGCGAGTTCGTCCAGCCGGTGGTCGGCCAGGATGGCGCCCAGCTCGGCCAGCAGCTTGGGCCGTACGGCAACGCGGGCGGCGTTGTCCACGTACTCCGGTCGCTGGGTCAGCGCTGGGCAGTCCAGCACGCGGCAGAGTGTGGCGAACTGTTTGTCGCTAACGGCGCCAATGAATAGCTGCTCGCCGCCGGCCAGGGTGAAGACGTCGTACACGCTCCAGGCCGACACGCGCGAGGGCATGGGCGGCGGTGCCTCGCCGGTCATCAGGTACTGCTGCATGTGCTGCGAGGACAGGAAGACGCAGTTCTCGAACAGCGCGCTCTGCACCTCCTGGCCGCGCCCGGTGCGCGCGCGCTCGCGCAA
>NZ_CAJYES010000061.1 GCF_913773995.1 uncultured Pseudacidovorax sp.
CCAGACGGTGTTGCCATAGGGGTCGATCAGTCGCCAGGTCGTGTTGCCGTCGCTGTTGGTCAGCAGGTCCAGGAACAGGCGGTCGCCGGCCTGCGCGTCGAAGCGCCAGGCCTGGGCCGCGGCGCCGGGGCTGCGGCTGCCGTCCACGGCCACACCGGACTGCAGTTCGCCCGCCTGCGCCAGGTCCATCAGGCGGAAGCGGTAGTCGCCGATGGCCGCGCCCGAGCCGTCGACCGTGAGGGTGTAGGTGCCCGCCGCCAGCGACATGACGCCCGGCCCGTAGTACCAGTCGCTGCCGTTGAAACCGGTGCTGCCCACCACGTCGCCGCGCGGGCCCTTGAGCGACCAGCGCAGGCTGCCGTCGTTGGTGCGGCTGTCGAAATAGGCCAGCGTGTCGGCGGTGATCTCGATGGTGTAGATGTCGCGCTCGCCCAGTTGCTCGATGCGGCCGGCCACGGCCTCGCCCAGCCCGACCGTGGCCGTGTCGTCGGCCACGGGCAGGACGTTGAAGCCGAAGGCCGCCGTGCCCGTCTGGCTGGAATAGCCGTCCACGATCAGCGTGTAGCGGCCGGCCAGCGCCAGGGTGGTGACGTCCACGTCGTTGCGCAGGTCGGTCGGGCCCCACACGGTGCGGCCGTAGGGGTCGACCAACCGCCAGTTGTCGTTGTAGTCGCCTGCCTGGGCGTCGAAGTAGAAGCGCTGGCCGGCCTGCGCGTCGAAGGCCAGCAGCACCGCGCCCGACGCCGGGTCGCGCTGGCCGCTGTAGGCGGTGCCGGGCACGACCGACTGCGCCGAGGCCAGGTCCAGCAGGCGGAAGGCGAAATCGCCGGTGCCCGCGCCGCCGCCACCGTCGACCACCAGCCGGTAGTCGCCCGCGGGAAGGTCGAACACGCCGGGGCCGTAGTAGCCGTCGCCGTAGTCGAAGTTCTGGTCCGTGAGCACTTCGCCGGTGCCGCTCAGCAGGCGCCAGCGCAGGCCCGAGCCGGCCAGGGCGTCGAGGTACATCTGGTGCTCGCCGTCCAGGCTGAATTCGTAGATGCGACGTTCGCCGGGCGCAGCGATGCGTCCGTCCACGCGCTGGCCCGGCACCAGGGCGGCGGTCTGGTCGCGCGCGGCATGCAAGGCGAACTGCACGCTGCCGGAGGCCCCGCCTTCCGCGTAGTAGCCCTCGATGGCGAGGGTGTAGCGGCCGGTGGCGGTCAGCGCGATGTCACCGGTGTCGTAGTAGGTGTAGCCGTAGGCGCGCACCACATGGCCGAGCGGATCGAACAGCCGCCAGTAGGCGCCCACCGTGCCGTTCTGCGCATCGAAGAACAGCCGGTCGCCGGCGGCGGCGTCGAAGGCGTAGAGCGCCGTGGCATTGGCAGGCGCCAGGGTGGCGGTGACGCTGTCGCCCAGCGTCAGCGACTGGGCCTGGGCCACGTCCAGCAACCGGAAGGCGAAGTCGCCCGTGGCGCCGCTGCCGGACACGCGCACGCGATAGGTGCCCGGCAACACCAGCGCCAGTCCCTCCTCGGCGCCGGCGTAGTAGGAGTCGCTGCTGCCGAAGTCGCGCGAGGGCGACTCCTGGCCGCGCGGGCCGTCGAGCTGCCAGCGGAAGGCGCCGTTCTGGCTGAGCCCATCGAAGAGCAGCCGCACGGGCGCATCGATGGTGAAGACGAAATCGCGCACATCGCCCGGGCTGGCCAGGTTGCCGGTGACGGTGCCGCCCAGGTCGATGGCCTGGCCGGTGAGCGGCTCGGGCGGCGTGTTGCCCTGTGTCACCAGTTGGAAGGCATAGGTCGCCGGGTCGGTCGCATAGGACGGGCCGTCGGTCAGCAGCACGTAGCGGCCGGTGGCCTGCAGCGTGAGGTCCTGCGTGTAGAAGCCTGCCGGGCCGAACACGGGCCGGCCGCTCGGGTCGATCAGCCACCAGTTGGGGGCGACCCCGGTGGTGCTCAGCGGCGTGAAGCGCACGAGGTCGCCCGCCTGGGCGTCGAAGGCGTAGCGCTGCAGCTGGGTGCCCTGATCGAGGTTGGCGAAACCCTTGCCCTGCGCGTCCAGCGCGGTCGCCTCGGCCAGGTCGAGCAACACGAAGTCGAAGCGACCCGCGGTGTCGCCGTCGCCATCGATGGTCAGCACGTAGTCGCCCGGCGCCAGGTTCAGCACCTGGGGCCCGTCGTCGCGCAGCGAGCGCGGCGCCATCACCGTGCCGGCCGCGCTGTCCACGCGCCAGCGGAAGGCGCCCGAATCGGCACCGATGCCGTCCAGCACGAAGGTGCCGGAGCGCTCGACATGCAGGGTGAAGCGCTGCTTCTGCCCGGGCATGAAGAGGCCGCCGCTCATGCGCCCACCGGGCGACAGGGCGCGCTCCTCGTCGACCACCTTGCGCACGGCGAAGGTGCCGCGGCTCGTGCCGCTGGCCCAGGAACGGCCTTCGAGCAGCAGCGTATAGACACCGGCCACGCCCAGCTCCGACGTCTGCACGTCCTGCCAGAAAGCCGTAGGCCCGAAGATGAGCCGGCCCAGCGGATCGATCAGGCGCCACACGAAGTCGGTGCCGGAGCGGCCGAGACTGTCGAAGAAAAAGCGCTCGCCCTCGCGGGCCTGGAACTGGAAGGCCTGCGTCTGCCGGGACGTGCCCAGGACGGCCTCGACCTCGGTGTCGAGGGCAACGACGCTGGCCTCGGACAGCGGCAGCAGGCGGAAGGCGAAGTCCTGCGCGCCGTCGTTGACGCTGCGCACCCGCAGCGTGTAGTCACCCGCCGGCAGCGCGAGCACGCCAGGGCCCTGGTCGGCATCGCTGCTGTCGAAGCGGCGGTCGGTCACCACCTCGCCCCGCGGGCCGCTGAGGCTCCAGCGCAGGTTGCCGTTGCCGCTCAGGCTGTCGAAGTACAGGCGCTGTGCGTTGGCGAGCGTGAAGCGGTATTCGACGACCTGCCCCGGCGCCTCGAAGCGCCGCGCCACAGCGCCTTCCACCGCGGCGACGAGGCTGGCCTGCGGCGCACCTGCCGCGGCCACGGTGTTGATCAGGGTGTTGCCGTCCTCCTCGGCAAAGCGCAGGTTCAGCACGAGGCCGGCCTGCGTGCCATCGAGCGCAGCGGCCATGGTGGCGACGATGTCCTCGTTGCTGCGCGCCACCGACCAGACGCGCACGTCGTGCACCGCCCCCACCAGGCCGCCGTACGAGCTGTCGTCCTCCACCGGGTAACCGAGGGTCAGTGGCTGGGCGCTGCTGTCGATGGCGTCACCGCTGCGCACGTCGCTGCTGGCGCTTTCCACGCCGTCGACCAGCACGCGCATGCTGCCGGCGTTGCGGTCGATCACGGCGGCGATGTGGTGCCAGGTGCCGGTGTCGATCAGCCCGCCCTGCGTGGTGGCCACCTGCTCGCTGCCGTCGAAGGTGCTCAGGTGCACCGCGCCGTCGTTGCGCAGCCAGAGCGAATAGGTGCGCTCGCCGATGGCGCCGGTGCCTTTGTGGATCAGCGGTGTCCAGGTGGCGTCGAAGCGGTCGACCCGGACCCAGGCCTCCATGGTGACCGTGCGCCGCAAGTCCAGCGAGGGATCGACATCGGCGCGCACCTGCTGCAGGCCGTTGAGCTGCAGGGCGCTGCCCGTGTCGACTGCGATGCGGCGGGCCTCCATGCCCTGGGGCTCGCCGGGCACCAGGGGCTGCTCCTTCGCGTCCTGCACGGCATGGAGCTGGAAGCGGTAGTCGATCGGCGTGGACTGCCAGGTTCGGCCCTCGACCAGCAGGGTGTAGTTGCCGTCGTAGGGCAGCTCGACGCGGCCGAGATCGTCGCCGAGGGAGCGCACGTTGCCCAGGTTGCGGCCGAAGGGGTCGATCAGCCGCCAGCTGGCGTCGCCACCGCTCATGGCCTGCATGTCGAGGTACACCGACTGGCCTGCAGTGGCGGCGAAGGAGAAGGCGTCGGTTTCGTTGCCCGGGTCGAGCCGGCCACTGGCCTGTTGCCCGAGGGTGAGCGGCGTCGCGTTGGCCAGGTTGAGCAGCCGGAAGGCATAGGCCCCGGTGGTGTCGCCCACGCCGCGCACCGACAGCGTGTAGTCGCCCGGCCGCAGGTTCATGGCGACGTCGCCGCCCACGTCGTAGGAATCGCTGTTGGTGAAGCCCCGGTCGTCCACCAGGTTGCCCGCCGGGCCCTGCAGCGTCCAGCGCATGTTGCCGTTGGACGTCAGCGAGTCGAAGACGATGCGCACGTCCTGCGCGACGGTGAAGCTGTAGCGGTCGACCTCGCCCGCCACATCCAGGTTGCCGTCGACCCGCGGCACCACGGGATCGGCCGCCAGCAGCACCCGCGGCTCGAAGGATTCGAAGGTGGGCCGGGGCAGCGCTGCGCCGCCCGCTCGCGGCGCGCGCCGCACGGCCAGGGCCTGACGAATGCGCTCGGTGAGCGTCCGCAATGTCGGCACCGGCTGCGCCGATACCGCGGTGCCTTGCTCACGACGATTGCTGGGTTGGCCTTTGCCCTTGACACGCGTATCCATGGATTTCCCCCGACTCCTGCAAAGGTGGGAAGGCCCCGGGCAACGCGCCCACCGGCCATGCCCCATGCATTTCCACCTTCTGGCCCCGACGGTCCACGTGACCGCCTGGGTGCAACGACTCCAGCCAGGAATTTTTTACGTTTGTTTGTTTTTCTGGCACTGGCCGGATGTCCACACCTTGGCGAGGCCAAGATCAGGACACGATGTTTGCGTTTCGTATCGATCCTGCCCTCCTACAAATTCGGGAGGCAGGCCATGCGGCCAGTCCTACGCCGGACGGCCAAGACGAATGGCCGTGCCGCCATCGCCTTCGCGTGGCGCGGCGAGGGATTGCCGAGCGCCCCTTCCTCGTCTACCTTCCGCCCATCCTCTGTCGCCCTGCGCCCGCCGACCCCGGGCTGTCTGCCTGTGCGTGTGCTGCTCATCGACGACCATCCGCTGTTTGCCCAGGGCATGACCTTCCTGCTGGCGGAGCTGGCGCCCGACGTCGACTGCGTCACGGCCCGTTCGGTGAACGAAGCGCTGGGCCTGGGTGGGCCCTTCGACCTGGTACTGCTCGACTTCAACCTGCCCGGCCCGACCGGGCTGGACGCACTGGCGCAGGTCCGCGCCTGCTTCGAGGAGGTCCCTACCGTGCTGCTCTCGGGCGAGGAAGGGACGGAGTCGATCCGCGCGGCCATCGATGCCGGCGCCATGGGCTACGTGCCCAAGTCCTCCACGCCCGCCGTGCTGCTGGCAGCGCTGCGTCTGGTGCTGGCCGGCGGCTGCTACCTGCCGCCGCAGCTGCTGCCGGGCCTGTGGCCCGAGTCGCCGGCGGCGCCCGCGCCCAGCCTGCGCCCGGCGGCGGCACCGACGGATGCCGCCACCGCAGGCTGGGGCGACCGGCTGGGCCTGACCGAGCGCCAGCTGACGGTGCTGTTCAAGGCGATCCAGGGCAAGTCGAACAAGGTCATCGCCCGCGAGACGAATCTGGCCGAGGGCACCGTCAAGGCGCACCTGTCGACGGCCTTCCGGGTGCTGGGCGCACGCAACCGGACCGAGGCGGTGTTCCGCGCCGCGCAGTTGGGCGTGAGCGTGGGCGGGGACATCGGTCGCCGCTGAGGCGCCGACGCGGGTGCGGCGCTTCAGCGCCCGGTGCGCGCGGCGGCGGCCTCGTCGAGCAGCGCCTTCAGGGCGGCCAGCGCGAGCGGCTTGTGCAGCAGGCGCACGCCCGCGTCCTCGGCCTCGCGCAGCCGGTCGGGGGCGATGTCCCCGCTGACCAGCGCCACCGGCAGCGCAGGCCAGCGCCGGCGTGCCTCGGCCAGGACCTGCAGGCCGCTGGCGCCGCCGCCCAGCCGAAAGTCCGCCAGCACCAGGTCGGGCGCCTGCGTGTCCATCGCGTTCGCGGCCTCGTCCGGGTCGGCCGCCGAGCGGCAGTCGCAACCCAGTTCGCCCAGCAGCAGGCAGGTGCTGGCGCGCACGTCCTTCTCGTCGTCCACCACCAGCACATGCAGCGCCTGCGAGGCCGGCCGCTGGCGCTCGACCGGCGCGGCCGGCTCCGGCGCGGGTGCGGCCGGCGCCACCGCGGGCAGGCGCAGCACGAAGCAGCTGCCCTGGCCGGGTGAGGACTGCAGGGACAGGTCGATGTCCAGCAACGCCACCAGCCGGGCCACGATCGACAGGCCCAGCCCGAGGCCCCTGGAGCGGTCACGTTCGTCGTTGCCGACCTGGAAGAACTCCTGGAACACCTGTGCGTGATGCTCGGGGGCAATGCCGATGCCGGTGTCCACGACCCGCAGCTCGATGCGTTCCGGGTTGGCGGCGGCCTCGGCCTCGATGCGGACCTCGCCACCGCGGGGCGTGAACTTGTGCGCGTTGCCGACCAGGTTGCGCAGCACGCGCTGCAGCAGCGCCGCGTCGGTGCGCACGGCGGCGTCCTCGGGCAAGCGCCCGTGGAGCTTCACGACGATGCCCGCGTCACGGGCAGCGGCCTGGACCTCGTCGAAGTAGCGCTCCAGCAGCGGCCTGAGCGGCGCCGGCCCCATCTGCGCCCGCACCACGCCGGCATCGAGCCGCGAGACATCCAGCAGCCCATCGAGCTGGGCATTGAGGGATTCGCTCACCTGCGCCATCAGGGTGGCGATGGCGCGGCTGCGTTCGTCCAGCGGCCGCAGCACCAGCGTGGCCGCCAGCATCGACAGCGTGTGCAGGGGCTGCCGCAGATCGTGGCTGGCGGAGGCCAGGAAGCGGGTCTTCGACTGGCCGGCCTCGCGCTCCCGCGCCAGCGCCTCCTGGAGCCGCGCGTTGAGTTCGCGCTCGCGCAGCCGCACCGCATGGGCATCCAGCAGGGTCTGGTAGCTGTTGCGCGCTACCATGCCCAGGATGCCCATGAACAGCAGGATGAGCACGCCGATGGCGCGGTCGATGAAGCCGCTGGCGCCGGCCGCCGATGGCGAGAGCAGCCAGGCCACGACGAGGCCGCCGAGCACCGGGATGCAATAGGCGCTGCACAGCCTGGGATGACCGCTGCAGCTGGCCACCGTGCCGGTGCTCAGCCCCATGAGGATGATCGACAGGTAGGCCCGCGCGGTTTCGCCGAGCCACGGGAAGCCCAGCACCGGCAGCACCTGCAGCCCACCCGCCACGAGCCCATAGGCCACGAAAAGGCGCAGCTTGCCGGACAGCGGCAGCACGTCCATGGCCGCCGCGCGCAGGGCATGTCGCCGCAGCAGCAGGTGTGCGGCCACCAGCACGCACCACACGCTGACGATGGCCGGCGGCAGCTCTTCCCACACGGCCACGGCGATCAGCACATTGGCCACCACCAGCACCAGCAGGCGCGCGGCGCTGTCGAGCACGCGGCGCACCACTTCGGAATCCGCCGCGGTCTGGGCGTCGGTCGACGGAAGCTGCGGCAAAGGGACGGTTGACAAGGGGGGTGGCGGTCAGAAAGCGGTAGGGATCATATCGGCCGACCACCGCTGCACGGCTGTGGCAATCCGGCCTCTTTCCAGGCAGTTCCGCCTGCGCCGCCCTTCGAACACCGATGACCACTTCGCCCTCCGCGTGCGCGCCGGCACCGCCCATGAGCTTCACCTGCGCCCGGATCTTCTGGCTCAAGCTGGGCTCCATCCGCTTCGACGACGCCTATGCCGTGCTGCCCCTGTCTACCAGGCCGCCGTGGAGCACGACCAGTGGCTCTCGGGCCCACAGATCGACGGCCTGGCCCTGGGCGAGACCACTTCGGGCCGCTTGATCAAAGTGGGGGGGTGATGCAGGTGCTGGCGCTGAGCGCGATGGCAGGGCTGGGGAATCAGATGCCGGGAGGAACGAGGGCTCCCGTAAGCCCTCTGAGCCGGCGGCCGAGGCATCTACACTCCGCAACCCGCGCAAGAAAGCAAAAAGCCCGCACTGGGCGGGCTTTCTGAGCGGCTTGGTGACAACCACCAAGTGCTTCGTTTGGCTCCCCGACCTGGGCTCGAACCAGGGACCTACGGATTAACAGTCCGGCGCTCTACCGACTGAGCTATCGGGGAAGGAAGCCTTAGAGTATAGCGACGGTTTTCAGCCCCCACAGAGAAACCAATCATTTAAGTCGGATATCGATTCCCGTCGCCGAGTGGCCGGCGGAGCGCGTCGCCGTCATGGGCCCCGAGCGGCGCGATGCGTCTTGGCTGACAGACCACTCCCGTCAAACGCTTATGCTCAATAGCGATGATCTCCCGATACGCTCCCGCTCAAGATCGCCACTGGGATGTGCTTTCGCGCGATCTTCGACAGAGCACGCCGCTGGAGATCCCGGCGGCCCCTGCGGACGAGGTGCTGCCCGGCGGCCAGGGCGCCTTCATTCACAAGCAGGCGGGCGGGCCGGTGGTCGGTACAGGTCGTTGGGGCCTGGTTGTGGCGGATGGCCGGCGTGGGGGCATGGAGGCGGCACTGCGCCTGCGAACCGCCCTCGTCCGTGACGATGAGGTGCGCAAGGGCCCCTACGCCAACGCCTGGAGCCGGGACCAGCTCTGCGTGGTGCCGGCCGCCGCCCTCTACGTCCAGGATTTCCGGGTCGACCCCCGCGCCCCGCAATTCGCACGCATCAGCCGTCGCGACGGCCATGCGCTGTGCATGGCCGGCCTGTGGAGCAGCTGGCTGGACGACAACGGCGTGCGACAGCTGAGCTTCGCCCTGTTCACCATCAATGCGGACGACCACCCGCTGATGGCGCGCTACGGCGCGATCGGCCAGGAGCACCGGATGCCTGTGCTGCTGCCGCGTGGCCTGGTCCGGGCCTGGCTGGAAGCCCGTGGCCGAGAGCGCCATGAGTTCTTCCGCCCACTGCCCGCCGAGCAACTCGTGGGCGAGGCTGTCGCGCCTCAGACGCCAGAGCTGGCGGCCCCCCCGGCCGCCGCTGCGGCATCGCCGCCCGATGCAGCGGCGCCAGCCGACGCAGCGGCATCGGCCGCAGCGCTGCGGCGCCCGCGGCCCTGCCTGCTGCTGGTGGACGACGAACCCTCCAACCTGCAGGTGCTGCGCCTGGCGCTGCAGGCCGACTACCGCCTGGTGTTCGCCACCGATGGACGGCGTGCGCTTCAGCTCGCGCGCGAGCACCGGCCCGACCTGATCCTGCTCGACATCATGATGCCGGAGCTCGACGGCTACGCGGTCTGCCGCATCCTGCAGGAGGACCCGGCGACCGACCGCATTCCGGTGATCTTCTGCACTGCCCGCGCCGACAGTCAGGGCGAAGCCCTGGGCCTCGAGGCCGGGGCGGTCGACTACATCACCAAGCCGCTCTACCCACCGGTGGTGCGCGCCCGCGTGCGCACGCATCTGTCGCTGGTGCGCGCCGAGGAGCTGCATCACACCCGACTGCAGATCGTTCAGCGGCTCAGCCGCGCCGCCGAGTACCGCGACAACGAGACCGGCATGCACGTCATCCGCATGAGCCACTATGCGCGGGAGCTGGCGCTGGCGGCCGGCAGCACGCAGGAATGGGCCGACGATCTGCTGAATGCCGCGCCCATGCACGACGTCGGCAAGATCGGCATTCCCGATGCACTGCTGCGCAAGGCGGGCCCGCTGGACAGCCGTGAGTGGGACGTCATGCGGCGCCATCCCCTCATCGGCGCCGAGATCATCGGCAACGACAGCTCCGACATCCTCACCATGGCGCGCGCCATCGCGCTGTCGCACCACGAGAAATGGGACGGCACCGGCTACCCGCACGGCCTCCGCGGCGAGGCGATCCCGCTGGAGGCCCGCATCGTGGCCATCGCCGACGTCTTCGACGCCTTGACCTCGCGCCGCCCCTACAAGGAGCCCTGGACGACCGAACGCGCGCTGGAATACATCCGCAACGAGTCCGGCCGGCATTTCGATCCCACGCTCGTCACGCTGTTTCTGTCGATCGCACCCCGGTTGGCCGAGGTGCGCCAGCGCTGGCCGGTCGACTGAGGCTCAGGCGGCGGGCGCGGACGCCGAAGCCGCCAGGCGCGCTCTCACCTCGCGCACGCGGGTGGCCGGGAAGGTGATGGAAAAACGCGAGCCCTTGCCCACCTCGCTCTCGATGCGCAGTTGCGCGCCATGTCGCTGCGCGATGTGCTTGACGATGGCAAGCCCCAGGCCCGTGCCGCCCGTCTCGCGCGAGCGGCTGCGGTCGATGCGGTAGAAGCGCTCGGTCAGCCGCGGAATGTGCTCGGCGGCCACACCCGGGCCGATGTCGCGCACCATGAATTCGCCACGGCCGTCGGACAGCAGGCGCCAGGTGACGACCACCTCACCGCCGCCGGGCGTGTAGCGTACCGCATTGGTCACGAGGTTGGACATGGCGCTCTGGAGCTCGGTCGGCACGCCGGAGACCTCCGAATCGGCCTCGAGCGCGAAGAACAGCTTGTGCGGCTGCGAGGCGATGCGCCCCGAGAGGCCGCGCGCCTCGTCCTCGCAATGGGCCATCAACGCCCGCATGCGCGTCCACTGGTTGACCGGCGGCGCCGCACTGCCTTCGAGGCGCGACAGCGTGAGCAGGTCGGCCACCAGCGTGCCCATGCGCTGGGCCTGCTGGCCCATTAGGCCCAGGTAGCGCGCCCGCTCGTCGGCGTCCAGCGGCAGTGTCTGCAACGTCTCGACGAAGCCGGTGAGCACGGTCAGGGGCGTGCGGATCTCGTGCGACACGTTGGCGACGAAGTCGCGCCGCATCTCCTCGGCCTTTTCGAGCGCCGTGATATCGCGCGTGAGCAGCATCCGGCGGTTGCCCGCGTAGGGATGCGCCTGCACCGACAGCCGCATCGGCTGTCCGGAGGCGGAGCGCGACGCCACCGGCGCGTCGATGACCACCTCACGGCTGTAGTTCCACGACGCCAGGTAGCCGATAAAGGCGGGATCGCGCACCAGGTTGGCGATGAGCTGCTGCAGGTCGCGTTCCACATCCAGCCCCAGGTGGACGCCGGCGGTCTGGTTGCACCATTCGATGCGGCCTTCCTCATCCACCAGCACCACGCCGTTGGGCGAGGCCTGGATGGCGGCGAGGAACTCCTGCAGACGCTGCTCGGCCTGCTGGGTCTGCTGCTCGCGCAGGCGCAGCGCCCGCCGTATGCGGTCCGACAGCTCGCCCCACAGGCCGAAGCGGCCGGGCGGCAGCCCCAGCGCATCGTTGCGCATCGCCTGGATCAGGCGGTGGGCCCGCAGCATGTCGAGCACCAGCCAGCCCAGCGCGCCCGCCCAGGCCCCGACCCAGACCAGGCGCCATCCCATCAGGAAACCCGCAGCGGCGGCGCCTGCGGCGGACAGGCAGACAAAGGCGGCTAGACGACCGGGCATGGCCATGGATTATCGGCAGGCACCGTCTCGGCGGGCCCGCGGGCAAAGTCGCGCACAGATGGAAGGAAGGAAGACGGGCGGCGGCCGGCGCATCCGGCGGCCCGCCTCCAGGCCGATCAGACGGTCGCCTGGACGGTGAAGCGGTAGCCGGCGCCACGCACGGTCTCGACCATGCTTGCGGCGGCGCCCAGCGACTCGCGCAGGCGCTTGACGTGGACGTCCACCGTGCGCTCTTCGATGAAGACGTGGTCGCCCCATACCTTGTCGAGCAGCTGCGAGCGGCTGTGCACGCGCTCGGCGTTCTGCATCAGGTAGGCCAGCAGCTTGAATTCGGTCGGGCCCATCTTGAGGGCGGAGCCCTGCCAGGTCACGCGATGGGTCGCGGTGTCCAGCACCAGCTCGCCCGCTTCCAGCCGCTCGACCACGGCCTCGGGCGCGCGGCGGCGCAGCACGGCGCGGATGCGGGCCAGCATCTCCTGCGTGGAGAAGGGCTTGGTGATGTAGTCGTCGGCGCCGGCGTCCAGGCCGGCCACCTTGTCGGGCTCGTCGCCGCGGGCGGTGAGCATCAGGATCGGCACCTGCTTCGTGCGGGCGTCGCGGCGCCACTGCCGCGCCAATTGCAAGCCGCTCTGGCCCGGCAGCATCCAGTCCAGCAGGATCATGTCGGGCAGCACCGCATCGATCTCGCGCTGTGCGCTCACGCCGTCCTCGGCCCAGATGGGCTCGAAGCCGTTGTGCCGCAGGTTCACCGCCAGCAGCTCGGCGATGGAGGACTCGTCCTCCACGATCAGTACACGAGGTTTCTTCATGTTGTTTGTCCAGGTCCGCGGCTGAGTACCTAACGCCAGAACGCGACGACCAGCCCCGGTTCCGGAGGCCGCGGAGCAGGCCACGCCAGGGCACCCGCGGAACTGGCTTTGCCAGGCCGCCGGGTGCGCCCCCCTGCGGGGGGTTGGCGAAGCGCGAAGCGCGCAGCCTGGGGGGCCCTCACTTCAACGCGCTCTCGATGTCCTGCATCGAAGTGTGCCGCACGTCCTCACCCTTGACGATGTAGATGATGAACTCGGCGATGTTCTTCGCATGGTCGCCGATGCGCTCGATGGCCTTGGCCAGGAACAGCAGGTCCAGGCTGGGCGAGATGGTGCGCGGGTCTTCCATCATGTAGGTGACCAGCTTGCGCACGAAGCCGTCGAACTCGGCATCGATGAGGTCGTCCTCCTTGAGGATCGACAGTGCACCGGCGGTGTCGAGCCGCGCGAAGGCGTCCAGCGCCTTGCGCAGCAGGCCCGAGGCCAGGTCGGCGGCGATGCGCAGCTCGGAGCAAGGCAGCGCACGGGCCGAGCCGCTCTCGATGATCGACTTGACCATGCGGGCGATCTTGTTCGCCTCGTCACCCACGCGCTCCAGGTTGGCCGTGGTCTTGGAGATGGCGATCAAGAGGCGCAGGTCGCGCGCCGTCGGCTGGCGGCGGGCAATGATGGACGAGAGCTCGCGGTCGATCTCGATCTCCATCGCGTTGACGCGCGGCTCGGTCTCGATCACGCGCTCGGCGGCGTCGGTGTCGAACTGCAGCAGCGCATAGACGGCCTGGCGGATCTGGGACTCGACCATGCCGCCGAGTTCCATGACGCGCGAGGACACGCCGTTGAGTTCGCTGTCGAACTGGGTGGAAAGATGCTTGTCAGCCATCGCTGTGTCTCCCTGCGGCATCAGCCGAAGCGGCCGGTGATGTAGTCCTCGGTCTCCTTGCGCTGGGGCTTGAAGAACATCTGCTCGGTCGCGCCGAACTCGATGAGGTCCCCCAGGTACATGTAGGCCGTGTAGTCGCTGCAGCGGGCCGCCTGCTGCATGTTGTGGGTCACGATGACCACGGTGTATTCGTCCTTGAGCTCGGCGATCAGCTCTTCGATCTTGGCGGTGGAGATCGGGTCCAGCGCCGAGCAGGGCTCGTCCAGCAGTAGCACTTCGGGCTTGATGGCGATGCCGCGGGCGATGCACAGGCGCTGCTGCTGACCGCCGGAGAGGCCCGAGCCGCTCTGGTGCAGCTTGTCGCGCACCTCGGTCCACAGGGCGGCCTTCTTGAGCGCCCATTCGACGCGGTCGTCCATGTCGGAGGCGGACAGGTTCTCGAACAGCTTCACGCCGAAGGCGATGTTGTCGTAGATCGACATCGGGAAGGGCGTGGGCTTCTGGAAGACCATGCCGACCTTGGCACGCACCAGGGCGACGTCCTGCTTGGAGGTCAGCAGGTTCTCGCCGTCCAGCTCGATGGCACCTTCGGCGCGCTGCTCGGGGTAGAGCTCGAACATGCGGTTGAAAGTGCGCAGCAGCGTGGACTTGCCGCAGCCCGAAGGACCGATGAAGGCGGTGACCTTGTTCTCGGGGATGTCGAGGTTGATGCCCTTGAGCGCGTGGAACTTGCCGTAATAGAAGTTCAGGTCCTTGACGGCGATCTTGGAGCGCGGGGGGGTGGAGACGGTAGCAACCATGGCTTGGCTCTTCTCGGTATCAGTTTTTGCCGCGTGTGAGCACGCGGGCCAGGATGTTGAGGGCGAGGACGGCGACGGTGATCAGGAACACGCCGGCCCAGGCCAGCTGCTGCCAGTTCTCGTACGGGCTCATCGCGAACTTGAAGATGGTGACGGGCAGGCTGGCCATCGGCTGCGTGACGTCGGCCGTCCAGAACTGGTTGTTCAGCGCGGTGAACAGCAGCGGTGCGGTCTCGCCGGCGATGCGGGCCACGGCCAGCAGGATGCCGGTCACGACGCCGGCACGGGCCGCACGCAGCGTAATCGAGAGGATCACCTTCCACTTGGGCGTGCCCAGGGCGTAGGCCGCCTCGCGCAGGCCCGGGGGCACCAGCTGCAGCATGTTCTCGGTGGTGCGGATCACCACCGGGATGGTGATCAGCGCCAGCGCGATCGAACCGGCCAGGCCCGAGAAGGACTTGAACTGGGCCACCACCAGTGAGTAGACGAACAGGCCGATCACGATCGACGGCGCCGACAGCAGGATGTCGTTGACGAAGCGGATCACCGACGACAGCCAGCCATGCGGGTTGTATTCCGCCAGGTAGATGCCGGCCATGATGCCGATGGGCGTGCCGACGAAGGTGGCCACGCCGACCATCACCAGCGAGCCGAAGATGGCGTTCAGGATGCCGCCGGCCTCGTTGGGCGGGGGCGTCATCTCGGTGAAGGTGGCCAGGGACAGGCCGCCGATGCCGAGGTACAGCGTCTGCCAGAGGATCCAGATCAGCCAGAACACGCCGAAGGCCATGGCGGCCAGCGACAGGGCCAGGGCCACCTGGTTGATGCGCGCGCGGCGGGCGTACTTGGCCTCGCGGGTGCGGGCCAGGGCCTGGGCGGCCAGCAGTTGCTGGGAGGTACTGGTGGGGCTGGGGGTGCTCACGAACGGGCTCCTTCGCTCTTCTTCATGCGGGCCAGCAGCAGCTTGGAGAGCGACAGCACGACGAAGGTGATGAAGAACAGGACCAGGCCCAGGTACATCAGCGCGGCCTGGTGAAGACCGGCGCCGGCTTCGGCGAATTCGTTGGCCAGCGCGGAGGTGATGCTGTTGGCCGCCTGGAACAGGGACAGCGAATCGAGCTGGTTCATGTTGCCGATGACGAAGGTCACGGCCATGGTCTCGCCCAACGCACGGCCCAGGCCGAGCATGATGCCGCCGACCACGCCGGCCTTGGTGTAGGGCAGTACGACCTTGCTCACCACCTCCCAGGTGGTGGCGCCCAGGCCATAGGCCGACTCCTTCAGCATCGGCGGCGTGACCTCGAACACGTCACGCATCACCGAGGCAATGAAGGGAATGATCATGATGGCCAGGATGATGCCGGCCGACAGAATGCCGATGCCCACGGGCGGGCCGGCCACCAGCGCGCCCAGCACGGGCACGCCGGTCAGCAGCTTCTGCAGCGGCTGCTGCACATAGGTGGCCAGGATGGGGCCAAAGACGAGCAGGCCCCACATGCCGTACACGATGGAGGGCACGGCGGCCAGCAACTCGATGGCCGTACCCAGCGGGCGCTTGAGCCAGCTGGGCGAGAGTTCGGTGAGGAAAAGCGCGATGCCGAAGCTCACCGGCACCGCGATCAGCAGGGCAATGATGGAGGTCGCCAGCGTGCCGTAGATCATCACCAGGCCGCCGAACTCCTCCTGCACCGGGTCCCAGACGCTGCTGGTCAGAAAGCCCAGGCCGTACTTGGCGATGGCCGGCCAGGCGCCGATGACGAGCGAGACGAGGATGCCGATCAAGAGTGCGAGCGTCAGCAGCGCGGCGCCCTTGGCGGCCCAGCCGAAGAGCAGATCGGCCATCGGACCGGAGCGGGCGCGCTTGACCGGCGGCGGCACCGCGGGGCGGGTGCGTTCGGCCGGCGCTTCGAGCCCCCGGCCGTCGGCAGTGAGAGTGGATGACACGGTGTGAACCTCCTGCGGGCGCGCATCGACCCGCACCGTCGACTCGGCAGCGATGCGGGTCATGCGGCTCCCTGTTCCTGGTTTGTCTTAGTTATGGAATCCCGAGGGGGGCCGGGGTCAGTGCGAGGCGACGACCTTGCCCGAGCCGTCCTTGATGCCTTCCCACGACTTGCGGATCGTGGCCTTCACGGCGTCGGGCATGGGCACGTAGTCGAGGTCGTCGGCGGTCTTGTCGCCGTTCTTGTAGGCCCAGTCGAAGAACTTGAGCACGGTGGTGCCCTGGGCCGGCTTGTCCTGCTGCTTGTGCATCAGGATGAAGGTGGCACCGGTGATAGGCCACGAGCCGTCGCCGGGCTGGTTGGTCAGCACCTGATAGAAGCTCTTGTTCCAGTCGGCGCCGGCGGCGGCGGCCTTGAAGGCGGTGTCTTCGGGCGAGACGAACTTGCCGGCCGCGTTCTGCAGCAGGGCGTAGGTCATCTTGTTCTGCTTGACGTAGGCGTACTCGACATAGCCGATCGAGTTGGGCAGGCGGCTCACGAAGGCCGCGACGCCCTCGTTGCCCTTGCCGCCGGCGCCGGTGGGCCAGTTCACGGCGGTGCCTTCACCGACCTTGTCCTTCCACTCGGCGTTCACCTTCGACAGGTAGTTGGTGAACAGGAAGCTGGTGCCGGAGCCATCGGCGCGGCGCACCGGCGCAATGGCGGCGTCGGGCAGGTTCAGCGAAGGGTTCAGGGCCTTGATGGCGGGATCGTTCCACTTGGCGATCTTGCCCAGGTAGATGTCGCCCAGCACCTGGCCGCTCAGCTTGAGCTCGCCGGCCTTGATGCCCTGGATGTTCACGACCGGGATCACGCCACCGATCACGGTGGGGAATTGCAGCAGGCCCTTGGACTCCAGCTCGGCGTCCTTCAGCGGCGCGTCGGAGGCGCCGAAGTCGACGGTCTTGGCCTCGATCTGCTTGATGCCGGCGCCGGAACCGACCGACTGGTAGTTGATCTTGATGCCGGTGGCCTTGTTGAAATCGGAGGCCCACTTGGCATACAGCGGCGCCGGGAAGCTGGCGCCGGCGCCGGTGGCTTCCTGGGCGAAGGCGGGCACATGTGCGAAAGCGGCGAGGGTCAGGCCTGCGGCGGCAATTTGAAACACGGACTTCATGGTCTTCCTTTCCGAAGGGGTCACCACCCCCGGGTCCGGGGGTCTGCCGCGGACTGTAGAAATGCCATATGACAGCGATGTGACACGCGATCTCCGAGGGAAATGAACTCTTCGGCGGTCTGGAACACCATGACACTGTCATCAATTCGTCATGCGGCCGGCGGACGATCGCCAGCCTGCCGCCGCTACCATCGGGGCCGACTTTTCCCTCCTTGATGTATGCAGAACGGAACGCGCCTGGCCGCCATTGATCTCGGCTCCAACAGTTTTCGCCTGGAGATCGGCCGCGTGGACCACGGGCAGATCCAGCGCGCCGAATACTTCAAGGAGACGGTACGCCTGGGCAACGGCCTGGACAGCGCGCGCAACCTGACCTACGAAGCCATGCAGCGCGGCTGGGATGCCCTGGCCCGCTTCGGCGAGCGGCTGGCCGGCTTCGAGCGCCCCCAGGTGCGTGCCGTGGCCACGCAGACGCTGCGCGAGGCGCGCAACCGCGAGGAATTCCTGCTGCGGGCCCGCACCGTGCTGGGCTTCGGCATCGACGTCATTCCCGGCCGTGAGGAAGCCCGCCTGATCTACCAGGGCGTCGCGCACCTGCTGCCGCGCAACGAAGTGGCCGACAGCGAGCGCCGGCTGGTGGTGGACATCGGCGGGCGCTCCACCGAGATGATCATCGGCTCGGGCCTGCAGGCGCAGACCACCGAGTCGTACCGGGTGGGCAGCGTCGCCTGGTCGATGAAGCATTTTCCGGACGGTCAGTTCTCGGCCAGCGCCTTCCGCGTGGCCGAGATCGCCGCCAAGGCCGTGATGGACGACGCCCTGAACAACTACACGCGCGACCAGTGGGACACGGCCTATGGCGCCTCGGGCACCATCGGCGCCGTCGGTGATCTGGTGGCGGCGGCCGGCGGACGTGCCGGCGTGGTCACGCGCACCGACCTGGACTGGCTGCTGGACCGCCTGCTCAAGGCCGGCAGCGCCGACCGCCTGCGCCTGGACGGCCTGCGCGAAGACCGCAAGCCGGTGATCGGTGGCGGCCTGGCCGTGCTTCGGGCACTGTTCGACCTGCTTTCCATCGACGAGATGCGCGTGGCCCAGGGCGCCCTGCGCCACGGTGTGCTGTACGAACTGCTGGAGCGCGACGACGGCGTGGCCGACCTGCGCGACAGCACGGTGGCCCGGCTGGCGCACCGCTTCGACGCCGACGCGGCCCAGGCGCGGCGGGTGGGCGACGCGGCCGCGGCACTGTTCGTGCAGCTGGTGCCCGAGGCCAGTGGCGGCGCCAGCGCCAGCCGCGCAGGGCGGGCGCTGCGCAAGCTGCGCTGGGCGGCCCAGCTGCACGAGATCGGCATGCACATCTCGCACAGCGACTACCACAAGCACGGCGCCTACATCCTCGACAACGTGGACGTGCCCGGCTTCGCGGTCAACGAGACCCATGCCCTGAGCCAGCTGGTGCTCGGCCACCGGGGCAAGCTGCGCAAGGTCGAAGCCTCGATGGCCGACGAGACCTTCGCTGCCCAGCTGCTGGCCCTGCGGCTGGCGGTGATCCTCTGCCACGCGCGGCGCGATCCGGAGGCCGATGCGCTGGCCGTGGAACTGTCAGGCGCCCGCGGCTTTGCGGTGCGGGCGCGCAAGGACTGGGCGGAGCGCTACCCCCAGTCGGCGCACCTGCTGCGCGAAGAAGTGCTGGCCTGGCAGAAGACGAGCTGGCTGCTCGCGCTGCACCTCGACTGAAAACGCGCGCCGGGGTCGTCGCAGGGTCGCCCAGTCGCCCAGGGCCTTTCAGGGCCTTTCAGGGCCTTTCAGGGCCGTTCAACGCGGCTCGATCCACCAAACCCCGTTCGGGCTGAGCCTGTCGAAGCCAGGGTGCAAGATGACGGTCAAAGCAGCTCCGGCGCCTGCACCGTGACCATCACCGTCTGCTCCTCGCCATCGCGCTCGCGCGTGCGCAGCCACCACACCGAACCCTTGCGCACGGCGCAACTGTCCTGCTGAAGGCCCAGCAGACGCGCCACGGCCTGGCCCAGGGCCGGCTGGTGGCCCACCAGCACGATCACCGACTTGCCATGCGGCCAACCGGCCGCCGTCAGCAGTTCATCGCCGGTCGCATGCGGGGCGATCTCCTCGCGCAGCTTGTATTTGCGGCCCAGCGCCAGCACGGTCTGCTCGCAGCGGCGCGCCGGGCTGCAGAGGATGCGCGTGCCCTCGGGCAACTGCCGATCCAGCCACGCCGCCATGCGCTTGGCCTGCTTCTCGCCGCGCGGCGTGAGCGAGCGGGCCAGGTCGTCGCAGCCCTCGTGCCAGTCTTCGGCTTCGGCGTGGCGCCAGAGGATCAGGTCCATGGTCTTGTCTTTCCCTTGAGAGCGGCGGGCCGCTCAGCCGCCCGGACTGCGGCCCCGGAAGGCATAGCGCCCCATCAGCGCGGCCTGCGCTCCATGCGCCTCGATGGCGCGTGAGGCGCCGGGCTCGCCCGCATGCAGATTGCGAACCACGGGCTGGTAGCGGCCGTCCGCCTCCAGCTCCCAGGCATCGCAGCCGTCGTGCAGGTAGGCCACCAGGCATTCGTCGATCAGCCGCTGGCGCAGCACCGGATGCGTGACGGGCCAGGCCACCTCCACCCGCCGCATCATGTTGCGATTCATCCAGTCGGCACTGGAGAGATACAGGCTCTCGTCCTCGTCCACGCGGAAGTAGAAAACCCGCGAATGCTCCAGGAAGCGGCCGATGATCGAACGCACGCGGATGTTGTCGCTCACGCCCGGCACCTGCGCCGGCAGCATGCAGGCCCCCCGCACGATGAGGTCGATCTTCACGCCCCGGCTGCCCGCACGCAGCAGCGCGGCGATCAGCGCCTCGTCGGTCAGCGCATTCATCTTGGCGACGATGCGGGTGGTCTTGCCCTCGGCCGCCGCCTCGGCCAGGGCGTCGATGCGGGCCACCAGGTTCTTGTGCAGGTCGAAGGGCGCCACCCACAGCCGGTGCAGCCTGGGCAGCCGGCTCTGGCCGGCCAGATGCACGAAGAGCGCATCCATGTCGGCCGTGAGCTGCGGGTCGGCCGTCAGGTGGCTGATGTCGGTGTACAGCCGCGCCGTGCGCGGGTTGTAGTTGCCGGTCGAGAGATGACCGTAGCGGCGGATGTGGCGGCCTTCGCGGCGCGTGACCAACAGCATCTTGGCGTGGGTCTTGAGGCCCACCACGCCGTACACCACCTGCGCGCCGATGGATTCGAGCACCTCGGCCCAGTTGATGTTGGCCTCTTCGTCGAAGCGGGCCTTGAGCTCCACCACGGCCATCACTTCCTTGCCGCGGCGCACAGCCTCGCGCAGCAGGTCCATCAGCACCGAGTCGGAGCCGGTGCGGTAGATGGTCTGCTTGATGGCCAGCACTTGCGGATCGGCCACCGCCTCGCGCAGGAATTCGATGACGCCGTCGAAGCTCTCGAAGGGCTGGTGGATCAGCACATCGCTGCGCTGCAGCCGGTCGAAGAAGGACTGGCCGGTCGACAGGTTGATCGGGTAGGAGGCCTGGTACGGCGTGAAGCGCAGGTCCTTGAAGCGCGGCTCGTCGATCAGGTCGACCATCTGCGAGAAGCGCGCCAGGTTCACCGGCCCCGGCACGCGGTAGAGCGCGCCCTGCGGCAGGTTGAACTGCGCCAGCAGGAAGCTCCAGAGCGACTCGTCGCAGTCGGCCGACACTTCCAGCCGCACGGCCTGGCCGAAGTTGCGGTGCTGCAGGCCCTGGCGCAGGGCGGTGCGCAGGTTCTTGACGTCTTCCTCATCCACGGCCAGGTCGGAATGGCGCGTGACGCGGAACTGCGAGAACTGCCCCACCTCCCGCCCCGGGAACATCGCATGCAGATGCGCACGGACGATGCTCGACAGCGCGACCACCAGCGTCTTGCCTTCGGACACCTTGGCCGGCATGCGGATCAGCCGCGGCAGCACGCGCGGCACCTTCAGGATGGCGATGGGGTTCTCGCGGCCGAAGGCGTCCTTGCCCGCGAGCTTGACGATGAAGTTGAGCGACTTGTTGGCCACCTGCGGGAAGGGGTGGGCCGGGTCCAGCGCCACCGGGATCAGCAGAGGCCGCACCTCACGCTCGAAGTATTCCTGCACCCACTTGCGCTGCGCCGCGTTGCGCTTGCCATGGGAGATGACGTGGATGCCATGCTCGGCGAAGGCCGGCAGCAGCTCGTCGTTGTAGAGCTGGTACTGGCGCGCCACCAGCGAATGCGCCGCAGCCGACAAGGCATCGAAAGATTCGGCGGTGTAGGGCCCGGTGCCCTGCCCTTCCAGACAGGCGCGCACATGCGGCTCGGCCCGCACCTCGAAGAACTCATCGAGGTTGGACGAGACGATGCACAGGTAGCGCAGCCGCTCCAGCAGCGGCACCTCGGGACGTTCCGCCCAGTTCAGGACACGCCGGTTGAAGGCGAGGATGCTGTGGTCGCGGTCCAGCAGGGGCGCTGTGGCCGGCACGAGCGGCGCCGGCACAGACTCATCGGAAAAAGGCATGACGTCGGGGTCGAGGGACAGAGGCAAGACTGTCATCCGATTGTCATGTTTGAATGTGACGCCGTCATGACACTGTCATGTGGCGCGTCGCTCCCTCTCAGTCGCCGAGGAAGTGCCGGCGATAGCGGGGTGGCAGGTCGGCCAGGCGCATCATCATCGGCAGGTCGGCGGTGTTGAAGTCCGGGTCCCAGGCCGGGGCGCCCAGCACCTTGGCGCCCAAGCGCAGATAGCCCTTGATGAGCGCAGGGGGCTCCACGTCCAGCGAGCCGTCGAGCTGGTCGACCGGCAGCGGCAGACGCGGCTGCACGTGGTACTGGATGGGCGCCATGTGCGTGACCGACACTTGACGCCAGATGCTGGCCGCCGCATCGCCCCCATGCACGCCGTTCTGCAGCATCGGGATGCTGGCGCAGCCGATCATGGTGTCGAGCCGGTTGCGGTGCATGAAGGCGGCCAGCGCACCCCAGAGGGCCAGGATCACGCCGCCCTGGCGGTGGTCCGGGTGCACGCAGCTGCGTCCCAGCTCGACCATGCGCTCACGCAGGGCCCGCAGACGGGTCAAATCGAATTCGGTGTCGCTGTAGGTGCCGCCGACGCGGCGCGCCTGGGCCGGCGTGAGCACGCGGTAGGTGCCCACCACTTCGCCGCCAGGCTCCGCGCGCACCAGCAGGTGTTCGCAGAAGTCGTCGAACAGGTCCACGTCGTGGCCCGGCAGCGGCGTGGGCAGCCGCGCGCCCATCTCTTCCACGAAGACACGGTAGCGCAGGCGCTGGGCCTCGCGCACTTCGTCCTGGTGACGCGCCCAGGCGGCCGTCACGCCGCCGGCCACGGTGGGCTGGGGCAGCTGCGGCGACTGGGGCCACAAGGTCTCGCGCAGACCAAGGCGGGACAGTGCGAGGGTGGGCGTCGGCAGGTCTTTCATGAGCGGCTTTGGTCTTTTCGGATTGCCGCGCAGTCTGTGCCGCGCCGATGAAGCTCGCATGTCGAAGCCGTGGCAATTGCATGACGGTCTGCACGGGTGGCCGAGCGGCGCTATCCTGCGGCCCGCCTGCCACGGAACCCTCTGCCCATGACCCAACAACCTGTGATCGACGTCTATTCCTGGCCCACGCCCAACGGCCACAAGGTCCACATCATGCTGGAGGAGACCGGGCTGCCCTACCGGGCGCACGCGGTCGACATCGGCCAGGGCGACCAGTTCGCGCCCGAATTCCTGGCCATCAGCCCCAACAACAAGATCCCGGCGATCACCGACCCCGTGGGGCCGGACGGCCAACCGATCTCGCTCTTCGAGTCGGGCGCCATCCTGGTCTACCTGGCGGCCAAGACCGGCCAGTTGCTGCCCCAAGGTGACCGCGCCCGCTTCGAGGTGCTGCAGTGGCTGATGTTCCAGATGGGCGGCGTCGGCCCCATGCTGGGCCAGGCCCACCACTTCCGCATGTATGCGCCCGAGAAGCTGCCCTATGCCATCGAGCGCTACACCAATGAGGCGAAGCGGCTGTATGGCGTCATCGACCGGCGGCTGGAGAAGAGCGCCTTCGTCGGCGGGTCCGAATACTCGATTGCCGACATCGCCATCTTCCCGTGGCTGCGCAGCTGGCAGAACCAGGGCGTGGAGATGGACGATTACCCGGCCCTCAAGGCCTGGTTCGACGGCATCGCGGCGCGTCCGGCGGTGCAGCGGGGCGTGCAGGTGCTGGCCGATCGCCGCAAGCCGATCACCGACGACAAGTCGCGCGAGATGCTGTTCGGCAAGACCCAGTATCAGAAGCGCTAGAATGGCGGGCTTGTCGGAACGTAGCGCAGCCTGGTAGCGCATCTGCTTTGGGAGCAGAGGGTCGCGAGTTCGAATCCCGCCGTTCCGACCAATCCATGCGAATGCCCGCAGTGACTTCGGCCACTGCGGGCATTTTCATTTGCGCGGCTTGCGCGCTGCGCGCTTCTCAGACCCCGCCCCGCCTTCCGCCTCGGCGGGCTTCTGCACCAGGTGAACCCGCAGGCGGCCCAGGTGCTCGTACAGGGCTTCCTTGCTGCCTGCGGGCAGGCCCTGGAACATGGCAATCAGCCATTTCTCGTGCTCGGCCGCCATGGCGGCGAAGTCCGTGCGCCCCTTGTCGGTGAGGCACACGCGCCAGGACCGGCGGTCTTCGGGGTCGTCGATGCGTTCGACCAGGCCCTCTTTCACCAGTTGATCGGTCAGGCCCGTCACATTGCCGCCGGTCACCATCAGGTAGCGCGACAGCACGTTCATCCGCAGCCCCTCCGGATAGCGGTCGAGCTGGGCCAGATAGTCGAAGCGCGGCAGCGTGGTGCCGAAACGGGTGCGCAACTGCTGGCGGATCTGCTGCTCGATCTGCGTGCTGCAGGCCAGGAGGCGCAGCCAGATCTTGGTGTCCAGGTGGTCGTCGGCCTGGGCGCGGGCCTCCAGACCGATGTGCTCGTCGCCCAGCGACTCGACCAGGCGGAAATGCTTGGAATGGGTGGCCATTCGGGTGTCCTGTTGTTGTGTCTTCACTCACGCTCGTGGGTCCCCAAGCGCCCCAACACGCCCGAACCCGTCGGCCAGCGCACGCCGGCTCCCTGCCGCCGAGCATAGCCGCCAGGTCCGCCTTCGGCTGTCGGCGCCGGGCGCGCGGTTGACCTCGCGCGGGGCGGGCCAGCTCCCGGCTGCGCGGCGGTCGGTCGCAGGCGAAAGAAGACCGTGTGCCACGAGATCAGCCATCAGCGCATCAGCCGCCCGCCATTGATGTCCAGCGTGGCGCCCGTGATGAAAGCCCCCGCGTCCGAGGCCAGAAAGACCGCCGCTGCAGCGACCTCCTCGGGCTTGCCGAAACGGCCGAGCGGAATGGCGCTCAGCAGTCCTTCCTGCCGGCCGGCCGCCAAGGCCTCCAGCGCAGGGCTGCGGATGGCGGCCGGCGCGATGGCGTTGACCGTGATCCCGTCGGCCGCCAGCTCCGTGGCGAAGCCCCGCGTGAGCGCCAGGATGCCGGCCTTGGAGGCGGCGTAATGAACGCCCGTCGCGGCGCTCGCCTGCTGTCCGGCGAGCGAGGCCAGGTTGATGATCCGTCCCCCCTGGCCGCGGGCGCGCATGTGGGCACCCAGCGCCCGGCAGCCCAGGAAGCAGCCGCGCAGGTTGACGGCCATGAGGGCATCCCATTCTTCGATGCCGATGTCCCACAGCGCAGTGGAGGCCGTGCGGGCCGCGTTGTTGACCAGCACGTCGACGAAGCCCCACGCGTCGCAGCCGGCCTGCAGCATCTGATGCCAGCCGGGCTCGGTGGAGACGTCAGCCACCACCGCGCCGGCCGCCAGGCCGCCGGCGGCGAAGCGCTCGGCCACCCCGTGCACGGCAGGCTGCGCATCGGCCAGCACCAGCCGCGCGCCGGCCTCGCCGAGGGCCCGCGCGATGGCCAGGCCCAGGCCCTGGGCCGCACCAGTGACCAGAGCCACGCGGCCGGCAAGCACTGGACCGGCTGTGACGGCAAGGGTGTCAGGAACCGCTGCCATGCTCAGGCCCGACGGGCACGCACCTGCGGCGGCCGCTCCCAGGCGGTGGACGTGACGCCGCGCTCGCGCAGCTTGTACTTCTGCACCTTGCCGTTCTCGGTGCGCGGCAGGTCGTCCACGATGTCGAACCAGCGCGGCACCGCGAAATACGGCAGGCGCGCCTCGCACCATTCGGCCAGCTCCTGCGGTGCCGGGGCGTGGCCCTCGCGCAGGATCAGCGCGGCCATCACCTCGTCTTCGGCCAGCTCGGAGCGCACGGGATACACCGCCACGGTGGCCACGGCCGGATGGCTCTGCAGCACCTGCTCGACCTCGAAGGAAGAGATGTTCTCGCCCCGGCGGCGGATCGCGTCCTTGATGCGGTCCACGAAGCGCAGGGCGCCGTCGGCCTCGCGCACCACGCGATCGCCGGTGTGGAACCACAGGTTGCGCCAGGCCTCGACGGTCTTGTCGGGCATGTTGAAGTAGCCGCTGGCGAAGGCATGCGGCTCATGTGCGCGCAGCAGCAGCTCGCCGGCCTGGCCGTCGGGCAGTTCGGCATCGTGCTCGTCGGCCACGCGGGCCTCGAAGCCGGGCAGCACCCAGCCCATGACGCCGCCGCGCGGCGAGTCGGACGCGGTGGCGATGACGAAGTTGGTCTCGGTGGAGCCATAGCCTTCGAGCAGGCGCACGCCGGTGCGTGCCGCGAAGGCCTCACCCGCCGCACCCGGCACGCCCGGGCCCAGGCCGATGCGCACGCGGTGCTCACGTTCGGCGGCGCCTTCCGGCTGCGCCAGCAGGATCGGCACCATGGCGCCCAGCAGGTAGACCACGGTGGCGCCGCAGGTCCGCATGGCCGGCCAGAAGCCCGAGGCGGAGAAGCGGCCCTCGAACACCACCTCGGCGCCCGACAGACAGGCCTGGGCGAAGGTGTTGAGCGCATTGATGTGGAACAGCGGCAGCGTGGTGCACAGCACGTCGTCGGCGCGCACGCCCAGCACGCGCAGGCTGTTGACGCCCCACCAGTAGTACTGCGCATGCGGGCACAGCACGCCTTTCGAGGGGCCGGTGGTGCCGGAGGTGTAGAGGATGGCCAGCGTGTCGGCGGGGCCCACCTCGGCGGCGGCGACCTCCTCCCCGGCCGCCGGCCAGGGCTCGACCACCAGGCCCGGCACGTCGAGGTCGGGCATGCCGCCCTCGCCTTCCAGCACCCAGATCCGTCGCAACGCGGTGCAGGCCAGATCGGCCGTGGCCAGGCGCGGCAGGTACTGCGCCTCGATGACCAGCAGCTTCGCCTGGCTGTTGGCCAGGAAGTACTCGATCTGCG
>NZ_CAJYES010000062.1 GCF_913773995.1 uncultured Pseudacidovorax sp.
GGCAGAGGGCGCCGGCATGCGCGCTCCCGGTGCACGCTCGCGCTGACCGGCTTGCCTCACCACACGGGTGCTCGCTTTCCACCGACGTGCTTGCCGCACTGCACGGCGCCGCGAATGGCACCTCCGCTCGCACACCGGCACCCTCCGCCTCGACGCTGCGCCCGAACGGCCGGGTTCGGCCGCCCTGGTCCCAACTCCGATGTCGGCGAGCACCTGCTGCACTTCCGTTCGCCCTGAGCTCGTCGAAGGGCAGAACGGCGCGCGGCCCATGTGCCCGGCGATGCTTGACCCGCCTGTGTGTTGCCCATAGGGGCGAGGCTTCGACAGGCTCAGCCCGCACGGGTTGGGTTCACTGGCCGGCATTGCCTCCAGACCCCTAGGACCCCAAGACCCCAGCACCCTACGAGCCCACAAGCCCACAAGCCCAGGACTCCCGGACTCCCGGACTCCGGCACTCCTGGAGCCAAAGGACTCGAAGGCACGGGCCCAAAGAATCCAAAGGCCCGAACCATGGGAGGGCTCGGGCGCAGCGTCGAGGCGGAGGGCGCCGGTGTGCGTGCGGAGGTGCCATTCGCGGCGCCGTGCAGTGCGCAAGGCGCGTCGATGGAAGGCGAGCACCCGTCTGGTGAGGCAAGCCGGTCAGCGCGAGCGTGCACCGGGAGCGCGCATGCCGGCGTCCTTTGCCGGGTTACCGTCCCAGCCGCTGATGTCGCTGATGTCGCTGATGTCGCTGATGTCGCTGATGCCCGCTGATGCCCGCTGATGCCCGCTGATGCCCGCTGACGCCCCCGCTGCAACGGATACCGATGGCGATCCCAATGCCGCCAAGCCCCCGGAACGGCCAAGCTCAGAGCAGCACCGGCAGGTCCGGCAACTCGTTCACGCGCCGCGGCGCCTCGGTTCCTTCCTCGGCCGGAAAGTGCGCCACCAGCAGCGCCGAGACCTCTTCCAGCGCCTGCGTCAGCCCATCCTCGAAGCGCCCTTCGCGGAAGGCGCCTTTCATACGCTGCGTCATCGCCGCCCATTCGGCGGCATCCACATGGGCGTCGATGCCGCGATCGGCCAGGATCTCGATCGCGTGGTCGGCCACCAGCAGGTAGATGAGCACGCCGTTGTTCTGCGCCGTGTCCCACACCCGCAGCTTGCCGAACAGCGTGACGGCGCGGTCGCGCGCACTGGCGCCGCGGCGGATGTAGCTCCAGGGCAGGCCGGCCTCGACGCAGATGCGCACCTGGCCCGTGTGGCGCGCCTCGCTGGCGGCGACGCGCCAGCCCAGGCGTTCCACCGCCTCGGGCGGCAGCAGCCGGCGCACGCTGTGATCGTCGTGCCAGCGGTGACGCCACAGGCGCGCCAGGCGGGCGATCAGGCCGGGGCGGCCTGCGGGAGATCGGTTCGTCGTCATCACCAGTCTCCCGAGGCACCGCCGCCACCGAAATCGCCGCCACCGCCCGAGCTGAAGCCCCCGCCGCCTCCGCCGCCGCCACTCCAGCCGCCCATGCCCGAGCCACCGGCCCAGCCGCCGCCGTGGCCGAAGCCGCCCCGCTGGACCGTGCTCCCGCCGCCCAGGCGCAACCCGGAGAAGAAGGCGAAGAGCAGCGCCGCCAGGGCAGCCAGGACGGCGACGACCAGGCTCGCGGTCACCACGAACACCGCCACGCCAGCCAGCCCGCCGGTGGCCAGCGGTCCCAGCTTGTTGCCCAGCAGCCCGCGAAGGATCGGCCCGCCCAGCATCACGCCGAAGAAGAGGAACACCGCCAGGTCTTCCCAATCCACGTCCAGCAGCCCTCCCTTCTGGTGCTGGACCTGGGGCGTCGGCGCAGGCAGGGCTTCGCCGTCGATGCGCCCGATCAGCGCATCGGCAGCGGCATTCAGGCCGCCGGCGAAGTCGCCGCTGCGGAAGGCCGGCCTCATCTGCTGGTCGACGATGCGGGCCGCGGCCAGATCGGGCACCGCGCCCTCCAGCGTCTTGGCCACCTCGATGCGCATGCGGCGCTCGTCCTTGGCCACGATCACCAGCACGCCGTCGCCGACCTCGCGGCGGCCGATCTTCCAGGCATTGGCCACGCGGTTGGCGTAGGCCGCAATGTCTTCCGGTGCGGTGGCCGGCACCATCAGCACCACGATCTGCGAGCCCTTGCGCTGCTCGAACTCGGCCAGCTTGGCATCCAGCGCCTGCGCCTCAGTGGTCGTGAGCGTGCCGGTCTGGTCGATCACGCGCGCCGTGAGCGCAGGCACCGGCAGCAGGCCCTGCGCCCAAACGGCCGCCATGAAAGCCATGTTCAGGCACAGCGCGGCCAGTACAGCCCAGAAGGCATGCCAGACCGCGCCGCGCGCCCGGGGCGCAGCGAAGGCGGGGAACACCGCGGAACCGGCTTTGCCGGGCCGCTGGTGTTGCCCCCTGGAAGGGGGTTGGCGGAGCGACACGAAGTGCGCGAAGACTGGGGGTGAGCCCATTTATTTGTTGAAGTCCACCACAGGCGGCTTGGAAATCTCGGCTTCGTTCTGCACGCTGAAGTTGGGCTTTGGCTCGTAGCTGAACACCTTGGCCGTCAGGTTGGTGGGGAAGCTGCGGGCCAGCACGTTGTAGTCCTCCACCGTCTGGATGTAGCGGTTGCGGGCCACGGTGATGCGGTTCTCGGTGCCTTCGAGCGTCACGCGCAGGTCGCGGAAGCCCTGGTTGGCCTGCAGCTGCGGGTAGCGCTCGGCCACCACCATCAGCCGCGACAGCGCACTGGAGAGCTCACCCTGCGCCTGCTGGAACTTGTTGAAGGCTTCGGGGTTGTTCAGCGTCTCGGGCGTGACCTGGATCGAGGTGGCCTTGGCCCGCGCCTCGACCACGCGCGTGAGCGTCTCCTGCTCGAAATTGGCCTCGCCCTTGACCGAGGCCACGATGTTGGGCACCAGGTCGGCGCGGCGCTGGTACTGATTGAGCACTTCGCTCCAGGCGGCCTTGCTGGCCTCGTCCAGGCGCTGGAAGTCGTTGTAGCCGCAGCCCGTCAGCAGGGTGGTTGCGGCAAGAAGCAGGGCACAGAGCCAACGGATCATCGAACCTCCTCGAAAAGCATGAGCGGCAGTGCGGCCGGGCGGACGGCAGGGAAGCCGCCGTGCACTGCGCACCCCAATGAAGCGGCGACAGTAGCATAGGCCGATGGCCCTCGACCCCCTTCAAGCCCTGCAGGCCGCCAGTCGGCCGATGGCGCGTCCGCCTGCCCTCCAGCGCCTGCTGATCGCCGGTGCCACCGGCCTGCTGGGGGCGGAGCTGGTCCATCGCCTCGGTGGCGGTGGCGGCTATGCGCGCGTGGGCGTGCTGGCGGGCCAGCCGCTGCGCGAGGGGCTGCGCGGCATCCAGCCGGTGGTGGTGCCGGGCGACCGGCCGCGCGCCGAATGGCCGCGTGTGGCGGTGGACATCGGCGTCGTCGCCTTCGATCCGCCGCGGCTGCACCAAGGGCGCGAGCGCGCGCTGTGGGCGGCCGATCCCGCCCAGTTGCTGGCCGTCGCCGCCTGGTTGCGCGGCTGCGGCGCGCATACGCTGGCCGTGGTGCAGCCGCACGACGCGGGTCGGCTGCCCGACGCACTCAAGCGCGGCCTGGCCAATATGGACGAGCATGCGCTGGCCGGGCTCGGCTTCGAGCGCCTGCTGCTGCTGCGCGCCGCACGCAAGCCGGCCGACGCGGTGCGTGGTCTGCTGCCGGGCCTCGCGGCCTGGATGCTGTCGAGCCTGCGTTTGATGGTGCCCGCCACCGACCGGCCGGTGCGCGCCGTCAAGGTGGCAGAGTTGCTGAACGAGGCGCTGCGCATCGCACCCCCGGGCGTGCACGTGGCTGCGCCCGAGGTGGTGTGGGCCGCCTCGCAGCAGGACGCCCGCTCGGTCGCCGCGCGCTGGCTGCTCGGCGAGGCGCCCGATGGCAGCGAGGCGCCGCGGCCCGCCCCCGACGCCTGGAAGGCGCCCTAGTCAGGCGAGGCCGACCGACCGGCCCCTCAGCCGAAGCGCAGCGTGCGCAAGCCCACGCTGCGGTCGATCCACACCACCGCCGCCAGCGTCAGCACGATGCTCACCGTGGACACGGCGGCGGCCGTCGGGTCGAAGTCCCAGCGCAGGTAGTCGAAGAGCTGCAGCGGCAGCGTCGTCATGCCCACGCCCTTGAGCAGCAACGACATGTTGAACAGGTCGAAGGAGATCACGAAGGCGAACAGCGCGCCGGTGATCAGCCCCGGCTTGATGAGCGGCAGCGTCACGCGCGCGAAGGCCCGCGCGGGCGAGGCGCCCAGGCTGCGCGCCGCCTGCTCCAGCGACGCGTCCTGGTTGTAGAGCGCCGAGGCCACGTTGGTGAAGACGTACGGCAGCGTCACCAGCACATGGCCCACCACCAGCCCGAACACGGTGCGCGTGCCGATGCCCGTCGCGTACAGGAAGAACAGCAGCGCGATGGCGGTGAGGATCTCCGGCAGCATCAGCGGCATCATGAGCAGCAGGCGCAGCGCCTCGCGCGTGCGGGTGGCATGGCGCACCACGTACAGCGCCGCGCCGGTGCCGATCAGCGTGGCGCCCACGGTGGCCGCAGCGGCCAGCGCGAGCGAGGTGCCCATGGCCCGCATGAAGCCCTCGTTGGCGAACAGCGCGCCGAACCAGCGCAGCGACAGGCCCTGCGGCGGGAAGGTCAGGAACTCGCCCGCATTGAGCGACATGAGCACGATCACCACGATCGGCAGCAGCAGGAAGGCGTACACCGCGCCGATGAAGACGCGCAGCAGCGCGTCCATCATGCGGTCTGCCACCATCGATCCGTGGTTCATGCCAGTCCCCTAGAAAGCCGGCGCGTCAGCCGCGCATAGGCAGCCACGGCGAGCATGCCGCAGGCCGTGAGCACCAGCGCCTGGGCAGCGCCCGCCGGCCACTGGAAATTGTCGATCAGGCTCTGCACCACCAGCACCGACACCGTCTTGACCTGCGCCCCGCCCAGCATGACCGGCGTGACATAGGCGCTGAGCGTGAGCACGAACACCAGCACCGTGCCAGCCTGGATGCCGGGCCACGACAGCGGCAGCGATATGCGCAGGAAGGCCCGCAGCCGCGACGCTCCCAGCGAACGCGCGGCGGCCTCCAGGCTCGGGTCGATGCTCTGGATCACGCCCACCAGCGGCAGGATCATGAAGGGCAGGAACACATGCACCAGCGCGATGGTCACGCCCAGGCGGTTGTTCATCAGCTGCAGGCCCGTGTCGATCCAGCCCAGGTCGATCAGCGCGCGGTTGATCACACCGTTGCCCGACAACAGGATCAGCCAGCCGAAGCTGCGCACCACCACGCCGACGAGCAGCGGCGAGAGCACCAGCACATACAGCAGGCCGGCCCAGCGCGAACGGGTGCGTGCCAGATGGAAGGCCACGGGATAGCCCAGCAGCAGGCAGATCGGCGTCACCGTCAGGCCCAGCAGCAGCGTGTCGCCGAGCACACCGAGCAGGTAGCCGTCGGTCAGCGCACGGGTGTAGTTGCCCAGCGTCAGGCCTGCGCCGTAGGGTGCGCCGACGGCCGGCGGGCGCAGGCTCATCAGCACGATGTTCAGGTAGGGCAGCAGCAGGAAGACGCCCAGCAGCACCAGGGCCGGGGCGATCAGCCAGAAGGCGCGGCTGCGCGGCGCGGACGACGCCGTCGTGACGGGCAGCGCGGTGGGCGCGGCGAGCGTGGAGGCGTTCATCCCGGGATGACCCAGGCATGCCCGGGCTCGAAGGCCAGGCCGCATTGCGCGCCTTCCGGCAGGCGCCCGCCGGGCGGTGTCTGCACCAGCAGCGTCTGGCCGCCGGCGGCCTCGACCACATGCTCCACCGTGCTGCCCAGGAAGTAGCTGCGGGCCACGCGGCCGGCATAGGGGCCGTCGGCGCGGAAGTGGATGGCCTCGGGCCGCAGCGTCACCTGCACGGTCTGGCCGGGCTCCAGGGCCTCATGGAAGGCGGCCTCGACCGGGCCCAGCGCGGTGTCGACCGCATGCACCGGCCGCGGACCGGCGGCGGGCACGATGGCGCGCACACGCCCTTCGATGAGGTTGGAGCGGCCGATGAAGCGCGCCACCTCCACGCTGCGCGGGCGCAGGTAGATGGCCTCGGGCACGTCGAACTGCTGCAGCTGGCCGCCCAGCATCACGGCGACGCGGTCGGACATGACCATCGCCTCGGCCTGGTCGTGCGTCACATAGAGGGTGGTGATGCCCACGCGGCGTTGCAGGTCGCGGATGAAGACGCGCATGTCCTCACGCAACACGGCGTCCAGGTTGGCCAGCGGCTCGTCCAGCAGCAGCAGGCGCGGCTCGATCACCAGGGCGCGTGCCAGTGCCACGCGTTGCTGCTGACCGCCGGAGAGCTGGCGCGGATAGCGTTCGGCCAGTGCGCCCAGCTGCACCATGCCCAGCACGGCCTCGACCCGGCGTTCGATCTCGGTGCGCGCCACGCCCCGCATCTCCAAGCCGAAGGCCAGGTTGCGCCGTACCGTGAGGTGCGGAAAGAGCGCGTAGTTCTGGAACACCATGCCGATGTCGCGCTTCTCGGGCGGCAGGCCGGTGATGTCCTCGCCATCGATGCAGATGCGCCCGGCCTCCGGGTGCTCGAAGCCGGCCACGCAGCGCAGCGTGGTGGTCTTGCCGCAGCCGCTCGGACCCAGCACGGAAATGAACTCACCCTCGCGGGTGGCCAGGTCCAGCGAATGGATGGCCACATGGCCGGCATAGCGCTTGTGCAGCCCCTCGATGGACAGCCGCGTGGTGCGCCGGCCGGCCGTGCGGACGGTGGACATCGCGGCCTCGGGCGGCGCGGACAGGACTGCGCTCACTTGATTTCCCGGTTCCAGCGATCCGTGATCGCCGGCAGTTGCGGGTTCACCTTCGCCCAGTCGAACTGCACGATGGAGGACATGGCCTTGCCGCTGATCGGCACGTCGGCGGCCAGCGCCGGCTCCAGCTTCACCTGCGTGTTGGTGGGCGAGGTGAAGAACTCCTTGGCCATCGACTCCTGCACCTCGGGCCGCAGGATGAAGTTGAGGTACTGGTAGGCCGCTTCCTTGTCGGGCGCGTGCTTGAGGATGTTGAAGGACTGCTCGAAGGCCACCACGCCCTCGCTGGGCACCACCATCTCGACCGGCACGCCCTTCTTCTTGAGCGCCACGATCTCCGGGAAGTCGATCACGGCTACGGTGACGTCGCCGCGCGTGAGCATGGTCGACAGCGTGCCGCTCCAGTCGGCCTGCTGGAAGGGCAGCAGCTTCTTGATCTCGACGAAGGCGCGGTCGATGGCGTCCTGCGAGCCGCCGTAGATCTTGGCGGTCATCAGCAGGAACAGCATGGCCGCGGTGTTGCCGATCTGGTAGAGGCCGATCTTGCCCTTGAACTCGGGGTTGTTCCACAGATCGGCCCAGGACTTGGGCGGCGTCTTGACCAGGTCCTTGCGGTAGCCGATGCCGATGGTGGAGACGATGCCGCGCACGCCGTTGTCGCCGGGGTTGCGCAGGTTGGGATAGACATGGGCCAGGTTGGGCACCTTGGCGGCGGGGATGGGCTCGAAGTAGCCCTCGCCGCGCACCACGCTGGCGATGTTCTCGTTGACCATGAGCACGCTGTAGGGCGGCTTCTCGATGCCGGCGGCGCGCAGGTTGGCGATGAAGTTCTTGCCCAGGCCGACGTCCAGCGTGGGCTTGACGCCGCTGATCTTCTCGAAGGCCGGCATCAGGTCGGTGCGCCAGAACTTCTCCCAGCGGCCACCGTAGGTGTTGATCACCAGCGGCGCGGCCGCGAGGGAGGGAAAGGCGGGCAGGCCGAGGGCGGCGGCGGTGCCCAGGCCACGGGCCAGCAGGTCGCGGCGGTTGAGCGGAAAGGTCATGACAGCACTCCGGAACATTGAAGGGAAGAGGGCGCGGCCTTCAGGCCACGGCGGCAGGCTCGGCGGGCTTGCGGTAGTCGTAGTTGCGGTTGAGCCGCTCGAGCAGGTAGTCGCCGTAGCGCACCGGCGGGTGCTGCGGCGGATGGGCCGCATCGGTGCAGGTGGGCAGGCATTCGATGAGCGTGTCCATCGATGGATCGAGGAAGTAGGGCAGCGAGTAGCGGTCGCCGCCCGAGCGGTTGATGACGCGGTGCGGCGTGGAGATCAGGCGGCCGTTGGTCCAGCGCTGCAGCATGTCGCCCACGTTGAGCACGTAGGTGTCGGGAATGGGCGGCGCCTCGATCCAGTCGCCGCCGCGTGGGCGAACCTGCAGGCCGCCGGAATCGTCCTGCGCCAGCAGCGTGATGATTCCGTAGTCGGTGTGCGGGGCCGAGCCGATCTGTTCGTCCTCGGCCGGAGGCTGCGGCGGATAGTGCAGGGCGCGCAGGAAGGTGGTGGGATGGTCGAAGTGGTGGTCCAGCGCCGTGGCCGGCAGGCCCAGCGCCAGCGCGATGAGGCGCACGATGTGCCGGCCCAGCGCATCGACTTCGCGCACATAGGCCAGCATGGCGGGCTTGAAGCCCGGCAGCCAGTCGGGCCACTGGTTGGGGCCCTGCATGGGCAGGCCGGCGCGCAGGCCGGGGTCGTCGGGCGGCAACTCGTGCATGAGCATCAGCGATTCGCTCATGTTGGGCCGCGTCACTTTCGCCACGCTGGAGGTGACGATGGTGGAACTGGCCATGCCCATGTAGCCGCGGTGGAAGGCGTTGATGGCCAGCGACTGCTTCTGCGCCGGGCTCGACGCATGGAAGTCGCGCGACGCGGCGAAGGCGGCCTCGCGCGTGGCGGGCGCCACGTTGTGGCCGGCGATGTAGGCGAAGCCGATCTGGCTCAGGGCCTCGAACAGTTCGCGCGCGCTCTGCTGGGCGGCGGGGGCATCGGCGTCGAGGCTGCCTTGCAGGTCGACGATGGGAATGTGCTTCATGACAGGTTTTCGTTCGAAGGGTTGAGGGCGCGCTGACGCCACACGGCCAGCAGGTCGGCCGAGGTCATCACCAGCCCCAGGTGCAGCGACACCATGGCCAGTGCGGCCTGCTCCAGCGGTTCGTCGGTGCCGCGCACCAGGTCCTGCAGCACGATCACGCAGTAGTTGCGGTTGTTGGCGTCGAAGGCGGTGTTGAGCACGCAGCAGTCGGTGAAGCCGCCGTCCAGCACCACGGTCTCGATGCGCTGGTTGCGCAGCAGGAAGTCCAGGTCGGTGGGATAGAAGGCCGACAGGCGGCGCTTGTTCTCCACCTTCAGGTCGCCGGGCTCGACGCGCGTGACCCACTCGGTCCAGGGCGAGCCTTCGATGGCATGCGCATCGGCATTGGGGATGGGGCCGACGTGCAGTGGGAAGGTGCGCCGCCAGGCGGCCGGAATGCCGCCGATGTCGTCGGCGCCGCCCTCGCGCAGCACCGACTTGATGTGCACGATGCGCCCGCCCAGTGCGCGCACCTGGTCGTGAAAGTCGTCGATGGGCGCCACCACGTCGCGCGCCCGCGGGGCGGGGCAGGGGCAGTCGGGCGAATCGTCTAGGTGGCCGCGGTGCATGTCGATGGAGAGCACGGCGGTGCGGGACAGGTCGAGGTAGTCGGCGAACTGGCCCGGGTCCAGCTCGCGCGGCTGGTTGTAGACATAGGCGCGCATCAGCGTCGCTCCTCTCGCAGATAGGGTTGGCCCAGGGCGCCCGGCTCGTCGTGCACGGCCTGGCCGCCGCGGCGCGCCAGCGCCACCCACACCATCACGCCCAGCGTGACGACATAGGGCGTCATCAGCACGAAGTACTGCGGCAGCTGCACGCCAGCCGCGGCAAGCTGGGGAATCAGTGCCTCGATGCAGCCGAAGAGCAGTGCGCCGGCCAGCGCCCGCCACGGCGACCAGCGCGCGAAGATCACCAGCGCCACGGCGATCCAGCCGCGGCCGCCCGTCATGCCCGCGATCCACAGCTTGGTGCCCACCACCGAGATGTACGCGCCCGCCAGACCGACCAGCGCCGAGCCCGCCACCACCGCGCCAAAGCGCCACAGCGGCACCGAGATGCCGGCTGCATCGGCGGCCTGCGGGTTCTCGCCCACCGCGCGCAGGCGCAGGCCCGGCGTGCTGCGGTTGAGCCAGTGCACCGCGGCCCAGAAGAGCAGCGGCACCAGGTACACGATCAGGTTCTGGTTGAACAGCCGCCCCACCAGCGGCAGCTCGGACAGCAGCGGGATCGGCAGCGCGCCGAAGCTGCTGACCGGCTTGTTGGTCCAGTCGAACACCGTGCCCAGCAGGCTGGTCAGCCCCTGGCAGAAGAAGACCAGCGCCAGCCCGGCAATGACCTGCTGGATGCGCAGCACGATCACCATGAAGGCGAAGAGCAGCGACACCACGGCCGCCGCCAGCATGGACAGCGGCAGCGCGATGGCCGCGTCGTGAAAGGCCAGCATGGCGCCGATGCCGGCCAGCGCGCCGACCAGCATCAGGCCCTCGGCACCGAGCGACAGCACGCCCGCGCGCTCGCTGAGGATCAGCCCCAGCGCGGCCAGCGCATAGGGCACCGCGAAGTCGGGCGCATTGCCCAGCCAGTTGGTGGCTATGGCGAGGAGGTCCATGTCAGCCTTCCATGGCGCCGCGGGACACGCGCCGCAGGCGATGGCGGATGAAGAAGTCCGACGAGGCGACGCAGATGACCAGGATGGCCTGGATCAGCTGCACCATCGCGAAGGGGATTTGATAAAAGACCTGCAGGTTGCGACCCGCCACGAAAAGCATGGCGATCAGCACCGCCACCACGCTGGCGGCCAGCGGGTTGTTGCGCGCCAGGAAGGCGATCAGGATGCCCGAGAAGCCGTAGCCGACGTAGAAGGCCTGCGTGAGGCGGCCCTCTTGCCCCGTCACGACGACGAAGCCGGCCAGCCCCGCTAGCGCGCCTGACAGCAGCACCGCCGTGAGCACCATGCGCGCCACCGGCACGCCCAGGGCGCGGGCCACGCGCGGGTTGGCGTCGACGAAGCGCAGGTACAGGCCGGCGCGGCTCAGGCCCGTGAACCAGGTGGCCAGCAGCGCGGCCAGCACCGCAAGGCCGATGGCCGCGGTGCTGACGTTGCCGAGCCATTCGGGCAGGCGCTCGAAGGCGCGGAACTGTGGCGAGTAGGGGAAGGAATCCTTCGGGTCCTTCCATGCGCCGTAGACCAGGTGCAGCAGGAAGTTGCCCGCCACGTAGTTGAGCATCAGCGAGGCGATGATCTCGTTCACGGCCAGGCGCAGCTTGAGCAGCGCCGGCGCCAGCGCCCAGAGCATGCCCATCGCCATGGCCACGGCGCCCATTAGCGGCAGCCGAAGGGCGGGCGGACCGATGTCGAACATCGAGACCGCCGTCGCGCCGATGGCGCCGAAGATCATCTGGCCCTCCAGTCCCAGGTTCCAGAAGCGGGCGCGGAAGGCGATGGCCGCGCCGATGCCCACCAGGATCATGGGCGCCGCCTGGAAGAGCACCGCCAGCAGGCTCTGCTGGTCCACCAGGGTCTGCATGACGAACTCGTTGAGCAGTTCGTTGGCCGGCACGCCCGCGGCCACCAGGATCGCGGCCGAGA
>NZ_CAJYES010000063.1 GCF_913773995.1 uncultured Pseudacidovorax sp.
GCCCGCAACATGTACCTCTCCATCCGTGCCGAGCACGACTGGGGCCGCCACCTGGCTGCCGAGCCGGCCGACGACGTGCTGGACGTGCTCGCCAGCCTGGCGCCGCGAGAGATGCGGCGCGCCCTGATGACCGGCTTCGGCAACGCCCGCCTGGCCCGGCGCGAGCAGATGCAGGCGGACGACCTGCCGCGCAGCGCCGGCAACCAGCGCACACGCATCGGCTTCGTGCAGTAATCCGACGCCACGGAGGGCGCCCCGGGCCGCGGGACCTGCCCGCTCGCGCGCCCGCTGTGCGAGCGCGGCCCGGCATGCTCGCGGGGCCGAGCCGCGGGTGACGCCATGCGCCGGGGCGCTATCCTCAGGCCGGCGCCACTTCCTGCCTGCCGATGACCCTGACCCAAAGCCTGCTCCTGATCGCGCTGCTGATCGCCGTCAGCGCCTTCTTCTCCGTCGCCGAGATCTCGCTCGCCGCCGCACGTCGGCTGCGCCTGCGCCAGCTGGCCGACGACGGGGACGCGCGCGCCCAGGAGGTGATGGCGCTGCAGGAGCAGCCGGGCCACTACTTCACCGTCGTGCAGATCGGGCTGAACGCCATCGCCATCCTGGGTGGCGTGGTGGGCGAAGGCGCGCTGACGCCCTACTTCGCGCGTCTGTTCGAACTGGCGCTCGACGCCGAGAATGCCCAGCGCGCCGCCTTCACCGCGTCATTCATCACCATCATTGCGGCTTTCCTGGTCTTCGCCGACCTGTTCCCCAAGCGGCTGGGCATGAGCGAGCCGGAGCGCATGGCCATGCGCATCGCCCGGCCCATGCGCTGGCTGATCACGCTGCTGGGCCCGCTCACCTGGCTGTTCACCCGCATGACCGACGGCCTGTTCCGGCTGCTCGGCCTGCCTATGGTGCGCGAGGACAAGATCACCCTGGCCGACATCCTGGCCATGTCCGAGGCGGGCACCCGCGCCGGCGTGCTGGCCGCGCAGGAGCACCAGGTGATCGCCAACGTGTTCGAGCTGGACGTGCGCATGGTCAACAGCGTAATGACGCCGCGCGAGCGCATCGCCTGGCTGCACCGCGACGATCCGGAATCCGTGCTGCGTGCGCGCATCGTCGCCGAGCCCTATTCCGCCTACCCGGTCTGCGAGGGCGACATCGACCACGTGCTGGGCTATGTCGACGCCAAGGACATGTTTCAGCGGGTGTTGGGTGGCCAGCCCCTGTCCTTCGACCAGGGCCTGCCGATCCACAAGGCGCTGGTGATCCCGGACCGGCTGACCCTGACCGAAGTGCTGGAGCAGTTCCGCTCCGCGCATGAAGACTTCGCCATCGTGGTCAACGAATACAGCCTAGTGGTGGGCGTCATCACGCTCAACGACGTGATGAGCACGGTGATGGGCGACCTGGTGCCGGCCTCCACCGACGAGCAGCAGATCGTCCAGCGCGACGAGCATTCCTGGCTGATCGACGGCGTGACGCCGATCCAGGACGTGCAGCGCGCCCTGGGCATCGACGAGATGCCACATGAGGACGAGTACGAGACGCTGGCCGGCTTCCTGATGGTGATGCTGCGCCGCGTGCCGCGCCGCACCGACAGCGTGAGCTGGGCCGGCTTCACCTTCGAGGTGATGGATGTGGACAGCCATCGCATCGACCAGGTGATGGTCACCCGCGGCGGTCCGGCCGCGGCGCAACCCGATCCCGCGGTGGGCCACTGAAGGGTGCGGCGTCGGCGGCCATCCGGCGACGGTCTGGGCGGCGGCCGGCGCCCGGCCAGTCACTCGCCTGCGCCGCCTGGGGTGTGACGAGGATCGAAGGTCCAGTTGCGCTGGTTGGCGAAAACGGCGTCCGGGTACGGCGCGCGCCCCCGGCTGCCGTTGTAGCGGCCCAGCGCCATGAACAGGTCGCCGCGCTCACGGTCCAGATAGTGGCGCAGGATCACGCAGCCGAAGCGCAGGTTGGTCTGCATGTGGAACAACACCGAGGGATCGCCGTTGCCGATGGTTCGCACCCAGAAAGGCATCACCTGCATGTAGCCCCGCGCACCGGCGCTCGACACCGCGTGCTTGCGGAAGTTGCTTTCGACCTGGATCAGGCCCAGCACCAGGCTCACGTCCAGGCCGGCGCGGCGGCTTTCGTACCAGATGGTCTGCAGCAGCTCCTTGCGGGTCTGCCAATCGGACACTTTGCGCCGCAACCGGTCGCCCATGGTGCCGAGCCAGCGCAGGTAGTGCAGGCGGGCGGCGAAGTCGTCGAACTCCGGAACCGGCGGTGCGTTGTTGAGGATGGCGGAACTCAGCGCAGTGCGCACCGCATCGGCCAGCGGCTCCTCGATCTGGGCGCCAGCATGGGCCGAGGTCGGAAGCAGAAGCGGCGGCAGACCTGCGGCAGCAGCCAGGCCGGCCGCACGGCCCAGAAAGTGGCGGCGGCCAGGCGGCACATGCCGCGCCTCAGCAGCCTCCACGAAGGCAGTGCGAAGGGAAGAAGCGGTCGCCCGCGGCAATGCGGGCATCGACCACCCGCTCACACCGCCAGGCGGCCCTTCAGGAAAGCCGCCGCCTCGGCCGCCGGCACCTTCGTCGCCACCGTGTCGCGGCGGTGCTGGTACTCGAACTGGCCTTCCTTCAGGCCCCGGTCGGAGATGACCAGGCGGTGCGGCACGCCGATGAGTTCCCAGTCGGCGAACATGGCGCCGGGGCGCTCGTTGCGGTCGTCGAGCAGCACGTCCACGCCATCGGCCAGCAACTGGTCGTACAGCGCCTCGGCGGCCGCCTTGACCTCGGCGCTGCGGTCCATGCCGATGGGACAGAGCACCACCGTGAACGGCGCCAGCGCATCGGGCCAGATGATCCCGCGCTCGTCGTGGTTCTGCTCGATGGCGGCCGCCGGCAGGCGGGTGATGCCGATGCCATAGCAGCCCATCTCCAGCAGGCGAGGCTTGCCGTCTTCCTCCAGGAAAGTCGCGTTCATGGCCTTGCTGTACTTGGTGCCGAGGTAGAACACATGGCCCACCTCGATGCCGCGTTCGATGGCCAGCACGCCCTTGCCGTCCGGCGAGGGATCGCCCGCCACCACGTTGCGCAGGTCGGCCACCAAGTCGGGCTCGGGCAGGTCCCGGCCCCAGTTGACGCCGGTGATGTGGAAGTCGGGCTCGTTGGCGCCGCAGATCCAGTCAGCCATCAGCGCCACCTCGCGGTCGGCGACGACCTTGAGCGGCTGCTTCATGTTCAGCGGTCCGAGGTAGCCGGGCTTGCAGCCGAAGTGGGCCTCGATCTCGCCCACAGTGGCGAAGCGGAAGTCGGCCAGTCCCGGCAGCTTGCCGACCTTGACCTCGTTCATGTCGTGATCGCCGCGCAGCAGCAGCAGCCAGAACTGTGTGGCCTTGATCGCGCCCTTGTCGTCCAGCAGGTCGGTGGCCAGCACCAGCGACTTGACGGTGGTCGCGAGGGGCACGTTCAGCAGGGCGGCCACGTCCTCGCAGGTGGACTTGCCGGGTGTTGGCGTCTTGGTGAGCGCTTGCGTCGCCGCGCCGCGCGGGCCGGTCGGCGCCAGTGCCTCGGCCTTCTCCATGTTGGCGGCGTAGTCGCTGTCGGGGCAGTAGACGATGGCGTCCTCGCCCGTTGCGGCGATCACCTGGAATTCCTCGCTGAGGTCACCGCCGATAGCGCCACTGTCCGCCGCCACGGCCCGATAGCGCAGGCCGAAGCGGTCGAAGATGCGACGGTAGGCCTGTGCCATCACTTGGTAGCTCGCCTTGGCCGCATCGGGGCTGCGGTCGAAGCTGTAGGCGTCCTTCATGATGAATTCGCGGCCGCGCATCAGGCCGAAGCGCGGGCGCCGCTCATCGCGGAACTTGGTCTGGATCTGGTAGAAGTTCTTGGGCAACTGCTTGTAGCTGCGGATCTCCTGGCGGGCGATGTCCGTCACCACCTCCTCGCTGGTGGGCTGGACCACGAAGTCGCGCTCGTGCCGGTCCTTGATGCGCAGCAGTTCGGGCCCCATCTTGTCAAAGCGACCCGTTTCCTGCCAGAGCTCGGCAGGCTGCACCACCGGCATGGTCATTTCGACGGCGCCGGCGCGGTTCATCTCCTCGCGCACGATGGCCTCCACCTTGCGGATCACGCGCAGGCCCATGGGCATGTACGTGTAGATGCCGGCGCCGAGCTTCTTGATCATGCCGGCACGGGTCATGAGCCGGTGGCTGGCCACTTCGGCGTCGGCCGGGGCCTCCTTGAGGGTGGACACCAGGAAACGGGATGCTTTCATCGACTGCGGGGCAACAAGCTGGAGAAAGGAAGGCGGCGAGCCGCAAGCGGCGCGGGGCCGGGAACTGGGCTGGCCGGCGTCAAGCCCCGGCCAGCATCGATCTATGCATAATCGAACCAGTTCAAAAATTGGGGTTTGATTATGCTTGACCGGGACGGCTTCAGGCCCAACGTCGGCATCATCCTGCTCAACCAGAAAAACCAGGTGTTCTGGGGCAAGCGAATCCGCACCCACTCCTGGCAATTTCCTCAAGGCGGGATCGATCGGGGCGAGACACCCGAGCAGGCCATGTACCGCGAGCTCCACGAAGAGGTCGGCCTGCTGCCCGATCACGTGCGGATCGTGGCCCGCACCCGCGACTGGTTGCGCTACGAGGTGCCCGATCGCTACATCCGCCGCGACGCGCGCGGCCATTACAAGGGACAGAAGCAGATCTGGTATCTGCTGCAACTTGTGGGGCACGACTGGGATCTGAACCTGCGTGCAACCGACCATCCCGAGTTCGACGCCTGGCGGTGGCACGACTACTGGGTCCCGCTGGACGTGGTGGTCGAGTTCAAGCGTGGCGTCTACGAGATGGCGCTGACCGAACTGGCCCGCTTCCTGCCACGGCCCGACATGCGCAACCGCTTCCTGCGCGGCAGCATGCGAGGCCGCGAAGCCGATCATCGTGACCGGCTGCCACACGGCCCAGCCGCTGCGGCGCCCACCTTCGAATTGCCGCCGGGGGCGTCCTTCGACCCCGACCCCAACAGTGCCTCCGACCATGCCCCGCACCCCGACAGCCCGACGCCCGCAAGTCCATAGCGCCTGGAGGCGCTTGAAGAGGGCGCTGCATACGTCCGCACTGATGGGGGCTGCGCTGGGAGCCGTCGCCGCACAAGCACAGTTGATCGACAACCCCGATTGGCAGGAATCGGCCGTGCCTCCGCCGCCGGCATTCGATGTCAAGCGGGCCCTCCAGATCGAGATGCCTGCGTACATGACGCTCAAGTTCGGCATCGATCCCAAGACGATCGTGATCACGCCCGACGGCGTGGTGCGCTACGTGGTCCTGGGTTGGCGCGAGGGCAGCAACACCGTCAACGCCTTCTACGAGGGCGTGCGCTGCGCGACGGCGGAATACAGGACCTACGCACGATCCGCCGACGGCGAATGGCGGATGGCCGAGGGCACGGACTGGAAGCGCATCGACGAGCGCAATTCGATCTACACGTATGAGCTGTCACGGCAGGCCCTGTGCCGCGGGCGCGCGCCGCGGGCGAGCGTGACGGACATGGTGCGGGAACTCAAGCGCCCGGAGATCCTGCTCTACTGAGCGCCACACGAATCGGCGACCTTCGGTCGACCGTCAGAGGCGGCTGGAGGCGTTTGGCGCAGCGCGCCGGACGCGGAACCAGCAGCGTCAAGACCCGACGGGCCGACGCTCACATCAACACGAGGTTGTCCCGGTGGATCATCTCGGGCTCGGCCGAGTAGCCCAGCAGCCCTTCGATGTCCGTCGATGAACGCCGGCACAGCAGCCGTGCCTCGGCCGCCGCATAGTTGGCCAGGCCTCGCGCCAGTTCGGTACCGGCCGCATCGCGGATGGCAATGACGTCGCCGCGGGAGAAGTCGCCTTCCACCGCCGTCATGCCGATGGGCAGCAGGCTCTTGCCCTCGCCCCTCACCTTGCGCGCTGCGCCCTCATCCACGACCACCGCTCCCCGCAATTGCAGATGGTCGGCCATCCAGCGCTTGCGAGCCTGATGCTTGGCGGTGTCGGCCACCAACAGTGTGCCGATGGCCTCGCCGCGCGCCAGCCGCATCAGCGCGTCGGGTTCGCGGCCCCAGGCAATGACCGTGGATGCCCCAGAACCCGCCGCCCGCTTGGCCGCCAGGATCTTGGTCAGCATGCCACCGCGGCCAATGCTGGAACCCGCACCGCCTGCCATCAGTTCCAGCGCCGGATCGCCGGCCTGGGCTTCGTGCACAAAGGTAGCGTCGGGGTTCTTGCGCGGGTCGGCGGTGTAGAGGCCCTTCTGGTCGGTCAGGATGACCAGCGCATCCGCGTCCACGAGGTTGGCAACCAAGGCGCCCAGCGTGTCGTTGTCGCCGAACTTGATCTCGTCGTTGACGACGGTATCGTTCTCGTTGATGACCGGCAGCACGCCCAGGCCCAGGAGGGTCAGGAGCGTGGAACGGGCGTTGAGGTAGCGCTCGCGGTCGGCCAGGTCGGCATGCGTGAGCAGCACCTGTGCGCTGCGCAGGCCGTTCTCGCGCAGCTTGTTCTCATACATATGGGCCAGGCCCATCTGTCCCACAGCGGCGGCAGCCTGCAGTTCGTGGACCTCCTTGGGCCGCACGGACCAGCCCAGGCGTTTCATGCCCTCGGCGATCGCTCCACTGGACACCATGACCAGCTCGCGGCCATCACGGACCAGCGCGCCGAGCTGGCGCGACCATTCGCCGATTGCCTCCTCATCCAGCCCCTTACCCTCGTTCGTGACAAGGCTGGAGCCCACCTTCACCACAAGGCGGCGCGCGTCGCGCAGGACGGATGACGAGAAGTTGCGGGTCATGAAGCGGAATGTGCGGCGCCGGGCGCCGGGGGTAAGGGCGGGCGAAGGGGGCAGTCAGTCCTGGGGCGAAACGAAGCGCGGATCGACGTATTCCGGCGGCTGCTCGGCCTTCTGCTGTGCCTTCACATGCTGATAGATGGACTTCATCAGCGGCTCGCAGCCTTCGCGCGTGAGGGCGGAGATCTCGAACACCGGACCCTTGAAGCGCAGCCGCTTGACGAAATCCTTGACGCGGGCGGCCCGCTCCTCGACCGGGATCATGTCCAGCTTGTTGAGCACCAGCCAGCGCGGTTTGTCGTACAGGTCCTGGTCGTACTTCTTGAGTTCGCCCACAATGGCCTTGGCCTGCGCGACGGGGTCGACGCCTTCGTCGAAGGGCGCAAGATCGACCACATGCAGCAGCAGGCGGGTGCGCTGCAGGTGGCGCAGGAAAAGATGGCCGAGACCCGCGCCTTCGGAGGCTCCTTCGATCAACCCGGGCAGATCGGCGATCACGAAGCTTTGCTCCGGCCCCAGGCGCACCACGCCCAGGTTGGGATGCAGCGTCGTGAAGGGATAGTCGGCGATGCGCGGACGGGCGTTCGAGACGGCGCTGATCAGCGTGGACTTGCCGGCATTGGGCATGCCCAAGAGGCCCACGTCGGCCAGCACCTTGAGTTCGAGCTTGAGGCTCTTGCGCTCGCCGGGCCAGCCGGGCGTCTTCTGCCGAGGCGCGCGGTTGATCGACGACTTGAAGCGCAGGTTGCCGAAGCCGCCGTCCCCGCCCTTGGCGATGGTGACCGGCTCACCGGGAACGAGGAGTTCGCACAGCACCTCTCCCGTTTCGGCGTCGCTGATGATGGTGCCGACCGGCATGCGCAGCGTGACGTCATCGCCCGCGGCACCGAACATGTCGGAGCCCATGCCATGCTGGCCACGCCTGGCTTCGTGCCGGCGCGAAAAGCGGTAGTCCACCAGCGTGTTGAGGTTGGGATCGGCCACCGCGAAGACGTGGCCACCGCGGCCACCGTCTCCGCCGTCCGGACCACCGAACTCCTTGTACTTCTCATGGCGGAACGACACGCAGCCGTTGCCGCCATCGCCAGCGGCGATGTCGATGAAGGCTTCGTCGACGAACTTCATGAGGGCAGTTTACAAATGAGACGTGCCGGGAGGCACATAAACGATGAAGCCCCGGCAAAGCGGGGCTTCACGCGGGAGAGCGAAGTTGCTCAGACCGGGGTGATGTTCACGACGTGCTTGTTCAGCGCGCCGCGCATGCCGAACGACACGCGGCCATCGACCAGCGCAAACAGGGTATGGTCCTTGCCCACGCCCACGTTGTCACCAGCATGCAGACGCGTGCCGCGCTGACGCACGATGATCGAACCGGCGCTGATGACTTGGCCACCGAAGGCCTTCACGCCGAGCATCTTGGGCTTGGAATCGCGCCCGTTACGCGTAGAGCCGCCGCCTTTTTTCTGTGCCATGGTGTCCTGCTCCTGGGCTTAGCCGGCGATCGCACCGATCTGCAGCTCGGTGAACTGCTGGCGATGGCCTTGACGCTTTTGATAATGCTTACGGCGACGCATCTTGAAGATGCGCACCTTGTCATGCTTGCCGTGGGACAGCACCGTGGCCGTCACCGTGGCACCGGACACCAGGGGCGTGCCGACCTTGATCGCGCTGCCGTCGCTGACGGCAAGCACTTGGTCGATCACGATTTCCTGGCCAACGTCCGCAGCAATCTGTTCTACCTTAATTTTTTCGCCGGGGGCAACGCGATACTGCTTGCCGCCGGTTTTTATGACCGCGTACATGGGAAACCTCTTGTGAAAGATTCTCCGCGGCTCATTCCGCGAAGCTCTCCATGATAGCACGACGGTTGGGCAAATGCACGCTCGTCCCATCCGGGAGCCAGTTTGTCAATGGTCGCTCCCTATAATTCCTGGCGCTCGACCGACCGACCACCGCGCTTCGCGCCATCTCTCTTGCCTTCCACCACCGCCAGCCCACCCCCGCCGACCTTCGCCGCGCTCGACCTTGTGGCCAGCGACATGGCCGAGGTCGACCGAGTCATCGACGCCCGGCTGGCCACTGGCGTGCCTTTGGTGAGTCAGGTGTCGCGCTACATCATTGCCGCAGGCGGCAAGCGCCTGCGGCCTGTCCTGCTCCTGCTGATGAGCCGGGCATTGGGCTACGAGGGCACGCAGCACTTCAATTTGGCAGCCGTCGTCGAGTTCATCCACACCGCGACACTGCTGCACGACGATGTGGTGGACGAGTCCACCCTGCGCCGCGGAAGGCCGACCGCCAACGAGTCGTTCGGCAACGCGGCCAGCGTGCTGGTGGGGGACTTTCTCTACTCCCGCGCCTTCCAGATGATGCTGGATGCCCAGAACATGCGCGTGATGGACGTTCTGGCCGAAGCCACCAATGTCATCGCCGAAGGCGAAGTGATGCAGCTCATGAACATGGGCGACGCATCCCTTGATGAACAGGCCTACCTGCAGGTCATCCGCTCCAAGACTGCCAAGCTGTTCGAAGCCAGCACGCGCCTGGCAGCAATACTGGCAGGCGCTCCCCCCATGCTGGAAGAGGCATGTGCCACCTACGGCCAAGCCCTTGGAACGGCATTCCAGGTCGTGGACGACGTGCTCGACTACGCTGGCGATGCGGCGGAGACGGGCAAGAATGTCGGGGACGACCTGCGAGAAGGCAAGGCCACGCTCCCGCTCATCCTGGCCATGAAGCAGGGCAATCCGGCACAAGCCGCCATCGTACGTACGGCGCTGGAGACAGGCGACGTTTCGCAGCTTCCACAGGTCGTGCAAGTCGTTCGCGAAACCGGCGCACTCGAAGCCACCCGCGCGGCTGCAGCGCGCGAAGCCGAGCGTGCAATTTCTGCGCTCGATGCAATCCCTGCCAATATTTACTCGAAAGGTATGCTACAGTTAGCGGCTCAGCTTCTCGAGCGCCGCACTTGATCGGCCGTTGATGCAAGTTTGAAGCGGGGTGTAGCTTAGCCTGGTAGAGCGCTACGTTCGGGACGTAGAGGCCGGAGGTTCGAATCCTCTCACCCCGACCAGATTTCCTTCTTGCCGACGAGGCAGGACGCCAAAGCCCCACGCCGTGGGGCTTTTTTGTTGGTCTAATCAGACGCAAGGCACTGAAACAGTGGGCCTACACAATGTTGCACAATGTATTTTTGTGCAACCAATGTACATTGGCACCGCGGTCTGGTGACCGCTACCCTCTCTCTTTCGTTCCCTGCCGCATGGCTGTCGCCGACCCCCTGCTTCGTGACACCGGCCCCGTCGCGCTGCCCGGCCTCGCACGCGCGCTGGTTTCAGCGGCCATCCTGGACACGCAGGCCGCCGAGCAGATCTACCAACGCTCCCAAGCGTCGCGGACGAGCTTCATCGCTGAACTGACGGGTACAGGTCAGGTGTCGCCGTACGAGCTGGCACATGTGCTGGCCGCTACTTTTTCGGCGCCTCTTGTCGATCTTGGCGCCGTCGATCCGCTACGGCTGCCCAAGGGCCTGCTGGATCTGCGCCTGTGTCAGTCCTACCGCATCGTCGTGCTGGCCAAACGTGGCAATCGCCTGGTCGTGGCCACGGCCGACCCCTCCGACCAGCAAGCCGCCGAAAAGATCACCTTCGCATCCCAGCTGGGCGTGGACTGGGTGGTGGCCGAGTACGACAAGCTGTCGCGCTTGGTGGACGCAGGTGCGGCGACCGCCACGGACTCATTGGAGCCCCTGGCGACCACCGACTTCGAATACGACGAACTGGTCGGCGAACCCGACGAGGCCCCGGAGGCATCCGCCTCGTCCGAGGTGGAAGACGCACCGGTGGTGCGCTTCCTGCAGAAGATGCTGATCGATGCGTTCTCGATGCAGGCCTCGGACATTCATTTCGAACCGTACGAGCACAACTACCGCGTGCGTTTTCGTGTGGACGGCGAATTGCGCGAAATCGCCAGTCCGCCCGTGGCCATCAAGGACAAGCTGGCCTCGCGTATCAAGGTGATTTCCAAGCTGGACATTTCCGAGAAGCGCGTCCCGCAGGACGGCCGGATGAAGCTGAAGGTTGGCCCCAACCGGGTGATCGACTTCCGCGTCAGCACGCTGCCCACCTTGTTCGGCGAAAAGATCGTGATCCGGATTCTGGACCCCAGCAGCGCGCGCCTGGGCATCGACGCCCTGGGCTACGACGCCGCCGAGAAGGAAAGGCTGTTGACGGCCATCGGCCGCCCCTACGGCATGATCCTCGTGACCGGGCCCACCGGGTCGGGCAAGACGGTGTCGCTCTACACCTGCCTGAACCTGCTTAACAAGCCGGGCGTCAACATCGCCACCGCCGAGGATCCGTCCGAAATCAACCTGCCCGGGGTCAATCAGGTCAACGTCAACGAAAAGGCGGGATTGACGTTTGCGACGGCCCTGCGTGCCTTCCTGCGACAGGACCCGGACATCATCATGGTCGGGGAGATCCGCGACCTGGACACCGCCGACATCGCGATCAAGGCCGCGCAGACCGGCCATCTGGTGCTTTCCACGCTTCATACCAACGATGCGCCGACCACGCTGACGCGGATGCGCAACATGGGCATCGCTCCCTTCAACATTGCGTCGAGCGTCATCCTCATCACGGCCCAGAGACTGGCACGCCGGCTTTGTCCGCAATGCAAGCTGCCCGCCGACATCCCGCCGCAAGCGCTGCTGGATGCGGGCTTCCGCCGCGAAGAGCTCGACGGCAGCTGGAAGCCCTATCGCCCAGTGGGCTGCCCCGTCTGCAGCGGCGGCTACAAGGGCCGGGTCGGCATCTACCAGGTGATGCCGATCTCGGAAGAGATCCAGAAGATCATCCTGCGCGACGGCAGCTCTCTCGAGATTGCCGCTCAGGCCGAGCGTGAGGGCGTTCGCTCGCTGCGCCGATCGGGCCTGCACAAGGTGATGCAGGGTGTGACCTCGCTCGAAGAGGTGCTCGGCGTCACCAACGAATAGACTCGGGCGCGCGCCCACCGGAGTTGCCATGGCCACAGCCGCCCAGAAACGAAGCCCCACCCGCCCCACCTCTACCAAGGAAAACCTCTACGAGTGGGAAGGCCGCGACCGCAACGGCAAGACCGTCCGGGGTGAGATGCGGGCGCTGGGCGAGAACCAGGTCCAGGCCTCGCTGCGGCGCCAGGGCATCCTGACCACCAAGATCAAGAAGCGCCGGCTGCGCTCCGGCAAGTCCATCAAGCCACGTGACATCGCCGTCTTCACGCGACAGATGGCCACGATGATGAAGGCCGGCGTGCCCCTGCTGCAGGCATTCGACATCGTGGGCCGTGGCAACAGCAACCCGAACATGGCACGCCTGTTGAACGACATCCGCACCGATGTCGAAACCGGCACTTCGCTGTCCTCGGCCTTTCGCAAGCACCCAAAATACTTCAACAGCCTGTACTGCAACCTGATCGAGGCCGGCGAGGCCGCCGGCATCCTGGAAGAACTGCTCGACCGGCTGGCCATCTACATGGAGAAGACGGAGGCCATCAAGTCGAAAATCAAGTCGGCGCTGATGTATCCCACGGCAGTGATCGTGGTGGCCTTCATCGTGGTCACGATCATCATGCTGTTCGTGATTCCGTCGTTCAAGCAGGTCTTCACCTCCTTCGGAGCGGACCTGCCCGCGCCAACGCTGTTCGTGATCGCGATGAGCGAGTTCTTCGTCAGCTACTGGTGGCTCATCTTCGGCGTGCTGATCGCGGGCGGCTACTTCACGCTCCAGGCCTGGAAGCGCAATGAAAAGTTCCAGCAAGCGGTCGACCGCCTGATGCTTCGCCTCCCGATCTTCGGCTCGCTCATCGACAAGTCCTGCGTGGCAAGGTGGACACGCACCCTGTCGACGATGTTCGCCGCTGGCGTGCCGCTGGTGGAGGCGCTCGACTCGGTGGGCGGCGCGTCGGGCAACTCGGTGTACGCGAAGGCCACCACGCGCATCCAGCAGGAAGTGTCGACCGGCACGAGCCTGACGACGGCGATGACCGGTGCCGACCTGTTCCCGCCCATGGTGCTGCAGATGACCGCCATCGGCGAGGAATCCGGCTCCATCGACCACATGCTGGGCAAGGCGGCCGACTTCTACGAGGACGAGGTCGACGCCATGGTCGCCGGCCTGTCGAGCCTGATGGAGCCGATCATCATCGTCGTGCTGGGCGTGGTGATCGGCGGGATCGTGGTGTCGATGTACCTGCCGATCTTCAAGTTGGGCCAGGTCGTCTGATGGGTTCGGCGCTGGCGGACGCGGCCCTGGCAGGCGGGCTCGGCCTGCTCATCGGCAGCTTTCTCAATGTCGTCATCCACCGGCTGCCCCGCACGATGTACCGCGGCTGGCTGCTCGATGCCACCGCGAACCTCGCACCCCAGCCTGGCATCCCCAGCCTGTGGGAACTCGTCTTCGGCAAGGGCACCCATGCACCGGGACAGCTGGAACAGGACGCCGAGACCGCGCTGGCGCAGGTCGACGCATTGCCTGCGCTCACGCTGGCGCGCCCGGGCTCGCGCTGCGGCCACTGCGGCCATGCCATCCGCTGGTACGAGAACATCCCGCTGCTGAGCTGGGGGGTGCTGCGAGGTCGCTGCAGCGCTTGCGGTGCGGCCATCGGTCTGCGCTACCCAGCGGTGGAATTGGTCACCGGCCTGCTCTTTGGGCTGTGCGGCTGGCGCTTCGGACTGACGCCGACTGCGGCGCTCTGGGCCGCCTTCTGCACCATTCTGGTGTGCCAGTTCGTGATCGATCTGGACACCCAGTTGCTGCCCGATTCTCTGAACTACCTGCTGCTGTGGCTGGGCCTTGCCGGATCGGCCTACGGCCTGACCGGTGTCTCGCCCACCTCGGCCATCTGGGGCGCCGTCTTCGGCTATCTCAGTCTCTGGACGGTCTACCGCCTCTACCGCGCAGCCACCGGCAAGGAAGGCATGGGCTTCGGCGACTTCAAATTGCTCGCCGCCTTGGGCGCCTGGCTGGGCGCGCCCTTCCTGCTGGCGCTCATCCTGATGTCCTCGCTGGTGGGGGCCTTACTGGGCGTCGTGCTGCTGCTGGTGGGCCGCCTGGCCAACCGGCACGTGCCCATCTCTTTCGGCCCCTTCCTGGCTGGCGCCGGCCTGCTCTGTCTGGCCATTGGGCCGGACAGGGTGCGCGCGTGGCTGCCCTTCGCTTTTCCGCTGGGCTTCTGAGGGCGGGCATGCTGCGCATCAGCCTCACCGGCGGCATCGGTAGCGGCAAGAGCACGGTCGCTGCACAGCTGCAGGCCCTGGGCGCTGGCCTGGTCGATACCGATACCATCTCGCGCCAGCTCACTGCGTCCGGCGGGCGGGCCATGCCCGCCATCGTGGAAGTCTTCGGCCCCGAGATGGCCGCGGCCGACGGCAGCCTGGACCGCGACCGGATGCGCACACTGGCCTTCGGCAATCCAGCGGTCCGCCAGCGCCTGCAAGCGGTGCTGCATCCGCTGATCGGCGAGGAATGCGATCGCCAGGCTCGCGCCCATGGCGACGTTCCGCTGCTGGTGTTCGACGTCCCGCTGCTGGTGGAATCGGGCCGCTGGCGGGCACGGGTGGACCGGGTGCTCGTGGTCGACGCCTCCGAGGACGTGCAGGTGCGCCGCGTGATGGCACGTTCGGGCTGGCCCGAGGAGACGGTGCGCGCCGTGATCGCACAGCAGGCGTCGCGCGCCCAGCGGCGGGCGGCGGCCGACGCCGTGATCCACAACGAGGAACTCGGCATGGATGCCCTCGCTCTATGCGTCCAGTCGTTGTGGCAGCGTTGGGTCAGGCCGGGCTTGCGATAATCCCGCGCTGCTCCTTCGCGACCCGCCCACCCTGGGGCGGGCATCACAACGCAGAGACACGCGCAGGACCTCGTACGGCCCCGCCGAAACCGGCGCACAAGAAGCCCCATCCCCGATGCTTTTCAATTCCTACGCGTTCATCTTCGTCTTCTTCCCGCTGGTGCTGGCGGGCTTCTTCCTGATCGGATGGCGCAACACGCGGGCGGCGGCGGGCTTCCTGGCCCTGGCATCGCTGTTCTTCTACGGCTGGTGGAGCGTGAAGGCCTTGCCGCTGCTGGTGGCCTCCATCTGCATGAACTACTGGTTCGGCCTGCAGCTCACCCCGCAGGAGGGGCGCAGCGATCGCACGCGCAAGCGCATGCTGGTGCTCGCGCTGACCGTGAATCTGACGCTGCTGGGTATCTTCAAATACGCGGACTTCTTCATCGGCAACGTGAACGAAGCCCTGGGCGATGCGGGCATCGCGCCCCTGCCGCTGCTGCATGTGGCGCTGCCCATCGGCATCTCCTTCTACACCTTCACCCAGATCGCCTTTCTGGTGGACTGCTGGCAGGGCAAGGTGCGCGAACGCAGCTTCGTGCATTACGTGCTGTTCGTGACCTACTTTCCGCACCTGATCGCAGGTCCCGTTCTGCACCACGCGCAGATGATGCCGCAGTTCGCCAATCCGGCGACCTACCGCGTGGACACCAACAAGATCGCGCTCGGTCTGGCCATCTTCAGTTTCGGCCTCGCCAAGAAGCTGCTCATCGCCGACCGCATGGGCGAGTACGCCGACATGGTCTTCCACGGCGTGCAGGGCGGCACGATCCCCTCGCTCGTCAGCGCCTGGTTCGGCGTGCTGGCGTACACGTTGCAGATCTATTTCGACTTCTCCGGCTACTCCGACATGGCCGTGGGCATCTCGCTGTGCATGGGCGTGAACCTGCCGCTCAACTTTGCGTCGCCCTACAAGTCGACCAGCATCATCGAGTTCTGGCGCCGTTGGCACATCTCGCTTTCGACCTTCCTGCGCGACTACCTCTACATCCCGCTCGGTGGCAACCGCAAGGGCGAGGCGCGGCGCTACCTCAACCTTTTCCTGACCATGCTGCTGGGCGGCCTGTGGCATGGCGCCGCGTGGACCTTCGTGCTGTGGGGTGCGCTGCATGGCATCTACCTCACCATCAACCACCTCTGGAACGCCAAGGTGCGCGGTAACCGCCCCCCGAGCAAGTGGACGCTGCCGCTGCGCTGGCTGCTCACCTTCCTGTGCGTCATGGTCGCCTGGGTGGTGTTCCGCGCCGACAGCATGACCACCGCCATGCACATCTACAAGGGCATGCTGGGGCTCAACGGCGTCTCGATGTCCGCCTTCTCCGAGTTCACCATCCCCTACCGCAAGCCCGAGTTCTTCCAGACCATGTTCCTGGGCCTGTTCATCTGCCTGGCCCTGCCGCCCACCATCAGCCTGCAGCGCTGGGTGCCGGTGGTCCCGGCGCTCGCGGGTCGGCCCTGGCTGGCTGGCCTGATGACCGTGTGCACGGCGTTCGTGACCGTCGTGCTCCTGGGCCTGTCGATCTCGCGGCTCGGCACCTACAGCCCCTTTTTGTACTTCCAGTTCTGACAAAGCGGCGGTGATGCACAAGTCCGCGCGGATCTGGCTCAGCGTGTTCATGACCGGTTTCGCGGTCATCGTCGCGCTGTTCCTGGTCACACTGTTCACCCAGCCGGCCGAAGGCGGCCTGACGCGCATCGGCCGGGTCTCCGAAGACGCCTTCGGCTGGCGGTCGACGCCGCCCGAGATTCCCATCGCCAACGTGCGCGGCTGGGCGCCCGCCGACGCTGACATCCTGGTGATCGGCGACAGCTTCTCGATGTACTACGCATGGCAGTCACCTCTGGTCGCGGCAGGCTACAAGGTATCGACGACGCACTGGGACCGCAGCGGTCCCCTGTGCGCCGACTTCTCGGCCTGGCTCGAATCCATTGGTTTCAAAGGCCGCATGGTGATCCTAGAAAGCATCGAGCGCCTGCTGCCGGAGCGCCTGGCGCAGGCCCAGGGCTGCAAGACCATGGCACGCCGCCCGCTCAAGGCGCTGCCTGTGCCCACGCAGAGCCCGGCCCAGCCACCGCCCGGCTTCAGGCTCAACTGGGAGTCACCGCTGATGACAGGCCTGCTCACGTACCTCAACACGCGGCAGATCCTGGAGACAGACGGCGTGGTGGACGTGGAGCACGAGCGATTCGGCGACTACATCTTCTCGAGCCCGGTGGCCGAGGGATGCCGCCAATTCAGCAGCCGCGTCTGCGGCAAGAGCTTGTTCCTGACCGCCGACCGCACCAACCGGGAGCTTCAGCCGCAGGATGCCGACTTCATGGCGGCCTTCGCCCGCCGCGCCGAACCGGTGAAAGTCATGTGGATGGTGGTGCCCAACAAGACCACGGTCTACCTCGACACCCACAATGCCGGCGCCTTCGCGCGCCGCAGCAACGCCCTGGGTGTCGGTCCCGACCTTTTTGCGATGGCGCAGGACCAGCGCCTGCGCATCATCGACCTCTACTGGCCCAACGACACGCACTGGTCGATGCAGGGCCAGCTCTACTTCGGCAAACGCATGGTCGATGCTGTACGCACGGCCGGGCTGGAACCTCTTCCCCGATAGTGCCCATGAATTACGCAGCGATCTGGCTTCGCACCTTTCTCGTCGGATTCGTTGTCGTCAGCGCCATGCTGGTGCTGACGCTATTCACGCCCGTGCCCTATGGCGACCTCACTCGCATCGGCCGTCTGTCGGACGCAGAATTCGGCTGGCAGCAGCCTGCACCGCCGGCCCCACCGGCCGAAACGTTGAAGTCCTGGCCGCTGAACGAGGCGGACATCGTCGTCGTCGGCGACAGCTTCTCGATGACGCTGTACTGGCAATCCACACTGGTGCGCGCGGGCTACAAGGTCTCGACGATCTACTGGGGCCAAGTCGGTTACCTGTGCCGCGATTTTTCGCAGTGGCTGCAGCGGGCCGGTTTCCGTGGACGCCTCGTCATCGCCGAGAGTGTCGAGCGACTGCTCGACGAGCGGGTGCGCAAGGGCGATGCGTGCGCCACCATGGCCAAGCCGCCGGAGGTCAAGCCGTCCCCCTTCATCCATCCTTTGAGCGGGACGCCTCAGCTGGGGTTGAACTGGGCGGCCAAGCTGACCACGGGCCTCGTCACCTATCAGAACATGAAGAAGGTATACCAGTCGCAGACCGACCTGCAGTTCGGTGACGACACCCAGGTGCGCTTCGTGCCTCAGGGCTGCAAGCAGTTCTCCCATCACATGTGCGAGCGCGCCCTCTTCTTCAAGGAAGACTTGACCAACGGTCCGCTGACGCCGCAGACCTTCGAGCGGATGGCCCGTTTCACGCAGTCGCAGCCGACCCCCATCCTGTGGATGGTCATCCCCAACAAGACGACGGTCTACCTGGACCCCTCGTACTCGGACGCCTTTCTCCAACGTTTCCGTCCGAGCGGCCTGGGCCCCGATTTGTTCGCCTACGCGCAATCCGCGCGGCACCAGGTCCGAGACCTGTACTTCCCCAACGACACGCATTTCTCGATGTACGGGCAGTACGCGCTGGGCGACATCATGCTCAAGGAAGTGCAGGCTCGACTGGGTGCTGCCAAGGCGCCCTGAAACAGTGGGAATCGGACACGCCACGTGACATCGCGGCAACTATGATGTCGCGAAGGAGCCCCACAGAGACGTGATCCTCTACGAATATCCCTTCAACGAGCGCATCCGGACCTACCTTCGGCTCGAACACCTGTTCCGTCGCCTGGGCGAACTGGTGCCGTCGGATTCGGCGCTGCACCATCATTTCGCGCTGTTGACCATGTTCGACATCATGGACGTGGCCGGGCGCGCCGATCTCAAGTCCGAAGCGTTGCGCGACCTGGAAAAGCAGAAGGCGGTGTTCAACGGCTATCGCGGCAATCCGGCCATCCAGGAGTTGCTGCTCGATGCGTTCGTGCAGCAGCTCGACCGCGCTTTCCAGTCGCTCAACAATGCCAGCGGCAAGGCCGGGCAGTCGCTGACCGACAACGAATGGCTGATGAGCATCCGCAGCCGGGCGGGCATTCCCGCGGGCACGTGCGAGTTCGACCTGCCGGCTTACCATGCTTGGCAGCATCGTGGCCCCGCCGAGCGGCGCAGCGACCTGCAGCAATGGGCGGCCAGCCTGTCGCCACTGGCCGAGGCCGTCTACCTGTTGCTGAAGCTGCTGCGCGACGCTGACATGCCCTACCGCGTCATCGCGACGCGAGGGCAGTTCCAGCAGACGCTGCCGCAAAGCCGCAGCTTCCAGTTGCTGCGGCTGCGGATCGATCCGTCGCTGAACGTCGTGCCCGAGATCAGCGGCAACCGGCTGATGGTGTCGGTGCGGTTGATGCGCCAGGACGAACAGGGCCATCTGCAGCCCAGCACCGACGACGCGCCCTTCGAATTGACCTTGTGCGCCTGAAGCGCGCACTGCCCTCGCGATGAGCTCCGCCAAGAAGAAGACATCCGCTGTCCGTCTGGTGCCCTGCCCCGCCTGCGGGCAGGACAGCGTCTATGCGCCCGAGAACCGTTTCCGGCCCTTCTGCAGCGCCCGTTGCAAGGGCATCGACCTGGGCGCATGGGCCAGCGAAGAGTTCCGCATGCCGACCGAAGCACCACCCGACGACGAGCCCTTCGGCGATCCCCGCCTGCAGAGCTGAGCGAACATCGCCTTACGGTCCTCAGTCGGCGGCGCCGCCGCACCTGTGCGGCAGCAATGAGGCGATGCCTCGCACCGGGGACTGCGACTCAGCCGCCAGCGAGCACCGGTCCCAGGATGCCTCGTTCCTCCGCCAGCCAGTGCAGCACCGGCATGGCGCCGGGCAGTACCGGCGTCACCGTCAGCGGCAACTGTTGCCAGCGCATCGTCTGGCCTTCGCGCATTTCGAAGTCGCCCTCCCACTGGAACACCTTGCACCAATGGAGTCGAACAAGCGCGTGCGGGTAATCATGCTCGGTCACCCGCCAGACCTCAGCAGCCGCGATGGTGATGCCAAGCTCTTCCTGAAGTTCGCGGCGCAGGGCCTCGACGACCGTCTCGCCGGCCTCGATCTTGCCGCCCGGAAACTCCCAGTACCCCGCATAGGGCTTGCCTTCAGGGCGGGTGGACAGCAGCAGAGTGCCGTCCGGTGCGATGAGCACACCCACGGCCACTTCGGTGTGCTTGCGCGCTGCACCCGCAGCATCCGCGCCGCTCATGCGCCCATCCTTCCTGCGAAGTCGCGCGAGAACTGATAGGCCACCCGGCCGCTGCGCGAACCGCGCTCAAGCGCCCACACCAGCGCCTGCGGTCGCGCCGACTCGATGGCGGCGGCATCCAGCCCGAAGGAGGACAGCCACTGTGCCACGATCGCCAGGTACTCGGCCTGAGAGAAGGGATAGAAGCTCACCCACAGGCCGAAGCGCTCGGACAGCGAGATCTTCTCTTCCACCACTTCACCCGGATGCACCTCGCCGTCCTCGGTGTGCGTGTAGCTGAGGTTCTCCTTCATGTACTCGGGCAGCAGGTGGCGGCGGTTGCTGGTCGCATAGATCAGCACATTGGGCGTGGCCGCGGCGACCGAGCCATCCAGGATGGACTTGAGTGCCTTGTAGCCCGGTTCGCCCTCGTCGAAGCTCAGGTCGTCGCTGAAGATGATGAACTTCTCAGGCCGGCCGGAGACCACCTCCACGATGTCGGGCAGGTCGGTCAGGTCCGCCTTGTCGACCTCGATCAGGCGCAAGCCCTGCGGCGCGAATGCGTGCAGGCAGGCCCGCACCAGCGAGGACTTGCCGGTGCCGCGCGCACCGGTCAGCAGCACGTTGTTGGCGGGGCGGCCTTCGATGAACTGGCGGGTGTTGCGCTCGATCTTTTCCTTCTGGCCGTCGATCTCCTTGAGATCGGCAAGCGCCATTGCCGCCACATGGCGCACCGGCTCCAGGCGGCCATGTCCTGAGCTGCGTCGGCGGTAACGCCAGGCAATGGCGGCGTTCCAGTCGGGCGGCGCGCCCAGTGGCTGGGGCAGCACGGACTCGATGCGGTCGATCAGCTGCTCGGCCCGTTCGATCAGGCGCTCGAATTTCTCGTTCATGGCGGCATGCGGCGGGCGCGGGGCCCGCGCCTTCTCAGGAGCGGTAGTCCGCGTTGATGGAGACGTAGTCGTGGCTGAGGTCGCAGGTCCAGACGGTGTCGCTGGCCTCGCCGCGGCCGAGGCCGATGCGCACGACGATCTCGCTTTTCTTCATCACGCGCTGACCGTCCTCTTCACGGTAGTCGGGATGACGGCCGCCGCGGGTGACCACGTGCACGTCATCCAGGTGCAGCTCGATGCGCGTCTGGTCCAGGTCGACGATGCCGGCATAGCCCACGGCCGCAAGGATACGGCCCAGGTTCGGGTCGCTGGCGAAGAAGGCCGTCTTGACCAGCGGCGAGTGAGCCACGGCATAGGCCGCCTGCCGGCATTCAGAAGCGTCGCGGCCGCCTTCCACCTGCACAGTGATGAACTTGGTCGCGCCCTCGCCATCGCGCACGATGGCCTGCGCCAGGTCGCGCGCGACCGCCTGCATGGCCGCCAGCAAGGCCTGGCCGTCGGCACTGTCCAGCGCGTCGATGGCCGGGCCGGTCTTGCCCGTGGCGATGACGACGAAGGAATCGTTGGTGGAGGTGTCACCGTCGATGGTGACGCGGTTGAACGAGCCCTCGGCCAACGTGCGGGCCAGGGGCTGCAGCAGCGCCGGCGCGATGCGCGCGTCGGTGGCCAGGAAGCCGAGCATGGTCGCCATGTTCGGTCGGATCATGCCGGCGCCCTTGCTGATACCCGTGATGGTGACCGTCGCGCCGCCGAGCGTGACGTGGCGGCTGAAGGCCTTGGGCACGGTGTCCGTTGTCATGATGCCCTCGGCGGCCCGGGCCCAATGCACCTCCGACGCGTCGTCCAGCGCAGCGGGCAGGCCGGCGGCGATGCGGTCGTTGGGCAGCGTCTCCATGATCACGCCGGTGGAGAAAGGCAGGATCTGCTCCGGCGCGACCTCCAGCAAGCGGGCCAGGGCGATGCAGGTGGAGCGCGCGCGGACCAAGCCGTCCTCGCCCGTGCCGGCGTTCGCATTGCCGGTATTGATCACCAGCGCACGGACGCCAAAGCCCGCGGCCAGATGTTCGCGGCAGACCTGCACCGGCGCAGCGCAAAAACGGTTCTGCGTGAACACGGCGCCGACGGCGCTGCCCTCGTCGAGCAGGAAGACGGTCAGGTCCTTGCGATTGGCCTTGCGCACGCCGGCTTCGGTGACGCCGATGCGCACGCCGGGCACCGGGTGCAGTTGGGCGGGATCGGGGGCGGTCAGGTTCACGGGCATGGAAGGTTCCTGAAGAGGTCGGACGCGAATTGTGTGGACCGCGCCGTGCCACGCCGATGACGGCGTACCGGGCGATCCGGGGCGAAAGCTCAGCCGACGATCAGCTCAGCTTGCCGTGGCACTGCTTGTACTTCTTGCCGCTGCCGCACGGGCAGGGATCGTTGCGGCCAACGCGGCCGGCAGCGACCGCGGCGGCCACGGCCGCAGCAGCGGCTGTGGGGCTTGCTGCCGCCGCAGTACTGCTGCGCACCTCCGGCTCGCCCATCTCGGTCGGCGCGGTGTAGGTGAGGTTAGAGATGGCCTCGGCCCGGCTTTCCATGTCGTCGGCCGCCTGCTCGATCTGCTCGGCCGACTGGATGCGCACCAGCATCAGCTGCCGGGTGACTTCGTTCTTGACCGTGTCCAGCAGTTGGCCGAAGAGCTCGAAGGCCTCGCGCTTGTACTCCTGCTTGGGCTGCTTCTGTGCGTAGCCGCGCAGGTGGATGCCCTGGCGAAGGTAGTCGAGCGAAGACAAATGCTCACGCCAGTTGCTGTCCATGGCCTGCAGCAGCACCATGCGCTCGAACTGCGTGAACTGCTCCCGCCCGACAAGGGCGACCTTCGCTTCGTAGATCTCGTTGGCGGCCTTGACGACGCGCTCGACGATGTCTTCATCGGTCATGGCGGCGGCGGCTTCGACTTCCTGCACCAGCGGCAACTCGAGGCCCCAATCCGCCGCTAGCGCACGCTCGAGACCCGGCAGGTCCCACTGCTCTTCGACCGACTCGGCGGGCACATACTGGCGCACGAGATCGGTGAAGCAGCCTTCACGCAGCGCGTCGATCTGTGCGGACAGATCGCCCGCATCGAGGATCTCGTTGCGTTGCTGGTAGATGACCTTGCGCTGGTCGTTGGAGACGTCGTCGTACTCGAGCAACTGCTTACGCACGTCGAAGTTGCGCGCCTCGACCTTGCGCTGTGCGCTCTCGATGCTGCGCGTGACGATGCCAGCCTCGATAGCCTCGCCGTCAGGCATCTTCAAGCGGTCCATGATGGCGCGCACGCGGTCGCCCGCGAAGATGCGCATCAGCTGGTCGTCCAGGCTCAGGTAGAAACGCG
>NZ_CAJYES010000064.1 GCF_913773995.1 uncultured Pseudacidovorax sp.
CTGCCGAAGAGCCGCGGCACCATCACCGCGGGCGCGCCCTGCTCCACGCCGCCGTCGCCGGTGACGTGGTAGACGTTGTTGGCGGCGGCCACCATGCGCAGCGAATGCGTGACGACGATCACCGTGCGCGTGCGGGCGATGGCCACCAGCGTGTTGATGAGCTGACGCTCGCTGTGGAAGTCGAGGTCGTTGCTGGGCTCGTCCAGCACCAGCACCGAGGGCTTGCGCAGGAAGGCCAGCGCCAGGCCCAGCTTGCGGCGCTCGCCCACCGACAGGCCGGTGCCGCCCTCGCCGATGCGGGTGCGGTAGCCGGCAGGCAGGCGCGAGACGAAATCGTGCGCGCCGGCCAGCTTGCAGGCGGCCACGATCTGCTCGTCGCTGTGGCCCGGCGCGCAGCGGCGCAGCGTCTCGATGATCTCGCCGGCGAACCAGTAGACCTCCTGCGAGAGATAGCTGATCCACTTGGCGCGGTCGTCGCGGCCGAACTGGGCCAGGTCGTACTCGCCCAGGCTCACGGTGCCGGCGCTGGGCGCATACAGGCCGCAGATGAGCCGCACCAGCGTGGACTTGCCGGCGCCGTTGCGACCCACCACGGCATGCAGGCCCGCGGGGCCGATGGCGAGGTCGAGCTTCTCGAACACCGGGCGGCCCTGCGCATGGAAGCGGAAGTCCACATCGCGCAGCTGCACCAGTCCGGGCGGCTGCGGAAGGTTCAGGCCGCTGGGCTCGCGCTCCACCGGCTCGGAGAGCACCTTTTCGAGCCGGCTGGCGGCTTCGCCGGCCGTGGCCAGCGCGCGCCAGTTGGAGACCAGCCCGGCCACCGGCTGCAGCGCCCGCATGGCCAGCATGTTGGCCGCCACCAGGCCGCCGACGGTCATCCACTGCTCCATCACCGACAGCGCGCCCACGGTGATGACCACCGTCGAGAAGATGGTCAGCAGCACCGTGGTGCCATCGCGGGCGGTCTCGATCTCGCCGTTCTTGCGGAAGCTCTCGCCCAGCCAGTTGTCGTAGGTCTGGCGCCAGCCTTCGATGGTGGGGCCGTCGTTGGCCTGCGTCTTGAGCGTCTCGCGCGCGGCGCAGATCTCGGCCGTCATGCGCTCCAGGTTGCGGCTGCGCTCAGTTTCCTCGACACGGCCGGCGCGCACCTCGTCGGCCCACCACCAGGCCAGGAAGGACATCACGCCCAGAAAGACCACCACCACCGGCAGCACCGGAAGCGCCACGATGCCGATGACCACCAGCGCGAACAGCGCCATGGGAAGGTCGAAGATCGATTGCGCCAGCCCGCTGCTGAGCGTCATGCGCACCGCGCCCACGTCGCGGAACAGCAGGAACCAGGCGGCGGCCGGGCGCTCCTCCAGCGCCCGCAGCGGACGGTTGAGCATGGACTGCAGCAGTGCGCCGGAGATGCCGTGGTCGATGGTGGCACCCGCATCGCGCAGCAGACGCGAGCGGCGGCTGCGCAGCACGAATTCGATGGCCAGGAAGAACAGGATGCCGCTGAACAGCGCCCACAGCGTGGAGGTGCCGCTGCGGTAGATGACCCGGTCGTACACCTGCAGCAGGAAGATCGACGGCAGCAACCCGAACAGGCTGATCGGCACCGACCACCAGGCCGCCTGCCGCACGGCGGGGTAGGCCGCGCCGAAGGCCCGGCCGAGCGCATCGGCATGCGGGCTGGCCGGCTCATCGCCTTCGGCCGTGACCGAGGGAGCGACCAGCTGGCTGGGAAGCAGGTACTTCAGCATGGGCGGCCGTCGATGTTGAGAACCATGAACAGATTGTTACTCACTGGGGCGGATGCGGGTCAGGTTGCAGGCAGAAAGCCGGGTAAACGCCGAGGGGGCCCCGGTCAGGCCATCGCCTTGACGGCCTTGGCGAGTCGGGCCAGCCCGATGCGCGCCCCGCCCTTGGCCAGCACCCAATCGCCCGGCGCCACGATGTCGCCGAACGCCGCGACCAATTCGGCCGCGTCGTTGAACCAGCGCACCGGCACCAGCGGCTTCAGGCGCTGCGCCAGCGGGCCCATGAGCGGCCCGCACAGCAGCACGCGGCCCGGCTGCGCGGCCAGCACCTCGGACTGCAGTGCCAGGTGGTGCCGCTGGGACTCGGCGCCCAGACCCTGCATCTCGCCGAGCACCGCCACCCGCTGGCGCGGGCCGCAGGGCGCCTGGGCCAGCAGGGCGAGCGCCGCCCGCATCGAGGTGGGATTGGCGTCGTGCGTCTCGTCCACGAAGTGGAAGCTGCCCCCGGCGATGGGCACCTCCAGCACGGGGCCGCGCCATTCGTGCCGCTCGAAGCCACCCAGCGCGACCAGGGCCGCGGCCAGCTGCGCCTGCCAGTCCAGGGCCAGCACGGTGGCCAGCACCGCGGTGGCGCCCAGGCCCACATGCGCGCCCACGGCCTGCAGCTTCATGCGCACGGGGCTGCCCGCCACCTCGGCGCGCAGCTCGCCATGCGCCAGCCCGGTGAGGCGCACCTGCGCATCGCGATGGCTGCCATGGTCGAACACGCGCAGGCCGCGCCGCGCCGCCAGCGAAGCCAGGCCGTCATAGCCCGGCATGTCGCGGCACAGCACCAGGCAGGCGTCCTCGGGCAGGGCCTCGACGAGCTGGGCCGCCTTGCGCTGCACGTCGGCTGCGGCGGGTTCGGCCGGATCGATGGCCAGCACCAGCACCTGCGGGCGTGCGACCTGCACCATGGCCGGCGCCGGGGCCTGGCCCAGCTCCACCACCCAGGTGGCGGCCTCCTGCGGCAGGCAGCTCAAGGCCCAGGCCACGCCCAGGGGCAGACGCTGGCGGGTCTCGGGCTCGCCCACCTCGCCCCAGGCACCCAATGTCTTGACCAGCATGGCCGCCGTGGTGTCGCGCGCGGCATCGCCGGCGACGGCGATCACGCGGCCCGGGTACTGCGCGCGCGCATGGGCGCCCAGGTCGAGCATGGCCTGCCGCACATCGTCCACGCGCAGCACCGGCAGCCCGCGGTGCAGGTGAGGACCTGGGTGCGCGCACAACACTGCCGCGGCCGGACGCAGGCCGTCCAGCTCCGGCGGCGCCGGCGGGCGGCCGGCCCGCTCGTCATGCAGGCACAAGAGGCGCTGCGGCTGCGCGAAGGGCCGCGTGGCCATGCCGACGGCATGCCAGCCCTCGGTCGGCGCCACCACCCAGTCGCCGCCCGCGATGCGCGCCAGTTCGGCGGCCGACCAGCGCATGCCGCGGGCGACCGGCTCCTGCGCGGTCCGTCCAGCGACCTCGCGCTCGGCCATCAGCCGGTGGTAGGCCACCATGCCCGACAGGTAATGCTCCACATCGTCGATGCGCACGCGGAAGGAGTGGTGGCGGATGAAGAAGGACCCGACGACGGCGGCCGGCCGTCGGAAGTACATCGCCATCTCGGGCCAGAAATAGCCGTTCTGCAGGTAGTTGGCGCGGTAGTGCAGTGCGCGCTCGAACTTCTCCAGGTCGATCTCGTCCAGCAGGTGTGCCAGCGCCGGGATGCCTTCGAGCCGGCGGATCATGGCCTGGGCGGCCAGCATCAGCTCCAGCAGCGTGGGAAAGGTGGTCTTGCGGTCGAGCACGAAGTCCAGGTAGCCGGCCACGTTCTGGATACCGAAGCGGAAGTACTTCTCCAGCGGCTTCCAGCGCGTCAGCTCGTTGACGCTGTAGCTGAGCCAGTGGTCGTGCGCCTGCCAGTGCTGCTGGCCGATGAAGTGCTCGAAGGCACGCTCCACCACCGCCAGCCAGCGCTCGTCGCGCGTCAGCGCATACAGGCGCAGCAGGCCGAAGGCCGCCTCGCCGTCGTAGTAGATGATGCGCGAGACCTCCTTCACCGACAGGTCCTGCGCATGCAGCACATGCACGAAGCGGCCGGTGGCGGCGTCCTGCATGGCGGCGATGCCGGTGGCCAGGCGCTCCATCAGCGGACGCCATTCGTCGGTGCCCAGCACCTCGCTGTACTTGACCAGCGCCAGCAGCGCGACCGCGTTGCCGCCCAGCTTGATCTCGTCGCCCACATCGACCAGGAAGGCGGCGGCGCGGCCGTCGGCCAGCGTGTAGTCGCGCACCAGCTGCTGCGTCAGGTGCTGCAGACCGCGGTCGATGGCCTGGCGCAGCGCCGGGTCGCGCGTCAGCTCCCAGGCCTCGGCCATGGCGTAGAGCGAGCTGGCGTGGCGCAGCGTGTTGTAGCTGGGGATCAGCCGGTCGAAGCAGGGGAAGTAGCCGTAGACGAAGCGGCCGTTGTCCTGCACCTGGCGGGCCAGGTGCGCGGAGCCGGTGCGCACCAGCTCCAGTGCCGCGGCGGCATCGAGCGGCGGCACCTGGCGACGACCGGTGTCCAGCCCGTGGCCAGCCAGGCGGTGCACCACGCCGTCCTCCTGGCAGAACACGCCGCCCAGGGCCAGCAGGTAGACCTTGTCCTGCGGCTCGAGCGCCGGGGCCGGCTGGCCGCGGTAGCGCTGTTGCAGGTACAGGCCCAGGTTGTGGCGGTTGATGACCGCGTGCGGGATCTCGGGGCCGCCATAGAGCAGCGCGTTGGCGTTGATCTCCTGCTCGGTCAGCGCCATCGCGAAGGCACCGTCGAAGGCCAGCCCCAGGCGGAAGTAGTTGCGCTTGACCTGGCACAGCTGCTGCTCGAACTCGCCCACCGGCAGTTCGCCCACGCCCTGCACCCAGTCCACGCGCAACCAGGGCGACTGCAACTGCTGCCGCAGCACAAAGGCACTCGCGCGCCGTGCACCCGCCTGCCACGCCTCCTCGAAGCTGGTGCCTGTCGCATGCATCACCTGGGCACGGCGCTGGCCGTCGGTGACCGAGAAGAAGAGCGTGAACGCCGGGTACGGCGCCGGGACGGCAGCGCACATCACCGCCACCTTCTCGCGGCAGGCGGCAAGCTGGGCGGCAAAGCCGCGCTCGCCGGGCTGCCCGGGCGAGCCGGCGAGCGGCAAGGCCGCCCCCCCGGCGCCCGGCCGGGCGGGGGCGCTCACATCCTGGTCCATCGCGCGGGCCGGTCAGCGGTAGACGAACTCGACGCGGCGGTTGAGCTGGTAGCCGGCCTCGGTCTTCTCCAGCGAGGCCGGCTTTTCCATGCCCCAGCTGATGGCTTCCATGCGCTCGCCCGGCACGCCACCCAGCTGCATGGCCTGGCGCACGGACTCGGCGCGGCGCTGGCCCAGCGCCACGTTGTACGAGCGGCCACCGCGCGCATCGGTGTGGCCTTCGAGCACCACGCGGGCCTGCGGACGCTCGCGCATGTAGCGGGCATGGGCCTCGACGATCGAACGGTACTCGGGCTTGACGTCGTACTTGTCGAAATCGAAGTACACGATGCGGGCCACACCGACCGGACCCGATGCGGCCAGTGGCGGAGGGGGTGCCTTCACCTGCGCCACCGCGCTGCGGCCCTTGGGATTGGCGTAGTAGTAGGTGGTGTCCTCGCTGCCGTCCTTGGGCGCGGTGCTGCACGCGGCCAGCAGCACGGAGGCAGACAGCAGAAGGCTGAGGCGTTGGAATGACTTCATCATGGAGGAACCTTTGGTCAACGACCGGCCCGCGCAGCGGGCCGGCCACTCGGCAATGAACGACGAGGGCGCCGGATTCATCAGCCCAGCAGGTTGTGGAGCAGGCCGCCGACCGGGCTGGCCGGACTGGTGGGGCCGCTGCCCGTGCCGCTGGACACCGGCTCGGTGACGCCACTCAGGCCGCCAAGCAGCCCGCCGACCAGGCCGCTGCCGGAGCCACTGCCCAGCAAGCCGTTGCTGCCGGCGACGGTGTCGACCACGCCGCTCACCACGCCGTGGTCGCCCGCCACCGTGTCGATCAGGCCGCCGACCACGCCGGTGCTGCCGGTGATGCCGTCCAGCAGGCCACCGGCCGTGCCCTCGCTGCCCGTCACGCTGCCCGTCACGCTGTCCAGCACACCCCCTAGCACGCCGTCGTCGCCCAGCACGGCATTGAGCAGGTCGCCGCCACCGCTGGCGCCATCCGTGGCGCCCAGCACGCCGCCGAGCAGTCCGTCCTGGCCGAGGACGCCGTCGAGCAGATCGCCACCCAGCAGCTCGCCGCCGGTGACGCTGCCGAGCAGGCCGTTGTCGCCGGCCACGGTGTCGAGCAGGCCGCCGACGACGCCGGTGTCGCTCACCACGCCCCCGAGCAGGTCGCCACCGAGCAGGTCACCGCCGGTCAGGGCACCCAACAGGCCATCGCCGCCGAGCACGCCGCCCAGCAGATCGCCACCCAGCGCCCCGTCGGTGAGGTTCGCCACGCCGTCGGTCACGTAGTCGACCTGTTGCGTCACGCCGCCGA
>NZ_CAJYES010000065.1 GCF_913773995.1 uncultured Pseudacidovorax sp.
CGGGGTGCTTGAGCGCGGCCTGGATCACCAGCCCGATGCGGGTACGGGTGAGCAGCAGCCAGACGGCCACGAGCATCAGCAATGCGACGAGCATGATGAAGGAGCGCGACTTGGGGAACTGCGTGCCGTACAGCGTGAAGAGCGGCCCCTGCAGCGCCTCGGGCAGGCCGTAGGGCACCGTGGAGCGGCCCCACACCAGTTGCACCACCTCGAGGATCAGATAGGACAGCCCAAAGGTGACCAGCAGCTCCGGCACATGGCCGAACTTGTGCACCCGGCGCAGGCTGTAGCGCTCGAAGGCCGCGCCCAGCGCGCCGACCAGCAGCGGTGCGACGAACAGCGCCGGCCAGAAGCCGAGCACGCCAGAGAGCGTGTACGCGAAGTAGGCACCCAGCATGTAGAAGCTGGTGTGCGCGAAGTTGAGCACCCCCATCATGCTGAAGATGAGGGTCAGGCCGGAGCTGAGCATGAAGAGCAGCAGCCCATAGCTCACGCCGTTCAGAAGAGAGATGAGAAAGAATTCCACTGTCGTCGAGCCTCAGGAAAACATCCGGCCCCGGGACCGGAGGCAGTCTCCGGCGGGCGCGGTGAGCATGGCCGGCGCGGTGCGCCGGCGGGCAGCGGAGGGGTGGCATCCGGGCCGGCGCGCGGCATGCCGGCGCGGCCCGTGCTACCCGACGGTATCAGGAGGGCCGCTTCATCTGGCAGCTGGTGGGCGTGCTGGCCACATAGGGCTCGTAGTACTTGACCGGCGCCAGGGTGTAGCCCGTGTTCTCGGGGCTGTAGGGGTACTTGGCGCTGGCCTTTTCCCAGCGGGTGATCCACAGGCCCTGCTGCAGCTGGTGGTCGGCCTTGCGCATCTCGACGTCGCCATTGAAGCTCTTGAACTTCATGCCTTCCATGGCGGCAGCGACCTTCACCGGGTCGGTGGACTTGGTCTTCACGAAGGCGTCGGTCAACATGGAGAAGGCCGTGTAGATCACGGTCGTGTACATGTCGTCGTTGAACTTCTTCTTGTAGGCCTCTGTCAGCGGCTTGATGGGGCCGTCGGCGTTGTAGTGGCTGTAGCCCACCTGGTAGACCTTGCCGTCGGAGGCGGCGCCCATGGCCGTGGGCGTGCCGCTGGTCACGGCGTAATAGGTGTAGTACTTGACGTTCAGGCCCGCGTCGTTGCCGGCCTTGATCAGCAGCGCCAGGTCCGAGCCCCAGTTGCCGGTGATCACCGTGTCGGCGCCCGACTGCTTGATCTTGGCGATGTAGGGCGCGAAGTCGCGCACCTGCGCCAGCGGATGCAGGTCGTCGCCCACGATCTGCACGTCGGGCCGCTTGCGCGCCAGGTTCTCCTTGGCGAACTTGCTGACCTGCTGGCCGTGCGAGTAGTTCTGGTTGATCAGGTAGACCTTCTTGATGTCCGGCTGATCCTTCATGTAGGTGGTCAGCGTCTCCATCTTCATGGAGGTGTCGGCATCGAGGCGGAAGTGCCAGTAGCTGCACTTGCTGTTGGTGAGGTCGGGGTCCACCGCCGCGTAGTTGATGTAGACCACCTCCTTGCCCGGGTTGCGCGCGTTGTGCTTCTCGAGCGCGTCCATGATGGCAAGCGCCGGGCCGGAGCCGTTGCCCTGCACGACATAACGCGCGCCCTGGTCCATGGCCGAGCGCAGCGCGGCGGTGGTCTCCTGCGGGCTCAGCTTGTTGTCGATGCCGATGATCTCGAACTTGACGCCGGCCGCGTTCTTCTTGTTGAACTCCTCGGCCAGGAACTGGAAGGTCTTGAGCTGGTTGGTGCCCACCGCCGCCATCAGGCCCGACAGCGGGTCGAGCCATGCGATCTTGACGGTCTCGCCCTGCTGGGCGAAAGCGGGGGCGCCGAAAGCCAGGATGCAGGCGGCGGCAGTCAGGTTGAAAGAGGTCTTCAAGGCATGTCTCCTGTGTGGTGTCCCGGGTGCCGGAACTTGCACGAGCGTACAGTGCTTCACTGCGCGCTCGCTAGGGGAAAGCCCCGCGATTCCCCTCTGGAGAAAGCCTTTTCTATCACCCGGGCGACAGCCGCCGCCGCACCATTTCTACCCTTGGGTAGCACACGACTGGTGCATGCGCGTCAGGGCCGCTTCATCTGGCAGCTGGTGGGCGTGCTGGCCACGTAGGGTTCGTAGTACTTGACCGGCGCGAAGGTGTAGCCGGTGTTCTCCGCGTCGTACGGATACTTGCCGCCAGCCTTCTCCCAGCGGGTGATGTACAGGCCCTGCTGGAGCTGGTGGTCCGCCTTGCGCATCTCGACCTCGCCGTTGAAGCTCTTGATCTTCATGCCCTCCAATGCCGCGGCCACCTTGACGGGGTCGGTCGACTTCGTCTTCACGAAGGCGGCGTCGAGCAGGGCGAAGGTGTGATAGATCGAGTTCTGCGTCATGTCGTCGTTCATGCGCTTCTTGAAGTCGGCCATCAGCGGCTGGATGGGCGGGCCCATGTTGTAGTGGCCATAGGCGACCACATACACCTTGCCGGCGGCCGAGGCGCCCATCGCCGTGGGCGCACCCGAGCCGAAGGCGTAGTAGGTGTAGAACTTCACCGTGTCCAGCAGGCCGGCGTCGTTGGCGGCCTTGATCAGCAGCGCCAGGTCGGAGCCCCAGTTGCCGGTGATCACCGTGTCGGCGCCCGACTGTTTGATCTTTGCGATGTAGGGCGCAAAGTCGCGCACCTGCGCCAGCGGATGCAGGTCGTCGCCCACGATCTGCACGTCGGGCCGCTTGCGCGCCAGGTTCTCCTTGGCGAACTTGCTCACCTGCTGGCCATGCGAATAGTTCTGGCCGATCAGGTAGACCTTCTTGATCTCCGGCTGGTCCTTCATGTAGGTGGTCAGCGCCTCCATCTTCATGGAGGTGTCGGCGTCCAGTCGGAAGTGCCAGTAGCTGCACTTGCTGTTGGTGAGGTCCGGGTCCACTGCGGCGTAGTTGAAGTACACGACCTCCTTGCCGGGGTTGCGCGCGTTGTGCTTTTCCAGCGCGTCGATGATGGCCAGCGCCGGGCCGGAGCCGTTGCCCTGGGTCACGTAGCGCGCGCCCTGGTCCATGGCCGAGCGCAATGCGGCCGTGGTCTCCTGCGGGCTCAGCTTGTTGTCGATGCCGATGATCTCGAACTTGACGCCCGAGGCATTGGTCTTGTTGAAGTGCTCTGCCAGCAGCTGGTAGGTCTTGAGCTGGTTGGTGCCGACGGCGGCCATGAGACCCGAGAGCGGGTCCATCCAGGCGATCTTCACGGTCTCGCCCTTCTGGGCGAAGGCGCTGGTGGCCATCACGGCCAGCGCGGCGGCAGCAAGGTGCTTCAAGCGGACATTCATCGGTGTTGTCTCCGGGGGTTGGGTCCGCGCAGCGTAGCCACCGGGCCGCCGCCGGCGCTCAGGGAACACCCGAAAAAAAGGCCGCGGATGCGGCCTTCCCTATCGCGCAGGCGACAGCCCGCCGTGAATGGCTCAGAGCCCCGGCAGCTTGTAGTCCTTGAGCAGCTCGCGGATGCGCGTCTTGAGGATCTTGCCGGTGGCACCCAGCGGGATCGCGTCGACGAAGACCACGTCGTCCGGAATCTGCCACTTGGCCGTCTTGCCCTCGTAGAACTTGAGCAGTTCCTCGCGCGTGACCTCGGCGCCGGCCTTCTTCGCCACGACCACGATCGGCCGCTCGTCCCACTTGGGGTGAAACACGCCGATGCACGCGGCCATGGCCACGGCCGGGTGCGCCACGGCGATGTTCTCGATGTCGATGGAGCTGATCCATTCGCCGCCGGACTTGATCACGTCCTTGCTGCGGTCGGTGATCTGCATGAAGCCGTCGGCGTCGATGGTGGCCACGTCGCCGGTGGGGAACCAGCCGCCCCCGCGCAGCGGGTCGCCGCCCTCGCCCTTGAAGTACTCCTTGACGATCCACGGGCCCTTGACCAGCAGGTCGCCGTAGGTCTTGCCGTCCCACGGCAGTTCCTCGCCGTCGTCGCCCACGATCTTCATGTCCACGCCGAAGATGGCGCGGCCCTGCTTCATGCGCAACGCCAGCTGCTCCTCGGCAGGCAGCGACAGGTGCTTGTTCTTGAGCGTGCACAGGGTTCCCAGCGGGCTCATCTCGGTCATGCCCCAGGCATGCAGCACGTCCACGCCGTACTGCTCGCGGAAGGCGTTGATCATGGCCGGCGGGCAGGCAGAGCCGCCGATCACCGTGCGATTGAGCTTGCTGAACTTGAGACCCTGCGCCTGCATGTGGCCCAGCAGCATCTGCCAGACCGTGGGCACGCCGGCCGCGAAGGTCACGCCCTCGGCCTCGATCAGCTCGTAGACCGACTTGCCGTCCAGCGCCGGGCCGGGAAACACCACCTTGGCGCCCACCAGCGCCGCGGAGTACGGAATGCCCCAGGCATTGACGTGGAACATGGGCACCACCGGCAGCACCGAATCGCGCGCCGACAGGCACATCACGTCGGGCAGGCAGGCGGCGTACGCGTGGAGGATGGTCGAGCGATGGCTGTAGAGCGCGGCCTTGGGGTTGCCCGTGGTGCCGCTCGTGTAGCACATGCTGGAGGCCGAGTTCTCGTCGAAGCTGGGCCAGTCATAGGTATCGGCCTGGCCCCCGATCCAGTTTTCGTAGCTGACGAGGCCGGGAACGCCGCTGTCGGCCGGCAGCCTGTCGGCATCGCACATCGCCACCCATTTCTTCACCGTCGGGCAGCGTGCGTGCACGGCCTGCACCAGCGGCAGGAAGCTGAGGTCGAAGCACAGGATCTGGTCTTCGGCATGGTTGGCGATCCAGGCGATCTGGTCGGGATGCAGGCGCGGGTTGATCGTGTGCAGCACGCGGCCGCTGCCCGAGACGCCGTAATACAGCTCCAGATGGCGGTAGCCGTTCCAGGCCAGCGTGGCCACCCGGTCGGAGAAGAGAAGCCCTTCGGCCTCCACGGCGTTGGCCACCTGGCGGGCGCGGCGTGCGCAGTCGGCCCAGGTGTAGCGGTGGATGTCGCCCTCGACACGGCGCGAGACGATCTGGCCGTCGCCGTGATGGCGCTCGGCGAACTCGAGCAGGTTGGAAATGAGCAGGGGGCGGTCTTGCATCAGGCCCAGCATGTGGGAGGCTCCTTGGTGGCGAAGGCGAAGGGGATCGTGTGTCGCATGGCTGCGTGGCAGCCCGGCCGTCGGATGCTGGCGCCGGGCGCACCGGCCATGGACAAAGCCGGCCGAGTATTGCGCAGTGCAGCATGCGCACCGCATCGGGAATCCCCGTAAATCCAGCGGGCGAAAGGGCTTCACGGACAATTCGGCGATGAGTTCCCTGCCCTCGTCCAGCGCTCCCGCCACCGGCACGGAGCGCCAGGCCGCACCGCACTGGCGCGAAGGTTTCGCCCGACTCGGCCCGGCCTTCCACACCCGCCTGCGTCCCACGCCCCTGCCCTCGCCGACACTGATCGCCACCAGCGAGCCGGCCCGGGAGCTGCTTGGCTGGTCGCGCGAATGGCTCGAATCCCCTGAAGCCCTGCAGGCGCTGGCCGGCAATGCCGTACTCGACGGCAGCGATCCGCTCGCCACGGTCTACAGCGGTCATCAGTTCGGCGTGTGGGCCGGCCAGTTGGGCGACGGCCGCGCCATCCTGCTCGGCGAGACCGACAGCGGCTTCGAGGTGCAGCTAAAGGGCGCCGGCCGCACGCCCTATTCGCGCATGGGCGATGGCCGGGCCGTGCTGCGCTCCAGCATCCGCGAGTTCCTGTGCAGCGAGGCGATGCACGCCCTGGGCATTCCCACGACGCGGGCGCTGGCCCTGGTCGGCTCGCCGGCCCCCGTTGCCCGCGAAAGCATCGAGACCGCCGCCGTCGTGACGCGGGTTGCCGCGAGCTTCATCCGCTTCGGCCATTTCGAGCATTTCTCCGCCCGAGGCCAGCACGACGAGCTTCGCCAGCTGGCGGATTTCGTCATCGACCGGTTCTACCCGGACTGCCGCAGCGACACCCGCTTCGGCGGCAACGCCTACGCCAGCCTGCTCAATGCCGTGAGCGAGCGCACGGCGGCGCTCATGGCGCAATGGCAGGCGGTGGGCTTCTGCCATGGCGTGATGAACACGGACAACATGTCCATCCTGGGCCTGACCATCGACTACGGCCCGTTCCAGTTCCTGGACGGATTCAACCCCGCCCACGTCTGCAACCACAGCGATTCCCAGGGCCGCTATGCCTACAACGCCCAGCCCAACGTCGCCTACTGGAACCTCTTCTGCCTGGCCCAGGCGCTGATGCCGCTGATCGGCGAGGAAGAACTGGCGCTGGCGGCCCTCAAGTCGTACCGCGAGGTGTTCCCGCTGCGCTTCGAGGCCGCCATGCTGGCCAAGCTGGGCCTGGCCCAGCCCGTGGCCGGCGACGCCGCGCTGCTGGAGGCGCTGCTGCGCGTGATGGCGGCCGAGCGCATCGACTGGACCATCTTCTGGCGCCGCTTCGCCCACTACCGCGCCGGCGGCCCCGCCGACCCGCTGGACGACCTGTTCGTCGACCGCACCAGCTGGCGCCACTGGCTGTCGGCCTTCGAGCGCCGGCCGACCGAGGCCGACGCGGCGGCGGCCGTCGCTACACTGCGCGCCAATCCGCGCTTCGTGCTGCGGAACCACCTGGGCCAGCAGGCCATCGAAGCCGCCCAGAAGGGCGACTTCTCCGGCGTCCACACCTTGCTTGCGCTGCTGGAGGCCCCATTTGACGAGCATCCCGGCATGGACGCCTATGCCGACTTCCCGCCCGACTGGGCATCTGCCATCGAAATCAGCTGCTCCTCATGACCGAACCGACCATCCGCAAGACCGACGCCGAGTGGAAGGCCCTGCTGGCCGAAAAGGGCGCCGAGCCCGTCGCCTTCAACGTCACCCGCCATGCCGCCACCGAACGCCCCTTCACGGGCAAGTACGAGGCCCACTGGGCCGACGGCAGTTACCACTGCATCTGCTGCGGCGCCAAGCTGTTCGACTCCGACACCAAGTTCGACGCCGGATGCGGCTGGCCCAGCTTCTCGGCCGAGGCCGTACCGGGTGCCATCACCGAGCACGTCGACCGCTCGCACGGCATGGTGCGCACCGAGACCGTCTGCAGCCAGTGCGGCGCGCACCTGGGCCATGTCTTTCCCGACGGCCCGGCGCCCACCGGCCTGCGCTACTGCATGAACTCGGCCTCGCTCGACTTCAAACCTGAAGACGCCGAATAAGCCACCCCGAAGGCGCCATCCTCTCTTTGCATGAAAGCCCTGCTCGATTTCCTGCCGATCGTCCTGTTCTTCGGCGCCTTCAAGTTCTACGGCATCTACGTCACCACCGGCGTGTTGATGGCCGCCACGGTGGTGCAGATGGCCATCGTCTACGCCATGGAGCGCCGGCTGCAGCCCATGCAGAAGGCCACGCTGGTGCTGATCCTGCTCTTCGGCGGCCTCACGCTGGCCCTGCACGACGACCGCTTCATCAAGTGGAAGCCGACGGTGCTGTACGGCGCCATGGCCCTCGCCCTGGCGGTGGCGTTGTGGGGCATGGGCCGCAACGTGCTCAAGATGCTGCTGGGCAGCCAGCTGGTGCTGCCCGACCGCATCTGGCGCCGCCTGGGCGTGGCCTGGGTCTTCTATTGCGCCTTCATGTCGGCCATCAATGCCTATGTGGCGCTGTACTTCAGTACCGACGCCTGGGTCAACTTCAAGCTCTGGGGCTACGTCTTTCCCATCGCCTTCCTGGTGGCGCAGGGGCTGTATGTCGCGCCTCATCTGCAGGCGCAGCCCGGCGACAAGGAATCGGCATGAGCACCGACGCAGACCTGCCGCGTGTCGACGAACTCGAGGCCGCCCTGCGCGCGCAGCTGCAGCCCACCCATCTGGAAGTGCTGGACGAAAGCGCCGCCCATGCGGGCCATGCCGGCGCTGGCGCGGCGGGCTGGGGCACCCACTTCCGTGTGCGCATTGCATCGCCGCTTTTCGCGGGCCGCACGCGGGTGGCGCGGCATCGCCTTGTGTATGATGCCGTCCAGCCTTTTGTTTCACGCGGCCTGCACGCGATCGCCATCGAGACACTTTGAGCAAGCGCTGCGCCGGTCCCACCGGCACCTGCCGCCAGGCCTCTTTCCCCCTCCCCTCCATCGGCCCGATTCCGGCGCCAATCCGACCCTCCTAGCCGTTTTCCGATCATGAAAAAACAAGTGCTCCACGTCCTGGCCGCTGCCGCGCTGGCGGCTTCGCTGCCTGCCCTGGCGCAGAACGCCGCCATCGTCAACGGCAAGCCCGTACCGAAGGCACGCATGGAGGTGCTGGCCCAGCAACTGGCCGCCGCCGGCCGGCCGGTGACGCCCGAAATGCAGGACCAGCTGCGCGAGGAAGTGATCACGCGCGAAGTCTTCATGCAGGAAGCGCAGAAGCAGGGCCTGGACCGCAGCGACGAGTTCAAGGCGCAGATGGAGCTGGCCCGCCAGGCCATCCTGATCCGTCAGCTGTTCGACAACTACCGCAAGACCAACCCGGTCACCGACGCCGAGATCCAGGCCGAGTACGACAAGATCGCGGCGGCCAACAGCGGCAAGGAATACCACGCCCGTCACATCCTGGTGCCGACCGAGGAGGAGGCCAACAAGATCCTGGCCGAGCTCAAGAAGGGCGCCAAGTTCGAGGACCTGGCCAAGAAGTATTCGAAGGACCCGGGCTCCGGCGCCAATGGCGGCGACCTCGACTGGACCACGCCCGCCAGCCTGGTGCCCGAGTTCTCGCAGGCCATGGTCAAGCTCAAGAAGGGCGAGACCACCGCCGCCCCGGTCAAGTCCGAATTCGGCTGGCACATCATCCGCCTGGACGACACCCGCGACATGCAGTTCCCCAAACTGGACGAAGTGAAGGCCCAGCTGACGCAGCAGATGCAGCAGCAGAAGCTGCAGAAGTTCCAGGAAGAGCTGCGCAGCAAGGCCCGCGTCGAGTAAGCGCACCGGCCGTCCCCAGGCGGCCACGACGGGCAAGTGACGCCCGGCCTGTCAGTTCATGAATCGTGGCCCGGATGCTTCCTGCGTCCGGGCCGTTTTGTCGTCTGGGGCGACCAGGCCCCATCCACCGCGCTCCGCGCCCTGCACCAGCAGGGTCTGCAAGGCAGTGGCCGCCGCAGCCGGCACATTGAGTTCCACGTCGCGTCCGTCGGTCGTCCGCCAGCGGATGGTCAGTTGCCCGGCCGCCTCCGCACCCACCGGCACGCTGAGGGTCACCTCGCCCACCACGGGCACGGCGCCTTGCAGGAGGGACGCCGCGCCGGTGGCCGTCTGCGGCGGCGTGGCGAAGTCAGCCTCGCGCAGCGCCTGGGCACGCGCCGATTCGGCCAGCAGATCCGCCGCGCCATCCGGCAAGGGAACCGCGCCCCATTCCGCAGCGACATGGGCGCGCGAGACGGCCTGATGCAGAGGTCCGTGAAGGGCCAACAGCAGCCGGCGGGTGATCCACAGCGAGGTTCGTTCGCCCGTCTGCGCGACCAGGTGCAGCAGCAGCCGGTCCTCCGGCGCGACGTACTCGACGGTGATCTGGTGCAGTTGCATGGGCGCGAGTATGCGCGCCCCGCGCTGCCGGTCAGCCCACCCAGCGACGCGCGTTGCGCCAGATCTCCATCCAGGGGCTGCGCGCTGCGCGGTCGCCCGAGGTCCAGCTCATCTGCACGTTGCGGAACACACGCTCGGGGTGCGGCATCATGGCCGTGAAGCGGCCGTCGGCCGTGGTCACTGCGGTCAGGCCGCCCGGGCTGCCGTTGGGGTTGAGCGGATAGCGTTCGGTGGGCTGGCCCGCATGGTCCACGAAACGCATGGCCGCGATGGCGCGGCCGGCGTCGCCGCGAAGACGGAAGTCGGCATAGCCCTCACCATGCGCGACGGCGATCGGCACGCGCGCGCCGGCCATGCCGGCGAAGAACAGGCTGGGCGAATCCAGCACTTCCACCTGCGACAGGCGCGCCTCGAAGCGCTCGCTGCGGTTGGTGGTGAAGCGCGGCCAGTCCTGCGCACCCGGGATGATGTCGGCCAGCTCGGCGAACATCTGACAGCCGTTGCACACGCCCAGCCCGAAGGTGTCGGTGCGGCCGAAGAAATCGCCGAACTGCTGCGCCAGACGCGGGTTGAACGTGATGCTGCGCGCCCAGCCGATGCCGGCGCCCAGCGTGTCGCCGTAGCTGAAGCCGCCGCAGGCCACGATGCCCTGGAAGCGTGCCAGATCGGCGCGGCCGCTCTGCAGGTCGGTCATGTGCACGTCGACCGACTCGAAGCCGGCCTCGTGGAAGGCGTAGGCCATCTCCACATGCGAATTGACCCCCTGCTCACGCAGGATGGCCACGCGCGGCCGGGCACTGCCCACGAAGACAGGTGCAGTGCCGAAGCCTTCCGGCAGGTGCAGGTGCAGCCCGGTGTCGGCCGGGTCGCCGGCGGCGGCGTGCTCGGCATCGGCGCAATCCGGGTTGTCGCGCTCGCGGCAGATCTTCCAGCTCACGCTGTCCCACACCTGGTGCAGATCGGAAAGCGTCGCGCTGAACACGGCCTTGGTGTCGCGCCAGACTTCCACCTTGCCCTTGCCGGCATCGATGGGCGAGCTTTCGGGGCGGGTCTTGCCGACGAAATGACTGAACACCGACAGGCCGTGCGCCCGCAGCGTCTGCATGACCTCGTTGCGCTCGGCCGTGCGCACCTGCAGCAGCAGGCCCAGCTCTTCGTTGAACAGCGCCTTGAGCGTGAGCTCCTCGCGGCGGGCGCTGACCTGCTGAGCCCAGTTCTTGGCGTCGCCGGTTTCCATTCGGCTGTCGCTGATGCCGTCGCCTTCGGTGATGAGCAGGTCGACGTTGAGCGACACGCCCACATGGCCTGCAAAGCCCATCTCGCAGGCGGCGGCGAACAGGCCACCGTCGCTGCGGTCATGCAGGGCGAGCAACTTGCCCTCAGCGCGCAGCTGGTTGACGGCGTCCACCGTCTTGACCAGCAGTTGCGGGTCGTCCAGGTCGGGCACGCGGTCGCCGGTCTGGCCCAGCACCTGGGCCAGGATGCTGCCGCCCATGCGGTGCTGGCCACGGCCCAGGTCGATCAGCACCAGCGTGGTGTCGGCCTCCTGCGCGTCGAGCTGCGGCGTGAGCGTGCCGCGCACGTCGTCGACGCTGGCGAAGGCGCTGACGATCAGGCTCACCGGCGAGGTCACCTTCTTCTTGTCGGTGCCCTCGGCCCATTGCGTGCGCATCGACAGCGAATCCTTGCCGACGGGAATGGAGACGCCCAGCGCCGGGCACAGCTCCAGGCCGACGGCCTTGACCGTCTCGTACAACGCGGCGTCCTCGCCCGGCTCGCCACAGGCCGCCATCCAGTTGGCGGACAGCTTGACGCGCGCCAGTTCGATGGGCGCCGCCAGCAGGTTGGTGATAGCCTCGGCCACGGCCATGCGGCCCGATGCGGCGGCGTCCATGGCGGCCAGCGGCGTGCGCTCGCCCATGCTCATGGCCTCGCCGGCGAAGCCCCGGAAGTCAGCCAGCGTGACGGCGCAATCGGCCACCGGCACCTGCCAGGGGCCGACCATCTGGTCGCGGTGCGTCAGGCCGCCCACGGTGCGGTCGCCGATGGTAACCAGGAAGCGCTTGGAGGCGACGGTGGGATGGGCCAGCACCTGGATGGCGGCCCGCTGCAGGTCCACGCCCGTGAGTTCCAGCGGCTTGAAGTTGCGGTGGATGCGGGCCACGTCGCGGTGCATCTTGGGCGGCTTGCCCAACAGCACGTCCATGGGCATCTGGACGGGTTGGCTCCCTTCCCCGCTGGGGGAGGGTTGGGGTGGGGGCCCGCAGCGGCCGCTGCTGCCCCCATCCCCACCATCCCCCAGCGGGGGAAGGGGCAAGACCACGTCGCCGA
>NZ_CAJYES010000066.1 GCF_913773995.1 uncultured Pseudacidovorax sp.
CTTCTGCAGGTTCAGCGCACCGGAACCCTGCGCATTGCCGCTGCCGTTCACCGCCGCGCCCGGTGCCTTGAGTGCACCGCCGGCCGCGCCTGCGGCGCCGGTGGCTCCCCGTAGAGATCCGCCCACCGTGTTGCTCAAGCCGCCCGCCATGCCCCCCGCGGAGGTGGCGGCGCCATTCGCCGCCCCGGTGGCCGTATTGGCCGCACCGCCGACGGTGTTGGCGACGCCGCCTACCGCGTTGGGGGCATTGCCGACAGCGCCGGTCGCTCCGCCCAGCACGCCGCCCAGTGCGTTGCCCACGCCTCCAGTGGCGCTGCCGGAGCCGGCCGCATTCGCACCGGCGCTCCCGCCTGCACGGGCACTGCCGTTGCCCGCGGCATGCGCGCCGTTGTGGGTGGCGCCGGCATTCACGCCCGCAGTGGTGCCGGTGGATACGCCCGCGCCTGCACGCTGGCCCGCAGCCGACCTGGCCGCATTCACGTCAGCATTGACGCCCACGCCGACGCCGACGCCCTGGGCCTGTGCATAGCCGCCAACGGCCAGCAGTCCGCCCAGCAGGGCGCAGGCGAGGAGACGATGCGATCGTTGTTGTTGTCGTTGCTTCATGGTGACTTTTCCTTTCATCGTGGGTCACATGGGACCGGCCGCCTCTCGACCGGTCTGATGCGAACCTTCGATGCCGTGACAGCGCGGCTGCCGTCCGGACGGAGCGAAGACGGGTGTGGGAGACGGCCTGCACAGCGCCTTTTTGTGCCGGTGCTGAAACAGCGGACCACGGATTCCCCAAGCGCTGTCGTCGTTTCGGCCGATTTAGCCGATTCGAATAATTAGTCTGTACAGATAAAATCACCGAAATGATGTTGTTCCACCGCACCGCCCTGGCCGAACAGATGGCGCGGCAGCTCCTGCGACCCGGTTTGCTCGACCAAGGGTTGCGGTCCGGACTGTTCCTGTCCGGGCTGCGCCGCACCGGCAAGACCACCTTTCTGCGACAGGACCTGATCCCCGCACTGGAGGCGTTGGGCGCCATCGTCATCTATGTGGACCTGTGGACCGACACGCGGGCCAACCCCGCCACCCTCATCCACACCGCCATCCAGCGCGCACTGGCCGAGTTGCAGGCGCCGGGGTCGGGCGTTCTCACACGGCTGAAACGCCTCAAAGGGCTGGATGTCGGCGCTGCCGGCTTCAAGTTCGGCTTCCAGTTGAACGAGGTGGGCGCCAAGGGCGGCGTGACGCTGGCGGACGCGCTGACCGAGGTGGTGGACAAGGCCCGGACCGACGTCGTGCTGATCGTCGACGAGGTCCAGCAGGCGCTGGCGGGCGAGGACGGCGCGCAGATGCTGCTGGCCATCAAGGCGGCGCGCGACGCGATCAATCCGCGGCCCGCCACAGCCGGCCACTTCATCTTCATCGGCACGGGCTCGCACCGTGCCCAGGTGGTGGGCATGACGCTGCAGGGCAAGCATGCCTTCGCGGGCGCCACCTCGGTCGACTACCCCACGCTGGACGGCGACTACGTGGCCCATGTGCTGGACGGCATCGCGCTGGAAGGCGCCCGCGTCCAGCCCAGTCTGGCCGTGGCCGTCGAGGCCTTCGACACCCTGGGCCGGCGCCCGGAAGAGCTGATCCGTGCCCTGCGCCAGCTGCAGCAGGAAGACCCGGCCGAGGCCGACCGCTTCCTGCCCGTCATCGCCGCGACGCTCAAGACGGCAGCGGCCGACGTGGAGCTGCGCAAGGTGGAAGACCTGGGCACGCTGGCCGGCGCCGTGTTCGACCGCGTCGCCCGCACGGAGGGCGATGCCACCGGCCTGTTCGGCGCCCAGGCCCTGGCCGACTACACCGCCCAGCTCGCCCGCGAGGTGACGGCCGACCAGGTGCAGCGCGTGGCCGACGAGCTGCGGGACGCCAACCTCATCATCCGCAAGGGCCATGGCGTCTACGCGGTGACCGACCCGTTCGTGCAGGCGGCATGGCGGGAGCGCAAGGCGCTCACGGGCGGCGCCGACCCGGCGCCCTGATCCGCGCCCTTGCCCCTCTGCAGCTTCGTCACGCATCTGCGCATCCAGGACCACCAGCGCCACGCCTTCGACCAGGAGTGCCGGCTCGGCGGACCCAGCGCCACCGACGCGGTCCTGCGCCGTCGGCGCGCGCGCTGACTACCATCCGCGCATGAGGTTCACATTTCGTCGACAGTCCTGTCTGGCCGCCGTGCTGGCCGCCGCCCTGCTGGCCGCCTGCTCCGGGACCGGGCCGGCGAGCGGTGCGCCGGGCAGCGAAGCGGCACAGGCCGGCGTCGCCCTGCTGCGCCCCACGGCCGGACCGGTGATCGCGGGCTACGACGGCAACCGCAACCGGGGCCTGGACTTCGGCGGCAACCGCGGTGATCCGGTGCTGGCCGCGGCGGCCGGCCGCGTGCTCTATGCGGGCCCCGGGCCGCGCGGCACGGGCAACCTCGTCATCCTCCAGCACGCCGAAACGCTGCTGACCACCTATGCCCACAACGAGCGCCTGCTCGTTCGGGTGGGCGACAGCGTCGCGCGTGGCCAGCGCATCGCGGACCTGGGCAGTTCCGAGGCCGACCGGGTGAAGCTGCACTTCGAAGTGCGCGTGGCCAGCAAGACAGTCGATCCGACGCCCTACCTGCGCGGCACGGCAACGGCGCCGGCCGCGGCGGGCGCGGCGCCGGCGACGCGGCCGACCTCCACGCGCACCGGCTCGGGCTTCTTCGTCTCGGCCACACAGGTGGTGACCAATGCGCATGTGGTCAACGGCTGCGCGGGCGTGGAGATCGCCGGCCGCGGCCCGGCGCGGCTGGGACCGATGGACGCCACCGCCGATCTGGCACTCATCGACATCGCGCCTCAGGCCGAGTGGCTTCCCCTGTCCACCGAGCCGCTGCGCCTGGGCGAGTCGCTGGTGGTGGTGGGCTTTCCGCTACCCGGGCTGCTGGCGCAGGGACACCAGGTCACCACGGGCAGCGTGACCGCGCTGGCCGGCGTCCGCGGCGACAGCCGGGTCTTCCAGATGTCCGCGCCGGTGCAGTCGGGCAACAGCGGCGGACCGGTGCTGGACGCTGGCGGTCGCGTGGTGGGCGTGGTGGTCAGCCGCCTCAACGCGATGCGTGCCGCGGCGGTGCTTGGCGACATTCCGCAGAACGTCAACTTCGCCCTGTCGGCGCAGACGCTGCGCAGCTTCCTGGACGCGCAGAAGGTCACATGGCGGCCCGCCGGCAACCGGCTGCCGCCCATGTCGGTGCCCGACGTGGCCGAGGTCGCCGTGCGCTCGACGGTCATGGTGCGCTGCCTGCCGACGCCTGGCTGAGCACCTGCGCCACCTCCTCCTCGAAGCGATAGGGCCGGCCTTCGATGAGGACGGCGTCCGAGCCGGCTGGATCTGGCCGGGCGGGCGGCAGGCCATGGTCCAGCAGGGCCTGTGCGCAGGCGCACCAGTCGCCGCCCTGCACCGGCCGGTTGAGCGAGGCCCAGGACAGCGTGCCGCGCGCGTCGTCGCCGAAGCCATGCGGTGTGCGCCAATCTGCGCCCCGCGCGAGCAGGAAGCGCACAAGCGCGGCGTCACCGCGAAAGAGCGCCTGGTTGAGGGCCGTGCCGTCGATGTCGCCGCCGCGCACTTCCAACGGCCAGCCGCAAGCCACCATGGCACGCACCGCCGCGTCGCAGCCGGCAGCCGCGAGTTCGGGCAGCAGGCGCTGTTGCCCACCATCCAGCGCATCGGCCAGGCGCGGGTCATCCGCCTGCAAGGCGCGCGCGGCGTCCAGGTCGCCCCGCGCGCAGGCAGCCACGAAGGCGTCGACGCGATCGGTGTTTTCAGGCAGCGGCGCTTCGACCGCCAGGGACCGTTCATCGACGGCCGGCGCAGGAAGCAGCGCCGCCACTTCCGTCAGGCCGAAGCGCAGGGCCAGCGTGCGGGCCGGCACACCATCGGGCGTGCACACGTCCGCCTTCGCACCGGCGGCGAGCAGCGCCGCGATGTGTGCGATCGAACAGCGACGGCGGATGGCCCACAGCAACGGCGAGCCCCAGTCTGCAGCGGGCGGACCCGATGGCGCCTCGTTCGGATCGGCACCATGTGCCAGCAACAGGCGCAGCGCAGCCGGGTCGTCCAGGTCCAGCGAGCGGTAGAGCGCGTGGGTGCCGCCGATGCGGGCGCCAGCACCCAACAGCAGCTCGGTGCAGGCGGGCGACTCCAGTGCGTGGTAGAGCGATTCGCCGTCGTCGGCCTGCGCACCGGCCGCGAGCAGCAGTGTTGTCAGTTCCGGGTCATGGGCCTTGCCCGCCGCGCCGTAGAGCGCCGACAGCGGCTGCGCGACGTCGGGTGAGTCCAGGGATGCCGGCGACCAGCGGCTGCCGACCGACTGATCGGGCGATGCGCCGGCCGCGAGCAGCAGCGCCGCGCAGGCGCGCAGGCCGTCCGCGAATCCAGGCACGTCCAGAAGCCCCGAATGGGTGACGGCCAGCAGCGGCGGCAGCATCAGTGGTCCGCCTGGCCGGTGGACCCAGCCCGCATCGCGTTGCGTGGCGGCGCGCAGCATGGCCACGTCGCCGATGGCGCAGGCCAGCCAGGGGTCGCCAGCGGGCGCGAGGGCGGGGTCTTCGGTCAACAGCCGTGCGGCCACTGCGGGCCGGCGAGCCTGGTTGCCGCCAGCCAGGTCGCCGTCGTAGACCAGCCGAAGCCAGCGCAGCCGCACCACCTGCGGATCGTCCGCCTGCGCCCGCCGAGCCTGCACGAAATGCAGCAGGTCAGCCCATCCATCGAAGCCATGCTCGCGCGCCAGACAGGACTGCGCGTCGTGCAGCCGCAGTTCCTGCGCCGCGAGGACGGCATCGCTTTTGCCGCGGGCGGCCGGCAATGCGGCCCGAAACCGTTCGAGTGCCGTGGGATCGGCCTGCCGGACTGCCGCCAGCAGCGCCTTGGCCTGCTTCTTCAGATACCCGATGTCGGGACGAGGGGGAAGGGATTTCATGGACACCTCCGTGCATGGATCGCCGATGGCCCGCAAAACCGGCTGCACCCGAGGTGGGCAGATGAAAGAAGGGCGCCACGATGGGCGCCCTGATCGAAGCCAAGTGGGTTGAACCCTTCCCGCGGACCCGGCGGCGTCTTGCACGCCGGGGGAGATCATACGCACCGGACCCTGCGCCGCGGCACATCCGCTCTTGCCTCCACCCGGGATTTCACCGAGCCCCTGATGCAAAAAAGTATTGGACGCGGCATTGAAGGTACAGGTCGCGCAAGACAACCTCCTCAGAATCGAGGCCCAGCGACCACCGGTCGTGGAACCAACCGAGGAGACACCATGAAGCGTTTTGCCCAGGCGGGCCTTGTGCTCGCGCTTGCCGCCGCCGGCCTCGCGGCCCAGGCCGCCACCGAACTCGTCATCGCCACCGTGAACAACGGCCACATGATCGAGATGCAGAAGCTCACGCCCTTCTTCGAGAAGGCCAACCCCGACATCAAGGTCAAGTGGGTCACCCTGGAAGAGGGCACGCTGCGCCAGCGCGTGACGACCGACATCGCCACCAAGGGCGGCCAGTTCGATGTGATGACCATCGGCCTGTACGAAGCGCCGATCTGGTCCAAGAAGGGCTGGCTCAAGCCCATCGCCACCGACGCCGCCTATGACGTGGACGACCTGCTGCCCGCCATCCGCAGCGGCCTGTCGTACGAAGGCAAGCTCTACGCCGCGCCCTTCTACGGCGAGAGCTCGATGCTCATGTACCGCAAGGACCTGGCCGACAAGGCCGGCGTGAAGTTCAGCGACCCACCGACCTGGGCCGAGGTCAAGGACTTCGCCGAGAAGGCCACCGACCCCAAGGCCGGCGTCTACGGCATGTGCCTGCGCGGAAAGCCCGGCTGGGGCGACAACATGGCCTTCCTGACCACGCTGGTCAACACCAACGGCGGCCAGTGGTTCGACATGCAGTGGAAGCCGCAGATCGACACCAAGCCCTGGAAGGACGCCATCGGCTTCTACGTCGACCTGATGAAGAAGGCCGGCCCTCCCGGCGCCGCCGCCAACAGCTTCAACGAGAACCTGGCGCTGTTCAGCGAAGGCAAGTGCGCGCAATGGGTCGATGCGACCATCGCTGCATCCTTCATCTCCGACCCCAAGCAGTCGAAGGTGGCCGACAAGGTCGCCTTCGCCCAGGCACCGGTGGCCGTCACGCCCAAGGGCGCGAACTGGCTGTGGTCGTGGAACCTGGCCATCCCGGCCAGCTCGACCAAAGACGAAGCCGCCCAGAAGTTCATCCGCTGGGCGACCTCCAAGGACTACATCCAGCTGGTGGCGAAGGAGCAGGGCTGGAACGCCGTGCCCACCGGCACGCGCAAGTCGACCTACGCCAACCCCGAGTTCCAGAAGGTGGCGCGCTTCGCCGCCGCCGAGAAGAAGGCCATCGACTCGGCCAACCCGAACCCGGGCGAGAACACGCTGCCCAAGTCGCCCTATGCCGGCGTGCAGTACGCGGCCATCCCCGAGTTCCAGGCCATCGGCGTGGGCGTGGGCCAGCAGATGAGCGCGGCCCTGGCGGGCAAGACCCCGGTCGATCAGGCGCTCAAGACCTCGCAGACCCTGGCCGAGCGCGAGATGAAGAAGGGCGGCTACTACAAGTGAGCCGGATGCGCGTGCGCCCTGCTCACGACCGGGCAGGGAGCGCGCGCCCCCGTGCTTCTGCCTGATTGCCTGCCCCTGCGCCTGCCGGAGTCCCGCCTGCCATGAACCGACTGCTGCCCAGGGCGCTGATGGCGCCCGCCGTGATCGCGCTCTTCCTCTGGATGATCGTGCCGCTGTTGATGACGCTGTACTTCTCGTTCGTCAACTACAACCTGATGCAGCCTGGCGAGCGCAGCTTCGCGGGACTCGACAACTTCCAGTACTTCGTCACCGACCCCGACTTCTGGCCGGCGGTGGGCAACACGCTGCTCTTGATCGGCAGCGTGGTCATCGGCACCGTGGTGCTGGGCACGCTGCTGGCGCTGCTGGTCAACGAGCCTTTTCCGGGCCGCGGCATCGTGCGTGTGCTGCTGATCTCGCCTTTCTTCGTCATGCCGGCGGTCAACGCCCTGCTGTGGAAGCACATGATGATGAACCCCATCTACGGCATCCTGGCCGACGTCTGGCGCGTGTTCGGTGCGCAGCCGGTGGACTGGCTCACCGACTGGCCGCTGCTGTCGGTGATCGTCATGGTGGGCTGGCAGTGGCTGCCCTTCGCCTGCCTGATCTTCATCACCGCCTTGCAGTCGCTGGACCGCGAGCAGATGGAGGCCGCGCGCATGGACGGTGCCAGCGCCACGCAGCGCTTCTTCTACCTGACGCTGCCGCACTTGGCCCGGCCCATGGCGGTGGTCGTGATGATCGAGATGATCTTCCTGCTGTCGGTGTTCGCCGAGATCGCCATCACCACCAACGGCGGCCCGGGCAATGCCAGCACCAACCTCACCTACCTGATCTTCAAGCAGTCGCTGATGAACTTCGACGTCGGCGTGGCCTCGGCCGGCGCGTTGTTCGCGGTGATCCTGGCCAACATCGTCGCGGCCTTCCTGATCCGCATCATCGGCAAGAACCTGGACTGAAAGGGCCGCCACATGTCCCACGCCAAACCGCCCATCACCCGGCTGCCGCTGCTGCTGCGCACGGTGGCCGCCTGGGCCCTCGCGCTGCTGCTTTTCCTTCCGCTGGGCTGGCTGTTCCTCACCGCCTTCAAGACCGAGCTGCAGGCCATCGCGGTGCCGCCACTGTTCGTCTTCACGCCCACGCTGGACAACTTCGCCGAGGTCCAGCGCCGCAGCGACTACCTGCTGTATGCCCGCAACTCGCTCGTCACCAGCGTGGCCTCGACGCTGATCGGCCTGGCCATCGCGCTGCCGGCGGCCTATTCGATGGCCTTCTTCCGCACCCGGCGAACGCGCGACATCCTCATGTGGATGCTGTCCACCAAGATGATGCCGGCCGTGGGCGCGCTGGTGCCCATCTACGTGCTGGCGCAGACCGCCGGCATGCTCGACACGCTGCCGGCGCTGACGATCGTGTTCATGCTGTCCAACCTGCCCATCATGGTCTGGATGCTCTACACGAGCCTCAAGGACATCCCCGGCGAGATCCTGGAGGCCGCGCGCATGGACGGCGCCACGCTGTGGACCGAGTTCCGGCACGTGGTGATGCCGCTGTCGGTGGGCGGCCTGGCCTCCTGCGGGCTGCTGTGCCTGGTGCTCAGCTGGAACGAGGCCTTCTGGGCGCTCAACCTCAGCTCGGCCAAGGCCGGCACGCTGGCCACGCTGATCGCCTCGTACTCCAGCCCTGAGGGCCTGTTCTGGGCCAAGCTGTCGGCCGCCTCGCTGATGGCCATCGCGCCCATCGTGGTGTTCGGCTGGTTCTCGCAGAAGCAACTCGTCCAAGGCCTCACCTTCGGCGCGGTCAAGTAACAAGAAGCAGGGGACAACCTCATGGCCTTCCTCGAACTCAAGAACATCCGCAAGCGCTTCGGCGAGACGGACATCATCCGCGGCGTCGACCTGTCCATCGAGAAAGGCGAGTTCATCGTCTTCGTCGGACCCTCGGGCTGCGGCAAGTCGACGCTGCTGCGGCTCATTTCCGGGCTGGAGCCGATCAGCAGCGGTCAGATGCTGCTGGACGGCCGCGACATCACCTATGCACCGCCCGGCAAGCGCGACCTCGCCATGGTGTTCCAGAGCTATGCGCTCTATCCGCACATGAGCGTGTACGACAACATGTCCTTCGCGCTCAAGCTGGCCAAGGTGCCGGCGGACGAGATCCGCCGCAAGGTGGAGGCGGCGGCCGAGAAGCTCAACCTGTCCAAGTACCTGCAGCGCACGCCGCGGGAGCTGTCGGGCGGCCAGCGCCAGCGCGTGGCCATCGGCCGCGCCATCGTGCGTGCGCCCAAGGTGTTCCTGTTCGACGAGCCGCTGTCCAACCTGGACGCGGCGCTGCGCGGCAACACGCGGGTCGAGATCAAGAAGCTGCACGAGTCGCTGGGCGCCACCACCATCTACGTCACGCATGACCAGGTCGAGGCCATGACCCTGGCCGACAAGGTGGTGGTGCTCAAGGACGGCCTGATCGAGCAGGTCGGATCGCCGCTGCAGCTCTACGACCGCCCGGCCAACCAGTTCGTGGCCCAGTTCATCGGCATGCCCTCCATGAACATGCTGCCCGCCCAGTCGCTGCCCGCCGTGGCGCAGCTGACGGGTGGCCGGCTACCGGCCGATGGCTTCCTCGGCGTGCGGCCCGAGGGCGTGCGCGTGCACCCGGGCGTCGGCGCCGGCATGCCGGGCCGCGTGGGCCTGGTCGAGGCGCTGGGCGCCGACACGCTGATCCATGTCGACGTCGACGGCGTGACCATGATCGCCCGCCAGAACGAGCGCACCGCGCTGCAGGCCGGCGACGCCGTGGGCGTCGAGATCGACCCGGCCGTGCTCCACCTCTTCAGCCGCGAGGGCCAGGCTCTCGCAACCGCCTGATTCCTTTGACGGAGAACCTTGTCGTGAATTCTTCTTCCGTGGCCGAAGGTGCTGGCCTGGTGGTGCTCCACCTCGGCCTGGGCTCCTTCCACCGGGCCCACCAGGCCGTCTACCTGCAGGCGCTGCACGACCGCGGCGACCGCCGCTGGACGCTGGCCGGCGCCAACCTGCGCCCCGACATGGCCGACGTGATCGCCGCCCTGCAGGCCCAGGGCGGCGCCTACACGCTGGAGACGGTGTCGCCTGCCGGCGAATCCCGCTACGCGCGCATCGAATCGATCCGTGAGGTGATCCCCTACACGCCCGGCCAGGCGGCCATGGTGGCGCGCGGCGCCGACCCGGCGACGCGCATCGTGTCCTTCACCGTGACCGAGGCCGGCTACTACCTGGATGCGGGGCACCGGCTCGACCTGGGCTTCGACGACCTGGCCGCCGACCTCGCGCGGGCCAGGCTGGGCGAAGCCGGCGAGACGATCTACGGCGCCGTCACCGCCATCCTGCGCGCGCGCATGGCCAACGGTGCCGGCCCGCTCACGCTGCTCAACTGCGACAACCTGCGTCACAACGGCGAGCGCTTCCGCGCCGGGCTGCTCGAATTCATCGAACGCATCGGCGATGCGCCCCTGCTGGCCTGGACCCAGGCCCACACCACCTGCCCCAACGCCATGGTGGACCGCATCACGCCGCGCCCGCCGCCGGAGCTGCGCGAGCGGGTGCGCCGCGCCACCGGCTGGGACGATGCGGCGCCGGTCACCGGCGAGTCCTTCATCCAGTGGGTGATCGAGGACGACTTCATTGCCGGCCGGCCGGCCTGGGAGACCGTGGGCGTGGAGCTGGTGGCGTCGGTGCAGCCGTATGAGGAAGCCAAGATCCGCATCCTCAACGCCAGCCACAGCTGCATCGCCTGGGCGGGCACGCTGCTGGGCCTGCAGTTCATCCACGAGGGCACGCTCACGCCGGCCATCCGGCAGATGGCCCATGACTACGTCACCGAGGACGTGATCCCCTGCCTGACGCGCGAGGGCGCCAGCCCGGTCGACCTGCCGCGCTACCGCGACGTGGTCCTGGAGCGCTTCTCCAACCCGGCGATCCGCGACACCAACCAGCGCGTGTCGGCCGACGGCTTCTCGAAGATTCCCGGCTTCATCGCGCCGACGGTGCGCGAACGCCTGGCCGCGGGCGCCGGCATCGGCAGCGTGGCCATGTTGCCGGCGCTGTTCCTGGCCTTTCTGCAGCGCTGGCACCAGGGCACGCTGCCCTATGCCTACCAGGACCAGGGCATGGACCCGGCGGTCGCCCACGCCATCTGCGCCGCACCCGACCCGGTGGCCGCCCTGTGCGCCGACGCGGGCCTGTGGGGTGAGCTGGCGGGCGACGAGCGGCTGGTGTCTGCCGTGCGCCGTGCGAGCGACCGCGTGGCGCTGTTCCTGGCCCAGCACGGACGCTGAACATGGACGCGCCGATGCGCATCGCCTTTGTCGGCGAATCGCTGATCGACTTCACCGCCGCCGGCGAACTGGCCTTCCAGGGCCATGTGGGCGGCGCCCCCACCAACAGCGCCGTGGCCTGCGCCCGGCTGGGCATGCCCACGGGCTTCGTCACCCAACTCTCTACGGACCTGTTCGGCGATAGGCTGCTGGCCCATCTGCAGGCCAATGGCATCGACACCCGCTTCGTCCTGCGCAGCGATGCGCCCAGCACACTGGCCTTCGTCGAGCGCACGCCCACCAGCAACCGCTACGCCTTCTATACGCAGGGCACGGCCGACACCCTGTGGACGCCGGCCGAGCTGCCCGGGCTGCCTGCGGACTGCCGCTGGCTGCAGTTCGGCTCCATCTCGCTGCTGCAGGAGCCCGCGGCCAGCCGCATCACCGAATTCGTCGAGGCGCAGCGTGGCCGGCGCATGGTGCTGTTCGACCCCAATGCACGGCCCAGCCTGATCCCCGACCTGGACGCCTGGCGGCAACGCTGCGCGCGCTGGCTGGCCGCGGCCGACCTGGTCAAGATGAGCGACGAGGACGCCCAGTTGCTGGCGCCCGACCGCCCGCTGGCCGAGCTGGCCGCCGACTGCCTGGGCCATGGCCCGAAGGCGGTGGTCATCACCCGGGGCGGGGAGGGCGCCACGCTGTTCCGGCCCGGTGCCGAGCCGCTCGCGCTGCGCCCGCCACCGGTGCACGTGGCCGACACCATCGGCGCCGGCGACACCTTCGCAGCCGGTCTGCTGGTGGCGCTGCTGGAGCGCGAGGTCGACACCGCTGATGCCCTCGCCGCGCTGCCCGCCGCTGGCTGGCTCGCTGTGCTGCGCTTCGCCGGTGCGGCCGCGGCCCTCAACTGCACCCGCGAAGGCGCCAACCCACCGATGCGCGCCGAAGTCGATGCGCTGCTGATGCAGGCGTCGTGAAACCTCTGCCGATTCACCTTCCCATGACGACGTCCCCCGGCTTCCACCTCTACCTCGACAGCGCCGACCTGGGCGAGCTGCGCGCCTGCTTGCCGCACCCCGTGGTTCATGGCGTGACCACCAATCCCACGCTGCTGCGGCGTGCCGGCGTCTCGCGCGCGGCGCTGCCCGCGCTGCTGCACGAATGCCTGGCGCTGGGCGCCCGGCAAGTACAGGCCCAGGTGCAGGCCGCCGACGCGCCCGGCATGCTGGAGGACGCGCACGCGCTGCTCGCGCAGTTCGCGCCGGGCGAGCTGGTGGTCAAGATCCCGGCCACGCGCGAGGGCCTGCGCACGGGCGCACAGCTCGCCGCCGCGGGCCATCCCGTCACCTACACCGCCGTCTATGCGCCGGAGCAGGCGCACTTCGCGGCACTGCTCGGCGCGGCCTATGCCGCTCCCTACCTGGGGCGCCTGGAGGACAGCGGCGTCGACGGCCTGGCGCTGATCGCCCGCATGCAGGCGCTGGTGGTGCAGGCCGGCGGCGCGCTGCGCCTGCTGGTGGCCAGCGTGCGCTCGCGCGAGGCCTACCTCGCCCTGCTCGCGCTGGGCGTGGGCGCCATCACGATCCCGCCGCGGCTGTTCCCCCAGCTGCTGGACCACGACGCCACGCTGGAGGCGGAACGCGGCTTCCTCGCGGATGCCCATGCCTGAGCCGGCGCGCGCCTTCCTTCGACCTGACACGACCCGACCCGAAAGAGAGTCATCCCATGTCCCCACGTCTTGCCCAACGCCACGTGCTGATCACCGGCGCCGGCGGCGGCATCGGTCTTGCAATGGCCGAAGCCTGCCTGGCCGAAGGCGCGCGCTGCAGCCTGGTCGACCGCGCCGATGCGGCCCCGGCCGCGGTGCAGGCGGTGATGCAGCAGCATCCGGATGCGCTCGCCTACATCGGCGCCGACATCACCCGCAACGCCGACATCGCACGCCTGCTGGGCGCCGCCATCGACCGCTTCGGCCCGGTGCACACGCTGGTCAACAACGCCGCCGTGTTCGACCTGGCACCACTGCTGGACAGCGACGAGGCCTCCTTCGACCGCCTCTTCGCCGTCAACGTCAAGGGTCTGTTCTTCGTCATGCAGGCCGTGCTGCGCCACATGGTGGAGGCCGGCACGCAGGGCGCCAGCGTCATCAACCTGGCCTCGCAGGCCGGCCGCCGCGGCGAGGCGCTGGTGTCGCACTACTGCGCCACCAAGGCGGCCGTCATCAGCTACACGCAGAGCGCGGCGCTGGCCATGGCGCCGCACGGCATCCGCGTCAACGCCATCTCGCCCGGCGTGGTGGACACGCCCATGTGGGCGCACGTGGACAGCCTCTTCGCCAAGGCCGAGGGCCTGCCCATCGGCGAGAAGAAGCGCCGGGTCGGCCTGGAGGTGCCGCTGGGCCGCATGGGCCGGCCGGACGACCTGGGCGGTGCCTGCGTCTTCCTGGCCAGCGACGAGGCCCGCTACATCACGGCCCAGACCCTCAACGTGGACGGTGGCAATGTGATGAGCTAAGGTGCCCGGCGCCGGCCCTCGCGGCCGGCCGCCCGCCAGCCCGCGCCTTTGCCCACGAAGCCTCGACCGCCATGCCCCGTCCCGCCACCGACCCGCGCGCCCACACTGCCCGCGCCGCCCGGCCGCGCCAACGCCAGCCCGAGCTGGAGCGCGACTTCAGCCGCTCGCCCGCGCTGGGCTACGAAAGCGCGGACGAAGCGGGCCTCGTGCGCTGCCTGGCCCACGGCTACCCGACGCCGCTGGCGCGCTGGCACTTCCATGACGAGTACGAGCTGCACCTGATCACCGCCACCTCGGGCAAGGCCTTCGTGGGCGACTGGATCGGGCCCTTCCAGCCGGGTCATCTGGTGCTGTGCGGCCCGCGCCTGCCGCACAACTGGGTGTCGCTGGAGACGGGCGAGGGCGGCGTGGCCGAGCGCGACCTGGTCATCCAGTTCCGGCACGAGCCGCTGCAGCGTGCCTGCGAGGATCTGCCCGAGCTGCGCGAGCTGATGCCGCTGCTGGAGCGGGCGCGCCGGGGCGTGGAGTTCTTCGGCATGTCCGAGCAGGCCCGCACGCACTGGGACCGCATCAAGGCCGCGCGCGGCCTGGAGCGCTTCAGCCACTTCTGCGCCTTCATGGCCGATCTGGCGCACTGCCGGGACTACCGGGTGCTGTCCACCGTGCAGATCCAGGGCGCCGAGGGCGATGCCGAGGTCGAGCAGATCAACCGCATCGTCAACCGCATCACCGCCAACGTGGCCGAGCCCATCAGCGCCGGTGACGTGGCGGCCGAGCTGGGCATGAGCGAGTCGCGCTTCTCGCGCTTCTTCCGCCGCTCCACCGGCAACAGCTTCACCGACTTCGTGAACCACGTGCGCATCAACAGCGCCTGCCACCTGCTGATGCAGACCGACCATTTCGTGACCGACATCTGCTACCAGGTGGGCTTCAACAACGTGGCCAACTTCAACCGGCGCTTCCTGGAGATCAAGGGCATGACCCCGACCGAATTCCGCCGCCAGGCAGACCACCGCTTCCGCGGCAGCCACTGAGAAGACCACGGAGCGCCCCGCATGTATCTGGGACTGGACCTCGGCACGTCCGAGCTGAAGGCGCTGCTGTTGGCCGACGATCACCGCATCGTGGCCACGGCCGGGGCGCGGCTGGCAGTCAGCCGGCCGCAGCCGCTCTGGGCCGAGCAGGCGCCCGCGCAGTGGGCCGATGCACTGCATAGCGTCATGGCCCAGTTGCAGGCCACGCAGGCCGGGGCGCTGGCACAGGTGCGTGCCATCGGCCTGTCGGGCCAGATGCACGGCGCCGTGCTGCTGGACGCCGAGGGCGAGGTGCTGCGCCCTGCGATCCTCTGGAACGACGGCCGCAGCGCCGACCAGTGCGACGCGCTGATGCAGACCGTGCCTTCACTGGCGCAGATCACCGGCAACCTCGCCATGCCGGGCTTCACCGCGCCCAAGCTGCTGTGGGTGCGCGAACACGAGCCCGACGTCTTCGCCTGCACTTCCCGGGTGCTGCTGCCCAAGGACTGGCTGCGCTTGGTGCTGAGCGGCGAGGCGGTGAGCGAGATGTCCGACGCCGCCGGCACGCTGTGGCTGGACGTGGCGCGGCGCGACTGGTCCGACACGCTGCTGGCCGCCACGGGTCTCACCCGCGCGCACATGCCGCGCCTGGTGGAGGGCAGTGCCGTCTCGACCTGGCTCGATCCGGCCCTGGCGGCGCGCTGGGGCGTGGGCACGGCCCATGGCGGGCGCGTCGCCATCGCGGGCGGCGGCGGCGACAACGCAGCCAGCGCCGTCGGCATGGGCATCGTGCGGCCGGGGGAAGGCTTCGTCTCGCTGGGCACGTCCGGCGTCATCTTCATCGCGGGGGCCGCGTTCGCGCCGCGGCCGGAGCGGGCCGTGCATGCCTTCTGCCACGCGCTGCCGGGGCGCTGGCATCAGATGTCGGTGATGCTGTCGGCGGCCAGCGCCGTCAGCTGGGCGGCGCGCGCCTTCAACCTCGGCGACGAGGCGGCGCTGCTGGCGCAGGCGGCGACGCTGGACGAGGCCGCACGGGCCCGCGCACCGCTGTTCCTGCCCTACCTGTCCGGCGAGCGCTCGCCGCACAACGATCCGCATGCGCAAGGCGTGCTCTTCGGGCTGGGTGCCGGCCATGGCCCAGCCGACATCGCCTATGCGGTGGTCGAGGGCGTGAGCCTGGGCCTGCGCGACGGCCTGGACACGCTCACACCGCCCGCCGACGCGCTGGCCCTGGTGGGCGGCGGCGCGCGCAGCCTGTGGTGGGCCCAGTTGCTGGCCGACATCCTGGAAGTACCGCTGACCCTCGCCGAGGGCGGCGAGGCCGGCGGCGCCCTCGGCGCCGCGCGCCTGGCCTGGCTGGCCGATGGGGGCGACGAAACCCGCGTCTGCGTGCCGCCGCCGGTGCGGCAGCGCTTCGAGCCGCAGGCGGGGCAGCTGGCGGGCCATCGCGCACGGCAGGTGCGCTTCCGCGCGCTGTACCAAGCGCTGCAGCCGCTGTTCGCTGGCTGAGACCGCGCAAGGCAAGGACAGCTTCGGCGCCGTTCGCCGGACGCTCGGAGACCGTGACGAGATGCCGAGATGCACAGGGTGTGGCCGGCCCGCGCCTTAGCGAGCACGTGCAGGCGTCAGCAGCTCCAGCAGCACATTGGCCACCGCCACCGTGGCCAGCCGCAGCTCGTGCAGCGGCACGCGCTCGTCGGCCCGGTGGCCGTTGGCCTCGATCAGGCTCTTTGGCCCGGCGCCGAACATGACAGTGGGGATGCCGGCCTCGGCATAAAGGCGCGCATCGGTGTAGAGCGGCACGCCGATGGGCGTGACCGGCTGACCCATCACGGCGCTGGCCTCGCGGCAGACCAGTTCAACGAAGGCTTCGCTGCCGGGCGCCGGCGCAAAGGGCCGGGCCAGCAGGATCTGCCGCACCTCGGCTCGGATGCCGGGCAGCACCGCGCAGGCGCTGGCGATCACCTCGCGCAGCTCGGCCTCGACCTGCTCGGGCACTTCCTCGGGCACGATGCGGCGGTCGATGCGCAGCGTCAGCCGGTCGGCCACCACGTTGGTGTTGATGCCGCCCTCGATCAGTCCCACGACCAGGGTGGGATGCGTGATGCCCGGCGTGGCCGAGGGCCGCCGTGTCAGGCTGTCGCGGTACCGGTAAAGCGCTGGCAGCAGATGGGCCGCGGCCTCGATGGCGTCTTGGCCGGTGTCGGGCCGCGCCGCATGAGCCGACAGGCCATGCAGCGTCACTTCGAGGTGCAGGCAGCCGTTGTGGGCCACCACCACATGGTGGCTGAAGGCGGCCGACAGCACGTAATCGGGCCGGCTCAGGCCCTGCGACAGCAGCCAGCCCGGGCCCGTCATGCCGCCGGTTTCCTCGTCGTAGGTCAGGTGCAGTTCGACGCTGCCGCCCAGCGGCAGGCCGGCCGCATGGACGGCGCGCAATGCGCGCAGGGCTTGGCCGTAGGTGGTGAAGTCGGACTTGGACACAGCCGCGCCGCGGCCGTAGAGCCAGCCGTCCTGCACCTCGCCGCCGTAGGGGTCGGTGGTCCATCCGGCACCGGGCGGTACCACGTCGCCGTGTGCATTGAGGGCCACCACGGGGCCCTCGCCGAAGTGCTCGCGGACGATCAGGTTGACCACGCTGCGCATGCCGTGGCGCGCGGCCTCTTCGGCCGGCACCGGGTGGCGCTCGACGGTGAAGCCCTGCGCCTCGTACAGGCGCGCCGCCAGCTCGGCATGCGGCGCGCAGTCGCCGGGCGGGTTGTCGGACGGGCAGCGCACCAGTGCCGCAAGCATGTCGACCTGCGCGTCGAAGTGGTCGTCGATGAAGCCGCGCATCAGCGTGCGTGCGGCCTCGGGCGTGATGGTCGATTCGTTCATTCGAGAGAAAGTCACAGGAAGCGGTCGATGCGAAATGGCGTGAGGTCCATGCCCGCGTCGCCATGCACCAGCAGTTCGGTCACCAGCTTGCCGGCGATGGGCGCCAGGGTGTAGCCGTTGGAGGTCACGGCGTTGTAGAAGCCCGGTACGCCGGGCACTTCACCCAGAATCGGCGCACCGTCGATGTTGACGTTCATGCCGGCCCAGCAACGCACCATGTGCAGCCCGGCGACGGCGGGCAGCACATGGCGCGCAACCCAGAGGCTGCCTTCGATGCTGTCGCGCACGGCGCGGTTGAGGCGCATGGCCGGATCGAAAGCGGCTGTCCAGCCGCCCCCGATGAGCAGGCCGCCACTGGCCGCCTGCTTGAGGCTGAGGTGACGGTCCGCATGGGCGATCAGATGGTCGACCAGCGGCGGCGCGGGCTCGGTCACGATCATCTGCAGCGGCGCGCCCTGCACCGGGATGCGCACGCCCAGCATGTCGCCCACGGCGCTGGACCACGCCCCGCTGGCGTTGACCAGCCGGCGCGCACGCACGCTGCCGGGCGATGGCGCCGGCTTCGTGCTGGCCACCTCGCGCGGCAGCGTGCGTGCGCTCCGGCTGGTCAACGCCAGCGTGGCGTGGTCCAGCGCCGTGGGCGACATGCTGGGCGTGCGCATCCCGGTGCAGGGCGCGCCGCTGCAGATGATC